>JAEOTQ010000118.1 GCA_016839785.1 Candidatus Hodarchaeota archaeon | reverse complement strand
AGGCGTGAAGGGTATAAAGGGGTAAAAAAAGGATGTAAAGAAGGAACATGTGGTACCTGTACAATTATTTTCAATGGTAAAGCAGTAAAATCCTGTATTATGCTCGCAGCCCAAGCTGAGGATGGAACAATTATTACAATCGAAGGGATAGGTACACGAGATAATCCCCATCCAATCCAGCAAGCGTTTGTTGATGAAGGAGTAGTTCAATGTGGTTTTTGTATTCCGGGAATGATCCTTGCAGCAAAGAACTTACTTGATAACAACCCAAATCCCACAAAAAATGAAATAAAATTCGCCTTAGATGGGAATTTATGCCGTTGCACCGGTTATTCTGGTCAGATTAAGGCAGTATTAGCTGCAGCTGCCGTCATGCGAGGTGAAAGATAATGACACAAAAAATATACGAAGGCCGAGTGGTTACTAAAAGTGTTCCAAAGAAAGATGCCCTTAGTCTAGCTATGGGTAAACCGATGTATACTGACGATAAGGATTTTAAAGACCTCGTTCATGTAAAAATGTTGTATAGTCCACATGCTCATGCTATAATTGAAGAAATAGATACAAGCGAGGCAGAAAAGTTACTAGGTGTAGTAGGAGTATTATCCTATAAGAATTCTTCTCAAGTACTTCATACAAGTGCTGGACAAGGCTTTCCTGAACCATCTCCGTATGATACACGACTCTTTAACAAGAAAGTTAGGTATGTTGGAGATCGAGTTGCTGCTGTTGCTGCAGAATCAGTAAAGATAGCAGAATCAGCTTTAAAGCTAATCAAAGTGAAATACACGGTTCTGGGTGCTATTTTCGATCATGACTCTGCCCTTGGGAACGAGATCATCATTCATGATGAGGAAGATTCGAAATATATTATTCCAGTTTTTTTTGATCCAAAGAAGAATCACGCTTCACATGTCGACGCAGAGATCGGGGACCTTGAGAAAGGATTTGCAGAGGCTGACTATATTGTAGAAAAAACAGTTAGAAACCATTATGGGCAACATACACCCCTAGAACCTCATATAAGTATTGCTTATATTGATAACTATGATCGATTGGTAGTTCGAACAGCCACACAGGTTCCATTCCATTGTCGTAGAATCTTAGCTCAAATACTAGAGATTCCATTAGCTCAAATACGGGTAATTAAACCTAGAATCGGAGGAGGATTTGGGACAAAGCAAGAAATTATCACAGAACCGATTGCTGCTTCATTTGCCTGGAAATTAAAACGTCCAGTAAAATATGAATTCACACGAAAGGAAGAATTTATTTCTGCTCGGACTCGCCACCCCATGACTACATTGTTTAAAGCTGGTGTAAAAAAAGACGGTACCATAACTGCTATGGATATGAAAGTAACTAGTAACACTGGAGCTTATGGATCTCATGCTTTAACAGTGCTTAGTAATACAGGTAGCAAAACACTACCCCTTTATCATTGCGAAAATATACGTTTTGTAGGAGATACAGTTTATACTAATCTTCCCGTAGGAGGGGCGTATAGAGGCTACGGCGGTACACAAGCTTCACTAGCTATGGAAATTGTCATGGATGACTTAGCTCGTGAAATCGGTATGGACCCTGCTAAATTTCGATTAATGAATCACATTAAGGCTGGTGAATCATCTCCCATATTTAAAGCCCTAGGTGAAGGAACAGAGGGTGTAGAACAGACTGTTGACTCAGTAGGATTAACTGAATGTATTAATCAAGGTGCTGATGCAATAAATTGGTGGAATCGTGAAGAAATAAAAAAGAAAAATAGTACAGATAAAGTTAAACGCGGCTTTGGTCTTGTATGTATTATGCAGGGATCTTCAATCCCTGATATCGACATGGCTGCAGGTTATTGTAAGATGAACGAAGATGGTACATTCAACTTACTTGTGGGAGCTACTGATATAGGTACTGGATCAGATACTATTCTAGCTCAGATTTTTGCTGAAGGATTGGGTATTGATGCCTCTGATGTCATTGTTCTCAGTTCAGACACGGATACTACGCCTTTCGACAAAGGTGCATATGCTAGTTCTACAACGTACCTCACAGGCCAAGCTTGTGTCAATTTAGCTCTGAAAGTGAAAGAACAACTGTATGACTACACAGCAAAAGTGTTGAATGTTCCCAAAGACGAACTTACACTTGAAGGAAAAGCTGTTGTCCATAAGAAGTCAGGAAAACAGATGACCTTTGCAGATATTGGGACAAAGTCCTATTACTCTGAAAATCAAACTCAGATAGGGGCAGTTGCATCGGAATTATCTAAAAAATCTCCCCCACCATTCACCGCTCATTATGCAGAAGTAGATATAGATATTGAAACAGGACGAGTGACAGTACTAAATTATGTCGCTGCTGTCGATTGTGGAACTCCTATCAATCCTAAATTAGTTGTAGGACAGGTTGAAGGAGCTTTAGTAAATGGTTTATGCTATGCTTTGTCAGAACAGTACATTTTCAATGATAAAGGGAAAATGATGAATCCTTCATTTGGCAATTATAAAATCATGACAACTATAGACCTTCCAGAGATAGAAACGATCATAGTACCTACATTTGAACCCAGCGGCCCTTGGGGAGCAAAATCCGTTGCTGAAGTAAACATCTCTGGTCCAATGCCAGTTCTAAGTAACGCTATCTTTGATGCGACAGGTGTTCGTATTACTGAACCTCCCTACACACCCGATCGGGTGTTGAAAGCTATCCAAGATCATAAGTAGAGACCTACAGGACGCAACCATCTAATTTAACCAAACAATATTTTGCAGTAAAAGACAATTCTTTTATGTAAGAGTCGTATACTTTGACTGAGATGTGGTTCGAGTTCTCAGTCTATGGATTAATGATGGCTGCAACAAGCGTTCTAGCTATATTTCTCCTAGCTTACCCTTTCCTGTCTCGTCCAAAGACTAGATTACGAACGTATTTTTTACTCCTGGTTCTTTCCGCATTTTTCTGGTCTTTTGGGTACTTTTTGGAAATTTCTAGTGTTGATTTAGGATTAATGAAGTTCTTCAATCTGGTCCAGTATATTGGCATTGTAACCTTACCAGTCCTCTTCTTTTTTCTCATTCTCTATTTTACTAGAGATTATGGTTTTCTTGAAAAACCACTACTTTTGCTACTATTTTTTCCTTCAATTATTCACTACTTCCTAGTACTTACTGATGATTTTACACATTTGTTTTATGAATCTATCACACTTAATACTAGCGATCCATTCATCCGAATGGACCTAGTATATGGAGCGGCCTTTTATAGCAATATGATTTATTCCTACGCTTTAGTTTTTGGAGCATTTTACCTACTTTTTCGCAAGTATCAAACAATTCCACCAAATGAAACGATTATTAGAAGTCAAATCATCATATTTATGTTTGGAGCTACTTTTCCAATTCTAGGAAATATCCTCCGTGTCTCGAAAATTATTCCTCCCCTTGATTTTATAGATTTAACACCCGTGGCATTCATGATTGCATTTGTTCTTTTTACTTATGCCATATTTGAAGTAGGGTTTCTTGATCTTGTTCCAATTGCTCGAAAACACGTGTTTAGAGATATCCATGATATGTTGATTGTATTAGATTCTCATCTACAAGTCATTGATTATAATCGTTCAGCTCAGCGAATTATCTTTGCTAATAGAGCTGAGAGTGATATTCGACATAAGAATTTCAAATCAATTATTTACGAACAAACGAACCGAAATATTCACATCTCAAAAGCAAATCATTTATATCAGGGTTTATCGGCATTAATTAGAGGAAAAACTGGTTTACATGTTCAAGATTCCGAATTTTTATTTTCAGGGAAACATGTTGAAAGAAACTATTATAATATTAGCGCAACTCCTCTTTATCAAGCAAATAGGATTGTAGGTGTTATCATTTTCATACGAGACATTTCTGCTCAACGAGAAGCCGATGTAGTGCTACGACAGAAGACTCAAATGCAAGAAGTAATTTTACAATTATTATCCCACGATCTACGTAACCATTTAAACGTATTAAAAGGATATTCGGAGCTAGCTGTTACCTCAGAGACTCTTGAGGATACTAAGGAAAGTCTTGAAGCGATTGAGGTGAAAAGCTCTGCAATATTGGATACCATAAATGAAGTCACTAATTATTTGAAAATTGATAAATTACTTGCAGGTCAACGCCAACAGTTAAATTTAAACCAAGTAGTTGTGATTGCAATTGAAATTATGGGGCCTGAATGTGCTTTCAAGAAAGTAACAATCGATTTTGAACATAGTTCGAATCCTGCATACGTATGGGGGAATGTGATTGTTTTAAAAAGTGTAATCTTAAATTTGCTTCAAAATGCAATTAAATTTTCACCTCCAAAATCTGCAATAGAAGTAAAAATCACTGATCTAGTGAAAGAAGCGCAATGGCAAGTGAGTATCGCAGATAGTGGACCTGGAATAACGAAGGATCTACAAGAGGAAATCTTCAAACCTTTTGTATCATTTGGAACGGAGAAAGGAACAGGCTTAGGATTAACAATCGCAAAAACTGTCATTGAGAGTTTAGCTGGGAATATTTGGGTGGAAGATAATGAACCTCAAGGAGCAATATTAAATTTTGTACTTCCAAAAATAAATGAGGACTCGGAAGACTTTTCTGGGAATTAATCACATTATTGTGTCTTCTTGTAAAAATCCAAGATTATTAATAGTACAGAATGAATGTAATTTTTATTCGAATTACTTTATTTTGGTGTGTGATTGTGCCAGGTTATGCCACCCACTTTTTTTTTGGTTTTTTGCTAGCATTAGTATTTTTCTATTGGGATGAAAAGGATCGAATGAAAACACTTGTTCTTGGAGGTTTTGCTGGAGTAATCCCTGATATCGATGGAATTTGGGAAATAATAATTATAGAGACAGGAAATCCCACACTTGATTATTTATTCTCACACCGAGGATTTTGGCATAACCCTATTCTACCATCAATATTTGCATTAGCTGCTATTCTTTATGTTGGAGTGATATTTTTACTACGTAGAAATGTGGCAAAAGATCATTTCTTGACTTTAGCCGCCATTGCTTTAGCATGGTATTCACATCTTATCCTTGATTTTGGCTTTACTGCACCTGCCCAGATTTATGAGATTCCTCTAATACTAGTATATGCCCTAGATCAACTATCAGCATTCTCAATCTCACTTCTTTTCGGGTACATTCTCTGGACAAGAGTGAATTAATGTAAAACGCATTCTCATTCGATCACATTAACGAGGAATGGCTTTCCCAGTCTGAACATTCCACAAAGTTGTATAGAGATTCTGAGCTTTGACTAATTCTTCATGAGTCCCCTCTTCAATAATCTGGCCATTCTCGATGACATAAATTCGATCTGCATTGCGAATCGTACTAAGTCTATGAGCTATCAGGATTGTTGTTCTATCAAGAATTATTTTTTCTAAAGACCTTTGAATAGCCGCTTCAGTCTCATTATCAACAGATGAGGTTGCTTCATCAAGTACAAGGATGGGAGGATCTTTAAGAATTGCACGGGCAATAGAAATTCTCTGTCTTTGCCCTCCACTTAATTTTTGACCTCTCTCACCGACAAGAGTATCATATCCATCTGGAAGATTTACAATAAATTCATGCACTTCAGCAATTTTTGCTGCTTCGACTATCATATCCATAGAAGCATCTTGTCTTCCATATAATATGTTTTCTTTAACAGTACCATCAATTAGAAAGGTATCCTGAGAAACAAGACCAATTGCCTTTCGTAAATCTTGAAGTCTCAATTCTTTCAAATCAGTATCATCAAGAGAGATTTTTCCCTTTGTAGGATCATATAATCGGAGTAATAATTTGACAATTGTAGTCTTTCCTGACCCTGTGCTGCCCACAAACGCCACCGTTTGACCAGGATTGATTTTCACACTCAGGTTTGAGAAAACAACCTCACGATTCTTGTAAGCGAAATCTATGTTCTCAAAACATAATTTCCCTTGAATATTCTTCAAGGGTAAGTCTGTCAACCCTGATTGAATTTTGCTTTCAGTCTCGAAAAGGCTCATAATTCTAGTAACAGAGGCCATAGCTCTTTGATATTGATCAAATGTTTCACCCATTCTCGTTAAAGGCCATAAAAGACGCTGTGTTAAAAATATCATCGCACTATACGCTGCTACCTCTAGAGTTCCATCGATAGTTTGAAATCCACCAAATATAAGCATAGCTGTAAAACCTAGAACAATAATCATTCGAATTAGAGGAGAAAATGCGGAAGAAAATCTGATGGCATCACGATTGCTCATTCGGTATGCATTTGAGGAATCAGAAATTCGCTGAGCTTCAAATGATTCGGTGGTGTAACTTTTGATTGTAGCAATCCCCGTTAAATTATTCGAAAGCATTCCATTCAATACTCCTACCCTTTCTCGAACTTGTCTATATTTTGGTTCAAGACGAGCTTGGAAAAGAATAGCAAATGTTAGAATAAATGGCATGGGTACCATGGCCATCCACGCGATTCGAGGGGAGAGCAGAAAAAAGGCCAGTGAGATAGTGATTGCTGTTACAGTTACTTGTATCAAGTCATTGGCACTTACATCTAAAAATCGCTCTAATTGGTTAATATCATCATTCAAAATGGACATTAATCCTCCAGTTTGACGATCCTCGAAATATTCCAGTTCAAGATCTTGAAGGTGTTTATATGCATCCATTCTAAGTTCGTGTTCGACTGTTTGAGCCAAATTTCTCCAATAAATCTTGTATATATACTCGAAAAGAGATTCCAACCCCCAAATAAGGAAAGTTATCAACCCTAAGACAACAAATTGGGTAGCAGGATTAGTGATTCCAAAATACGCAAAAATGCTGTTCTCTTGTCGCACAGCAATATCCACTGCTGCCGATATTAAGAACGGTGGAGCTAAATCAAACAATTTATTTAAAATAGAGAAGATTGTGGCCAAAATTACCGTTGTGCGGTGTGGCCGCATATATTCAAGTAATTGAAGGAAGGGACGGTCGGTGCTCATAAGAAGAGCATATTAAACTAGTCTTTATCTAGTATTCGAACAGTTCTGTGACCAAAGACAATTGAACCTATTGGCAAATAATCAGTTTTCAAAACTTGTGACTATTCTTCTTCCTCTTTTATGTAGATTTTTAGTCTCTTTGTCATACGATCGAAGGATTGAGATAGTTTTGCTAGTTCATCTGTGCCAGCTAGGTCTAAATCTACTCCAAAATCACCTTCAGAAATTTTATCTGCAGCCTGAGTAACCTTTCGAATACGTTTAGCAATGGTATTACTAGTAAAATATGCTAAAAGGGTAGCTAATGCCGTAGATAAAATAATCGTCAAGATAGCCTGAAATAATGCTCTTTGAAAGGAGCTAAGTATGGTATTCCTCGGTAAGACTTTCGCCACAAGGAGAGATTGGTTTTGTTCTACATCTATTGCAATTTGCCGATAAATCGTAATTTCCCCTTCAAATCCATTACGATCGATAAATGTCGTGTCAAATCCTGCATCTAAAATTGTTTCATAATAACCTGTAACTTCAGTAAATGCTAAATTATGATTAGAGTAGAATACACTCCCATTTCGATTCGTTAAAATTGCTGGTTTATCGTGTTCACTTAATTCATCAATCAATTCAAGTACCCACTCCGCCGATATCACCGAGTACAGACAACCGATATAGGCATCAGATTCTTTAATTATGCGAGAATGAACAATTACAGGAATAGGGTTTTGATTTTCATCACGGATTGCTTCTTGATTCATAAAATTTGTCATTTGACGAATAGAGGAAGAATAATGCTCTTTTTCAGGATAAAAAGACTTAATCTGTAGGTAAGGATAATAATTCTGCAGGTTCAAGATATTTTGTTTCCCACTTATGAGATACTGATCAGAATCAAAATCGTTCGTGAGAGTAGCTAAACGAGTTAGCTGATCACCTGAAATCTCTTTAGAAGTTATATAAGATTCTATTAAATCAAGTCCAACTTCGAGAACCGTATGTTCACCTACTCCGAGGGGTAATGAAGTCAATCGTGAAGAAATATTAGTATAATCGGTCAGCGCTTCTATAGCACGATCGAAATACGGCTGACTATCATTATTTTTTAAAAATTGGAGTATATGCTCGTTTTCTGCAAGAAGAACTAAACGAGTAGCATCTTCAAAGAGTGAATTTTGAATAGAATCTGCAACAAAATTTAGCTCACTTTCACTAATTTCTATTTCATGTTGTTCTAATTGTTCGGGAACAGTCATTACCTGAACGAATTCCAAGATTAGTATTGGAAATAATGAAAAAAAGATTAAACTTCCTAAAATAATCCATTGAAACCCAATAGGTCGTTTAATCTTTAGAAAAGCCAATTTTCAGCACCTTTCAAAGGGAATATCAATCAGCTTATTACAATCTAGAATCGATAATTATGGTTTTCCAATGTGACTGATTTTTCCTACTCTGTCATGTAACTTTTTAACTTAGTTCTATTCAGAGATATCCAATTAGGCAATAGTTCTCTTCTTAAAATCCAATAACCTCCGTGAGCAAAATTGATAAGTACGTTTACTAGGAAAAGAACCAGCTCATTGGGAAAATTTTCTGTTTTATTTTTCGTTTTACTATCAACTTCTTACCTTATGAGTACAGGAAACCTGAAAGGTGGAGTTGTGGGAGTAAAACCCATTAAAATTGGATTTTTTAGTGCTGAAACCACTGCAAGCTTATCTTTCTATTCAGATTGGTCGAAACAAGGATTTGAACTTGGAATGAGTTATGCTACCAATAATACAAATTCAACTCTTTGTGGAAGACCCTTTGACATAGTTTACTATGATACTAAAGGATTAGTTGCTGATGCTATCTCTCTTGCAGAAGCAGCAATTACAAGAGATGAAGTAGATGTCCTTGTAGGAGGAACCTATTCTGATGTAGCAGGGGCAATAGCTAAAGTAGCCGAAGAACATCAAAAACTCTTCTTCATTGTCCCAGGTGCTGATAGTGATCTAACTGGAAAGGATTTTAATCCATATACTTTCCGGATTGCACGAAATAACTGGATGGACGCATATGCAGGAGTTACGTATGCTATTGAAACGCTAGGAGCAGAAAAATTCGCCTTTTTCGCTGCCGACTATACATTTGGTCACAGCGGAGTCGATACAATGACTCATGTTATTTCAGAAAAGGGTGGATCAGTTATTTTGGTTCAATATGCACCCCTAACAACAACTGATTTTAGTCCTTATATAAGTAATATCCTTACAGCAGAAGAAAATATAGGGATAGATTATCTATTTATCATTTGGTCAGGGAATTTTGGGTACCTCTGGCAAGATTTAGGTGAGTACAATGTTACCTCTGGTATGGGTGTGGGAGGGGCAGTAATCGATATTTACTCAATTAATGTCATAGAAGAAAGTTTATCACCTCCTCACACGCTTTTAGGATCAACAGGATTATGTTTATATGGCTATGAATTACCCAACAACCCAGTGAACGACTGGATGGTACAGGAATATCTCAATAGAAATATTCGTCCTAATGCGGAATTTTCTAATCATGAATACCGCGTACCAGAATTATTTTCGGCGAGTGGTTTTGCTACAGCACAATTTTTGGTGAATGTATCCAATAGAGTGTCAGATTTTGACATTTACGACATGGTAAACTATTTAGAAAGTAATCTATCGATTATCACTCCAAAAGGAGACACATATCTTCGTCCAGAAGATCATCAAGCCATCACTGAATTCTATATAGCGGAAATTTGGAATGATACAAGACAATCTTCAGAAACATATGGTTATCTAATTCCCAGGCTCATCGAACGACTTACGCCTGAGGAAGTTACCCCACCTCTCGAGAGTAACTGGATACCTGGAAGCCTTACGAGACCCCAAAAGACCTCTGCAATGACCATAGTACTCCCATTAGTAGCTATGGGAACGATTCCTGTTATTTTGAAACGACGGATTATATTCTAAATTTAGATTTTTTCAAAAACACGTTCTTATACCAAGTGATTTATTTTTTCGGTGAAAAGAGAATAGAAGACACTCGAAACCATTCTTACTAGGTTTCAGCTTGAAATTACAGGTCGATAAATTTGCCAGAGGAAACCAGACCACACATGGATTAAAGGAGATTCCTCTTTGTATTTTTCAAAGATTCCACGATGAAATTCACGAAGAAATTGGCAGTATTCCACATTATTATTTTCTACATTAGGATCGAGACTTAAAATTAATAATAGTAATAATTCAGGGATGGTTTCATAGACATGACGTACTTTTCTAAGACTTTTCTCATAAGTACTGTCTGTTACAAACCAAAGCAGGCGGTCTGCTACAATTTCACGATTCATCATGAGAATTTCTTTTATATTCTCATTATCAATAGAAGGAGTAACCTCAAAATGGTTTGTGATGTAATCTATTATTCCAGAGAAATTAATAGTATAATGAAAACTCTTTTTACTCAAATAACTCTCATCTTTTAAAAGTAACTTGGAATCAAATAGACGTCCTTTAATAGCTTCGGAAATTACTGAATCAGTGACTCCTAGGGAGCGTGCAATTTCCCCGTTTGTCGAAGGGGATTCCCAACAAACTCCAATTATTCCTACGGTGACCTTTAATGATGGAATAACCCGACGTCTTTTCTTTTTAGAGGTTTTGTCATTGCCTATTGGCTCTTTCTCAAATATTCTGTTCAATTCTAAAGGCATAAGACATTCCCGACAAAAAAAGACAGTATAAACTAACGGTTGAGTTCATTTATTATTTTTATGATGCATAAATCGACTAGAGTTGTCATTTACAGAATCAGGTCTCTGAAACTCCTATCACCGATTGAAAATTATTTCATTCGGTAAGTGCCACAAATAGGGATTTTAAATCCCAAACCAATCTCTCAGGTATCTTCCCAATTTTGGTGATGGATGAATTAAAATATGAAAAAAGCAAATCTATTTTCATTAACAATTTTATTTCTGTTTGTGTTTTCTGCAGCAAGCTTTATTCCTACTTTAGGATTGCCAGAAGAGACTAATCAGACAGATCCTATTAAAATAGGTGTCTTTATTCAAGAAACAGGAACTCTGGTTGCTTATACACCATGGGTTAAACAAGGATTTGAATTAGGACTAATATATTCAACAGACAATACTAATCAGACAGATACTGGTGCACCTTATGAAATACATTATTATGACACAACAGGTGTCGGTTCAGCTGTTACAGCTATTGCCACAGATGCGATTGAAACCGACGGAATAGATATTCTTGTTGGAGGTATTTCAAGCAGTGTCGCACCAAATATCATGCAAGTAGCCGCTGATTACGGAAAGTTATATTTTGCAGGACCTGCTGCTGATGCTGAAATTACAGCCAGCTTATTTGATAAACATACCTTCCGTGTAGCTCGTAATAGTTACCATGATGCTAAAGCAGGTATTTATCATTCTATGGACGTATTAGATGCAAAGAAAATTGCTTTCCTCGCTCTAGACCATCCTTTCGGATACACAGGTGTCGCTGCAATGCAGAGTGAAGTCGTTAAACGTGGAGGCCAAGTCGTTACAACCGAGTATGCCCCCTACGGAACCACTGATTTCTCTTCTTACCTAACCAGACTTAACACCGAAGCTACTACAGGCCGTATCGATATGCTTCATATCATCTGGGCTGGTAGTTTTACAGGTATGTGGGCAGATATCGCAACATACAATGTTGGTGCTAACATGAATATTTCCGGTGTAGCTATTGATATTCTTTCAATGAATGCACTAGAGGCAGCATTAAAACCTCTTGGAGGAACTATTGTTGGAACCCAAGGATTATGTGTTTATGGATACAAACTCCCAGATAATCCAGTCAATGATTGGATGGTTCAAGAACATATCGACAGAGATGTTACACCTAACGGTCAATACGGACTTACATACCGAGTTCCAGAGCTTTTCACAGCTAGCGCCTTTGGAGCAGCTCAATTCTTAGTTAATGTTACAAACACTGTTCCAACTCTTCAAATTGACAATATGATTGCTCATTTAGAAGGTTTGAACATTACTACACCAAAGGGACCAACATATTTACGCCCCACTGATCACCAAGGATTAGCTGAGATGTACATCGCTGATGTCGTTAACGATACTGATGCAACCTCTGAAACGTACAACATGATCATTGCGGAATTAAATCAAAGTATCCCAGCGTTAGACTGTGCTCCCCCAGTTGCTACAAACTACGTCCCCTATCCAGACGTTACTACTGTTGTGACAACTGTTACTAGAGCTCCTGGTTTCGGACTTGCATTAGCAATGATAGCTATAGTACCAGTAGTTTTCTATAAGAAGAAGAAAAAATAAATTTCTTCACCCTTTCTTTTTTTTATGATATTAAGTCGAATTTTCGGTAAAAACCTAGTTAGATGGTGGCCAGATTAACTACCAGGATCTTTCATTTATGGTGGTGGACGTCGTATTTACCAGCATTAATTATCAGTTCGCCCATAATTTTACCATATCTATTTTTGAAAAATTATCAGTTTAAAAAACGAATTCAGAGAACTAATCAACAAAATAACATTCGAATAAACTCAGCTGTTCCTTTCGAAATTGAAGAAATAGAATTCCTAAATCTGAGTGTTATTGTGGATTTTTATTTTCAAGAGGGATATAAAGGAAATCCAGCAGTTTCCTATTATCTAGAGACAAATAAAGGATCTTTGCTAATGGATATCGGATTTGGAAATCAAAATCCTGTTTTTTCATTTAATGTTAACAAAATTGGTTTGTTTGAGAAACAAATCGACAAATTCATATTTTCCCATTTACATTCTGATCATGCGGGGGTGAGTGTGGGTAAGAAAGAGAAGGAAATTTCACTACCTGACATAGTAAAAACTACCAATAAACGGTCTGCTTATGTGCCCGAGTTTTGTACCTCTGATGATTTGAAAATAATTGTCACTACGAAACCAATGGTCATTGGGTCAGGATTTGCTACAACAGGGCCACTTAGGAGAGAGTTATTTTACTTAAATAATATTGAAGAGCAAGCAATTATAACCAAAATTAGAAATAAAGGAATTTTGATACTAACTGGGTGTGGACATCCAACAATTGAGGTTATTGTCAAAATGGTAAAAAAAATGGTTCCAAATGAACCTATTTATGCAATCGTGGGAGGTTTACATTTTCCTATTAGCGAATCAAGAGGGAAAATTTGGGGAGTGCCTTTCCAACAAGTTTTGGGAACTGGTAAGCCATTTCCTAAGAAGATCACTTTGAAGGATTTATCAAAAACGATTAAATTCCTTAATTCGATCAAAGTAAAAAAATTATTACTTTCAGCTCACGATACTTGTGATAAAGCTCTGAAATTATTGGAAGAAGGAGTAGAAGCTAAATTTACTGTTTTAAGAGCAGGAAATACATATATTTTATGAAACATCATGTTAATCTATTATTAGGAAGAGAAAAAAGTGACAGCAATATTAAGCACAAAAAGTTTAACCAAAGAGTTTGGAGGGCTGGTAGCGGTCAACAAGGTGTCGCTCGATTTTGAAAAAGGATCATTAAAATCTATTATTGGTCCAAATGGTTCTGGTAAGACAACATTTTTCAATTTATTAACTGGAGTTCTTAAACCAACATCAGGAAGCATATTTCTTAACGATAGAGACATTGCTGGGTTAGCTCCTCACACTATCTCTCAATTAGGTATTTCAAGATCGTATCAGATTACGAATATTTTTCCCTACCTAACGACATTTGAAAATATCCGTCTAGCAGTTCAAAGCCGTGGTAACACTCAAGTTCACTATAATCTTGTGGGAAAAGCAAGTTCTTATGCAGAATACCATGAGGAAACGTTTAGATTTGCCGATCTTATCGGTATTGATCCAATACGTCTTTATGCACCCGCATCACTATTACCTCACGCAGAACAGCGTAAATTAGAAATAGCCATGGCTTTAGCAACAAATCCAAAGTTATTGCTGCTTGATGAACCGACAGCGGGGATGTCTGTTGAAGAAATTCCAGAAATTTATGAGATACTTCTGAAAATCAAGAAATCGTTCGGTGACAATTTAACAATGATAGTTATCGAGCATAAAATGGGGATCGTAATGAAGATTAGTCAAGAAGTCATTGTTCTATCTCAAGGATCAGTTCTGGCTAAAGGAACCCCAAAAGAAATACAGAACAATGAAAACGTTCTTTCAGCGTATTTAGGTGGTATACATGAATTTACTTGAAGTTAATGATATTCACGTTTATATTCAGTCGTTCTACATTCTCCACGGAATTTCTTTTTTTGTACCTGAAGGAAAAACGACAGTGTTACTTGGAAGAAATGGATCAGGAAAAACCACAGCCATGAGGGCGATTTTAGGCCTTAACCCTCCACGTAAAGGTGAAATTATATACAAAGGAGTAAATATTGCTCATCTTCCTACGCATAAAATTGTCCAGAGAGGAGTTGGATATGTTCCTGACACTCGTCGCATTATTAAGAGTCTTACAGTAGAACAAAATCTTGAAATTGCCTTGAGGAAGGGAAGTAAAACTTACGATGAACGTTTGAGTGAGATTTTCGAATTATTTCCCGATTTTGAGCGTTTCCTAGGCCAAAAAGCAGGGAGCTTGAGTGGAGGTCAACAACAAATGCTTGCTGTGTCCCGTGCATTAATTAATGATAATGATCTTCTTTTAATTGACGAACCAACTGAGGGCTTATCACCTTTACTAGCAAAAAACGTGTTAAAAACCCTTCATGCAATAAAGGAGAAAAGAAAAACTGTATTATTGGTTGAACAAAATTTCGCTGCTGCAAAATCCGTGGGAGATTATTACTACATCTTTGATGATGGGAAAATCGCTCATAATGGAAAAATGGAAACTTTAGTAGACGACCATGAATTAATAAGTCGATATTTAGGAGTAAATGTCTAAAGAAGGTGAAAACTTGTGATAAGCTTAATACGATCAATAAATTCAAATGAGGATTATAAAAAGAGACTTATTCTGTTCTTGAAGATTTTTATTGCCTTAATTTCTGGGATAATTACTATTTTGTGGATCATTCTAGATAAAGCTGAACTACCTAATCAGATATTTAAAATGATAGTTGGAGTATGGATAATGGGACTAGCATTATTATCTATACCAACTCCCCGGAAGGAAAAACTCCCACAGATTTTTTCCCTGGTAGAAATAATCGTAATTAGTTGCTTATGGTTGTTTGTTGAGGTGGAGTCTAAGGGAGTAGAAATCTTTATGCAAAACGGTTCTTTAACCTTAGTTAACGGATTAGCTTTCAGTATGTTATTATTTTTAATGACCTCAGGTTTTTTCCTCATCTTTGGGTTGGCCGATATAATTAACTTCGCGCATGGAGCATTTTTTATGCTTGGTGGGTTTATGGGATACGAGGTTTACCTCCTAAGCGAATCTTTTTTAATTACTATCCCCTTCCTAGGGAATGATCCAGTCCTACTGTCTTTCATATGCTTTATATTTGGCCTTATTGGAGCAACAATAATTTTGGGTTTAATTGGAATCGGAATTGAAGTTACGACGATAAGGAGACTATTTCGTAAACCTATTAGCCAGATATTACTAACGGTAGGATTTCTTTATATTATATTACAATTAACAGAGATAATATGGGGACCAGCGATTTTCACCTATAATTATGTGTCAGGAAGTCAAACAGGTATTTTTTGGCTTCCCCGATCAGCAATTCTAGACCTAGGCGGAGGTATGAGATTTGAAATATACCGCATCTTCCTTATTCTGTTTGGTCTAGTAATTGCTATTGGTATGTTTCTCGTTTTATCCCGAACACGAATTGGTTTAATCATTACTGCGGGTATAGAAGATCCTGAGATGGTTAATGCGCTTGGGATTGATACAAAAAGAGTTTTTACACTTGTTTTTGCTACAGGAGCTGCAATGGCAGGACTCGCAGGAGCTGTTGCTGTCCCCCAAGTAAATGCAAGTCTCGATGTCGCAGGTAATTACTTAATATATGCATTTATTATTGTTGTAATAGGTGGAGCACACTTCGGACGATTTGCTGGGACTTTTTGGGCTTCAATTATCGTCGGCCTAAGTCATACCTTCTGCCAATTCTTCTACCCTGGTTTAGAGAGTATTATTTTATTCCTGATTCTACTAGCGATTCTCACTTTCAAGCCTGGAGGATTAACTGGAGAACCAATGTAACGAGGAGATAATCAAGATGGTTACACATACAAATTCTAATAAAAATAAACAAAAGCAATCCATTATCACTAAGATATCGGATCTGATCTCGGCTAATCAGGTGAGTATATCGGTTATAACAGTCCTATACCTACTACCTTTGCTGACAAATTCAGAGCTATCTCCTCTTCGCGGTTTTATCAATCTTCTATCAGGATTCATGATCGCAGGGATATTTGCGCTTTCTTTTGATTTGCAACTTGGTCGCACTGGATTATTGAACTTTGGACAAGCAGCATTTTTCGGAATAGGAGCTTATGTTACTGTTTGGTGTTTAGACCCAATTTTACCCTCCCCTCTTGGTGACATATTAAATCTAATACCTTTTCCCTTAACATTAGTAGCTGCTATTTTTGCTGGAATGGTGGTTGGTATTGTTATGGGAGCAACAACAAATAGAATGAAGGGAACTGCATTCGCTTTTATTGCTTTAGCAATTGCGATGCTTGTTTTAGAATTTATGGAGCTAAAAGAAAATTTGGCTATATCAGGCGGAGAATCAGGTTTGAGTGTTACAAGGCCTTTTTTACTTACAAATTGGATTGTTTATATGTTAATGGTTCTCTTTGTAATATTTATTCTCTCCCTATTTGTCATTTTGGTTGTAAAGGATACTAGAGAAAGATTCGCTTTTCTCTTCTTGAATTTTAGACCTCGTAGATCTGCATTTTCCTATTCTGAAAAAGAAAGGATTTCTTCCACAAGAGTAACTACTTCTTGGATTATAGGTGTAGCTGTGTTCATTTTACTCCTTATACTTGTTGTACCTAATATTCTTGACATGTACCTATTTGCTACTGACATTTGGTTTAAAATTCCGATTTTATATTGGCTGATTTTAACATCAGTTCTAGCTGTCTATATTTTTGTAAAAAGGCTTACTATTTCTCCTTTTGGTAGAGTTCTTTCCGCTATCGCTCAAAATGAGGATAGAGTTAAAGCTCTTGGATATAACACCTTTTATTATAAGATATTATCCGTTACCATTTCGGGTGGCATTGGTGCTTTAGCTGGTTCGCTCTATACAGTTAATAACATCAACGTTAGCACACCAGAAACCTTCGGAATAGGTCAAGCAATTAATGCAATGCTTTACACCATTTTAGGAGGATTAGGTACTCTTTTAGGGCCTTTTGTAGGTGCTGTATTAATCGAATTCTCAGAATGGAGGATGGTGAGATTTCTCTGGACTTTTTCTATTGATGGACAATGGTGGTTAGTCTTTTTGGGAATTATTTACATTTTTATCATTCTCTTCTTCCCTTACGGCATTGTTGGATCATTACAGCTTCGATCAAGATCATTAAAGACACGTATAAGGGAAGGCTGGTTTAATATAAGAGAAACAGATTATTGGTGGTTAACTCTAATATCATTAGTTTTGATACTTGCACTTATGTTAGATCTTGAAAACATAATGAAGCGAATAGTCGAAATTTTTGAGCAAATTTTTAGCCTTTTTCCATAGGAGAGATAATTGATGCCATATGTAGAAATTAATGATATTAATGTTTATTATGAGTTTCATGGACCAAGTGAAGGAACTCCACTTGTTTTGATTGAAGGATGGGGTCAAGCCCTATGGACTTGGTTTAAACAACTCCCAGCTTTTAGTCAGAAATACAGGATCCTTATTTTTGATAACCGCGGCGTAGGAAGAACATCGAAACCCAATAATCCATACACCGTTGAATTACTTGTAGATGATACAAAATCTTTGATGGATGAGCTTGGAATAGACAAAGCACATATTTATGGTATGTCCATGGGTGGATTCATCGCCCAAAAGTTCGCAATCTCCCATCCAGAGAGAATATTAAGTTTAACAATAGGTATGACTAATTTCGGGGGCAATCAGGCTATCCCTGCCAGTGGAAAAGTCATGTCCGCTATTTTTGCACATCCAACAGAAACCATTTCAAAAGAAGAAGCTATTGCGATCCGTAGAAGTGTGGCTTGGTCGTCTGATTTTTTAGCGAACAATCCAGATCTTATCCGTACAATGGACCGTTGGATCGAAGAAAATCCTCAACCTGAAATTGCTCGTAATAATCAGGCGAATATTGGTTTGACGATCGACATTGAGTCCGAAATCAAAAATATCTCCGCTCCCACTTTGATTATGCACGGAGAAAATGATTTAATTGTCCCCCCAAAGAATTCTCTGATGTTACATGAACGAATTCCAAATTCTGAACTTGTTCATTTTAAAAGTGCCCCACATCGGATAGAAGTCGAACGAGCTGAAGACTTCAATCGTATTGTACTGGATTTTCTCGAAGCGGTAGATAGAAAAACTTGGACACCAAGATCAGAAATAAAATTAATTTAGGATGATGATATGAGTCGATCTGCAATAATAACAGGTATAGGGATGTATGTTCCTGACAAGATTGTCACCAATGAAGAACTAGAGAAATCTTTAAATCGTCCCGGCACAGCAGACTGGCTTGTTAAGAACGTAGGTATTAAGCAACGTCGACTTATGGCGGATGAAGAAAATACTTCTGATTTGGCGACAAAAGCAGGTAAAGAAGCCTTAGAAAAAGCAGGTTTAATTGCTGAAGACATCGATATACTTATCCTTAGCACAGATACTCCTGATTTTCTTTCTCCCGCAACATCAGTAGCTATTGCTCACAAAATCGGTGCAATCAATGCTGGAACTTTTGATGTAAATGCTGCTTGTGCAGGTCTAGTTACTGCATTAGATATTGGGGCTCGTTATATTCAGACAGATACTTCCATTAGACATGTAATGGTTATTGGTGCTTATGGAATGACAAAATTTGTGGATTGGTCAAACCACTATACTTGCACATTATTCTCCGATGGAGCTGGGGCAATAATTCTTTCTGCAAGCGAAAATAAGAAGGGATTTTTGAGTTCCCAACTTAATGCGGATGGCAGCTACTATGATCATCTTGGAATATTCGTTGGAGGAACAGCAGAACCATGTAAGGATCAAAATTGTGGTAAACAGTTTGTAGAGTTTAGGAAACGATTTCCTCCAGAAACGAATGTCAATAACTGGCCTATTGTCACCAGACAGGCCTTAGAGAAAGTAAATCTAATTCCTGATGATTGTGATTGGTTCTTTTTTACACAAGTTAACAAATCTACAATAAAAGCAGTAATGGACTCCCTAGGAGCACCAATCGAAAAAACACACACCGTAATGCATAAATGGGGTTATACAGGGTCTGCATGTGTCCCTTTAGTGATCTATGATGCAATAGCAAAAGGTAAACTTCCCCCTCCAGGTCAAGGGAATGGGGAGATCATTGCTCTATGTACATCTGGGGGGGGAGCAAATTTTTCTGCAGCAGTGTTACAATGGTGGTAATTTATGGTAAATCAATTTGATTATTTATCCAAACGTGTAATATATTCCCCTGATGTAGAAGCTCTTGTAGACATCGATAGTGGAAACCGTTATACTTACCGAGAATTTAATCAAAGGGCTAATAAAGTAGCTAATGCTCTTGTGTCGCTTGACTTTCAAAAAGGGGACAGATTGTGTGTTATCAGTCATAATACAATTGAGTATTGGGAACTCTTTTTTGGTTGTCAAAAACGCGGAGGTATCCTTGCGGGATTAAATTGGCGACTTGTTGCTCGTGAGCTAGCGGAAATGATAAAGGATTTATCTCCAAAGATCGTAGCTTTTGGAAAGGAGTTTACTGAAACATGTGTGGAAATTCAGAAACTTGTACAAGTCGATCACTGGTTAAACATGGACTCTGAATCCTCAGATCTTCAAGGATCGATCAAATACCAGGAATTAGTCAATAAATCCTCCGAACACTCCCCTCCGAAGGTGAATCTCACTTATGAGGATCCCATGGGCATTGTTTTTACAGGAGGTACAACAGGATTACCAAAAGGAGCTCTTTTGACCTATAACCATGTAGCATTTAATACCTTAAATACAACCCGTGATATTATCCCAGCTACTACAAATGGAGTACCTCCAACCTATATCAACCATCTACCAATGTTCCATGTTGCAGGAATTTACGTTTATGCTGTACCTCTCTTTATCTTAGGTGGAAAAATTATTCAAATGAAAACATGGGATACAGAAAAAGTATTACAACTAATTACAAGTGAAAAACCTGATTTCTTCTTCGCTGTCCCTACACAACATCGAATGATGATGAATAATCCGAATTTTGATACAACTGATTTCAGTAGTGTTCGCTTTTTAACGTCAGGAGGGGAACCTCTTCCCATGGACATCATTCAAACCTTCCAGAAAATCCACGGAGTTAAATTTAAACAAGGATTCGGTATGACGGAAGTCGGTCCAGGGTGCTTTGCTCTTGATCCATGGGATGCAGAACGTAAAAAGGGTAGTATAGGCACTCCCAATTTTTTCATTGATGTAAAAGTGGTAAATCCCGAAAGTGGCAAGGAATGCGGCCCTGAAGAACCAGGAGAGTTGATGTTTAAAGGTCCTTCTGTCACGGCTGGTTACTGGAATCGACCCAATCTTAATGCACAATTATTAGACACTGAGGGGTTTTTTGCTACTGGCGATATCGTTCGTTATGATTCAGAAGGATATTTCTATGTTTTAGATCGTACAAAAGATATGTTCATCTCAGGAGGAGAAAATGTGTATCCTCGTGAAATTGAAAGAATCTATGAAGAGCATTCCAAGGTTGTACAAGTTCAGGTGATCGGTGTTCCTCATGATCGATGGGGTGAGACAGGAAGAGCAATTATTGTGCTTCGACCTGATGTTTTTTCGACTGAAAAGGAGATGCTTGAATATTGTCGAGGAAAATTAGCGAAGTTTAAACTTCCCAAATCAGTGGTTTTTATTGAGAGTTTTGCTCCTTATATTTCAGGAGCAGGTAAAATTCTAAAACGTCGCTTACTAAAAGATTACGGGGATAAGGTGACTGAATAATGCCTCAGATGAAAGTAAATGGAATCAATATCTATTATGAAATGCATGGAGAAGGGGAACCCCTTATTTTTGCTAACGGTGTTTTTGCTAATACTCTTAGTTGGTTTAATCAAACCCCTGTTTTTTCGAAAAGATATAAGGTCATTCTCTATGATATGAGAGGACAAGGCCAAAGTGATCATCCTGAAGGTAAGTATTCATTTGATTTACACGCCCAAGATCAGAAAGAGCTTCTTGATGCTCTAGGTATTGATCAAGTACATCATATTGGTATCTCCTATGGGTCTGAACTGGGCCTAGTGTTCACTTTGAAGTATCCAGAACGTGTGAAGAGTTTAACAGTATGTAGTGGTGTCACTCATATCGGTGCGTACTTAAAACAAGTTAGTCAGCTTTGGCGAGGCGCCTGCGTTCAAGCGGACCCATTGATGTTCTTCTATGCAACCGTACCTTTTAATTTCAGTGAAAGTTATATTGAGAAGAATGAAGCATTACTTGAACAATCAAAGGAACGGTATTCACAGTTTGATTATCCAGCATTTGTCAGGTTAATGGATGCTTTTCTAGATTTAAATATAACAGATCAATTATCAGAGATTCGAGTTCCTACGTGTATCATTGGAGGTGAACAAGATCTCATTAAACCACCTTATCCTTATTCTATGACGATGCATGAGATGATCCCAAATTCTGAATTGCACATTATTCCTGAAACTGGTCATGTTGTGACGTGGGAAAAACCTCACGAGTTTAATTCTATAGTTCTTGGTTTCTTAGATAAGTTGATAACATGAGGATTGATTTGAACATGAATTCTGATTACCTAATCCCTGCAAATCATCAAGATTGGTCCTGGATTGGAGATTACGTTGGACGAAGAGCTCAATTAACACCTAATAAAGAAGCAATAATTGATAATATTGAGAAAAAACACTATACTTTTGCTCAAATGAATTCTCGGGCGAATCAATTAGCCAGAGTTCTGGGTGATTTGGGTGTTAAGAAAGGTACAAGAGTTGCAGTTTATTCTAAAAATCGTCTAGATTATATAGATTTATTTTTTGCTACAGGTAAGATTGGAGCAATTCTTGTTCCCCTTAACATCCGATTAGCTAATCAAGAAACCAAATATCTGGTTGAAAAAACCCAACCATCAGTGTTATTTTACGATCCTGAGCTTAAGGGAAAAATTATTGAATTAAAAGGAATCATTTCCGTCAAGAATTATATAGTAATGGGAGATCAGAAGCTAGACGATGATTTAGCCTCTCGGAATTTGATGGCTAAAAAAAATGATTCTAACGTTCTACGTCCACCCATTCACTTTGAAGATCCACATTTGATACTATTTACGGGTGGTACAACTGGTTTACCTAAGGGAGCAGTTCTATCGCATCGATTAATCTTCTGGAATTCTATTAACACTATTCTTACATGGAATCTTCAACCTGATGAAGTGGAAATTCTTCTGTTTCCACTTTTTCATACTGGTGGATGGAATGTCTTATTAGTTCCCTGCTTTCATCAAGGTGCTAAGACTATTTTAATGGGAGATTTTGACCCTGATGAAACTATCCGAGTCATTGAGGACGAAAATTGTACAATAGTAGTTGGGGTACCAACGATATTTCATATGATGTCAATGTCGGAAAAATTCACTAATGCTACGTTCGATTCAGTTAAAATTTTCATTTCTGGTGGGGCTACTTGCCCTGAAGAAATAATGAAAAGATTTTGGGCTAAGGGAAAACTTATGAAGATGGGGTATGGACTAACGGAAGCTGGCCCGAACAATTTCTTCCTCCCAGATGAGAGAATCAAAGAGAAACCCCTTTCGGTGGGATTTCCTGTTTTCCATAATGACCTGAAAACTGTTCATCCAGAAACAGGAGAGGTGGTTAAACAGGGAGATGTGGGAGAACTATTAATCAAGGGGCCCCATGTATTTTCTGGTTACTGGGATGAGCCTGAAGAAACGAATAAAACGCTTAAGCCAGATGGGTATATGCATACAGGGGATCTTGTACGACAAGATGAGGAAGGGTTTTACTACATCGTTGGAAGATCAAAAGAAATGTATATTTCTGGCGGAGAAAATATCTTTCCAGTAGAAATCGAAGAAATACTGTATAAACATAAAGCTATTGCTTTAGCTGCAGTTATTGGGATTCCCGACAAAAAATGGGGAGAGGTAGGAAAAGCATTTGTAACATTGAAACCAAATCAAGTAGTTACCCAAGAAGAACTTCGAGATTACTTACTGGCTAATCTTGCGAAGTATAAGGTGCCAAAAATATTCGAAATCATGGATAAATTACCACTGAGCGCAGCTGGTAAGATCCTAAAGCGTGAACTAAAGTAAATAGGTGTAACCTCATGAATCATAGACCTGTAGGAATCGAAAGTTGGGGCGTTTATCTTCCAGATAAACGTCACACAAGTGAACATATCGCAAATGAAACTGGTATCCCACAGAAAGTTCTTGAAACAAAATTTGGCTTAAAAGCTAAAACAGTTCCTGGTCCTGAGGATCATACCGTATTCATGGGAGCGGAAGCTGCAAAAAAGGCATTGAAAAAGGCTAACCTGACCCCTGATGACATTGACTGCATAATTTGGGCGGGAGAAGTTTACTCTGAGTATCCAATGCAAACCTACGGCATTAAGCTTCAAAAATATCTTGGATGTCCCACAAAACCATGGGCTTTTGATATCAATCAGCGTTGTGGAAGTATGCCCGTTGGATTATTACTAGCAAAAGCATTAATGCAGGTATATCCGAAAATGAAACGTGTACTTGTAGCTTCGGGGTACAGAAATTCTGATCTAATAAATTATAAAAATCCACGGACACGATTTATGATTAGTCTAGCCGCAAGTGGGGTAGCAATGATTGTGAAAGGAGATACTAAAGAGAATGAAATCTTAGGTATTGCCGCTGTATCAGATGCACGGTTCGCTGATGATGTATATGTCCCAGCTGGAGGCACTGTTACTCCAATTTCTGCAAAAGCCATTGAAGAAGGATTGAATTACCTTGATGTGACCGATCCTGAAGGATTAAAAGGAAGACTTGATAAATTTTCAATGGATTCATTTGTTCGTGTTATTGATGACGCTTTGGAACAATCCGACCTTTCTAGAGATGATATAGACTTTTTAGCCCTTCTTCACATGAAGAAATCTGCTTTTGACCATGTAGCTAATGCTATTGGTGTGAACCCAGATACTCAATCAGTCTATCTAGATGATATTGGCCACAACGGACAAAATGATATGGTTATTTCCATTGATCGTGGTGTAAAACAAGGAATAATTAAGGGTGGAAATATCGTGGTGTTCGCTGCTGCGGGGATCGGCTGGGCATGGAATGCTGGAGTAATACGATGGGGAAAAGAGTAAGGAGTGATAAGAACTATGAAATATAAAGAAATTATTAAAGGCCAAAAAGCTGAATATGTACGAACTATAACTGAGAAAGACATTCAACTGTTTGCTGAAGTATCTGGTGATTTAAATCCTGTTCATATGGATGAAGACTATGCTAAAACTACTATGTTTAAAGGGAGAATTGCTCATGGTATGTTATCTGTTTCTTTTATTTCTACTACTTTAGCTAGTCAGCTTCCTGGTCCAGGAACTATTTATCTTAAACAAGAGGTAGTTTTTAAAAGACCAGTTCGTATAGGAGATACTATTACTACACAGGTGGAGGTAATCAGTAAAAATGATGAGAAAAACCATCTTACGCTGAAAACAACATGTATCAACCAACAAGAGGAATTAGTTGTTATGGGTGAAGCTTTAGTTATGCTTCTTGATTGATAAAAAGACTATTTGAAAGTTAATATAGAATTCATTACTACAAGAGAGATAAATGGGAAAATTATTAGAAAATAAGACGATCCTCATCACAGGTGCCGTTTT
>JAEOTQ010000117.1 GCA_016839785.1 Candidatus Hodarchaeota archaeon | reverse complement strand
TTATTTATCGCTTTCACGGTAAGATAATACCGAGAAACTAGTTCAATGTCCAAGGTTTTTCCAAACATTATCGTCCCCTCCTTATATTTTCTTAAAAGATCATATTTCTCATAATTATGAATAATTATTCAATTGAACGGTCAGTGGATGAAATTCAAATACAATAAAGGACTGAAAAGTTATAAGCAAGACTGGTAAGCATGTTTTTACATTTCTCGTCGCTTATTCTAGGAGAAGATTTGAAATTTGGCAATTGTTGAAGTAAAAAACTTACATAAGACATTTAAAATACCTGGGGAGGATATCAAAGTCTTAAAAGGGATTTCATTATCAGTGGAAGAGGGGGAATTCGTCGCAATAATGGGGCCGAGTGGTTCTGGAAAATCTACTTTATTAAATATTCTTTCCAGTATAGAAGAAGAAACGAGTGGTAATGTTTTATTAGATGGGGAGAAAATAACAAAAGATAATTTGGTCGATGTTCGGAGATACAAAACTTCTATTATTTATCAGGATTTTAACAATCTGGCATATTTGAGTGCTCTTGAAAATGTTATGTTTCCCATGACTCTAGCAGGAATGGAATTAGAAGAAGCTAGAGAAATCGCAAAAAAATTATTAGAGAAGGTGAAATTAGGTCATCGCATCAATCATATACCTGATGACCTATCTGGAGGGGAACAGCAAAGAGTGGCAATCGCTAGGGCCTTAGCGAATAATCCGAAATTAATTCTTGCGGATGAACCCACTGGTAACTTAGATACAGTTACTGGGGACTCTATTATTGAATTATTTCGATCTTTAGTTCAGGAACAGAACATCGCCATAATCATGGTCACGCATGACATTCAGGTAGCAAAAAAGACCGATCGAATACTTATTCTTAGAGATGGACTACTGCACCGCGAAGAAGATGTATGGGAGGAGCTCTAATCATGAGTCAACCACCAAAAGCAAACCGCTTCCATCCTCGTGATAGGGTTGTTTATCTAAACCAAACAATTAGATCTATTCAGCGAAATAAAAGAAGATCAGTATCCATGATCTCAGGACTCATATTAGGTATCTCAATATTAGCAGGAATATTCCTCTATACGACCGTCTTGATGAATAATGTGTATCTAAGCATTATTGATGGAGCCCCATACGAAATCCGGATGGATTTTGATGATCCCTTATCTGATTTGCAAATCGAGGCTTTCCGCGAAAATTTTAGTGACAACCCTAAGGTTTCAGACGCTCAGATCCTCTATGGTAATAGTAGAACTATTGAATCAGCTACTGGCGATATCTACACGCCAGCGATTTTGAAAGTAGAAATTCGTGCAGAATACAATAATGAAACGTACTCAGGGTCAGAAGGCCGAATATTTGATTCTGATCTTTATAGCAGGCCAATAGGATCAGCTTTGCGAGAAATGTTAGTAACAGGAAAATATCCAGGAATCTATTCGACAAATGATCCAAATTTTCACGGAATTTTAATTTCTGAAACATTAGCAGAAGAAGCGAAGTTAAAACAAGGAAACAAACTTAGTGCGTTAAAATTGGATATTGCAGTTATTGATCCCGAAGATCCTTATTTCCCCTTTTCGGTAGGAGACATCAAAGGGACAGTAATTTTAGAAAATGTTACTATCGCGGGGATTATGTCCCAAGATGTGGGAGCTTCCGCTGGATTATTTACTGAAATTGGGGGATCCTTTAGAGGAGAAATCTTCATCCCAAAAGAGCTTTTTACTGACCAAGGTAACTTTTCATCCTTTTTTTCCACATTAAGTGAAGAGAACATGCAGTATTGCGTGATGAAAATTGATGAAAGCAAATTCTCCCTCGCAGATCCAACCCGTGTGAATTCACAGATTAATCAATTAATCAATGAATTTGAGATAAACCCAGATTTAATTGGAACAAATCTTGTACAAAGTAAACTCGCACCCTTTCAAATCTTGAGTATCTTTATTTTCCTCTTTGATGGTATTCTAACTCTTCCAGTAGCTATACTTTCAATTTATTTGTTGAGTTTTGGGATAGACCTCTCATTACATGAGCGAAGATATCAAGTTGGTATTTTAAAAACTCAAGGTGCATCTCCAAAGCAAATTAAAAGAAAAATCTTGAGTGAGGCACTTTTACTGGCAGCTTTGGGTTTAATTGTGGGTTATCTGGTAGCTATTTTTGGTGCTTGGGGAATTGGAACTGCTAGAGGTTTCATGCGTTGGGATTGGAATGATGCCCTTACAAAATTACCTGATTTTTTCGTTTTAGATCAAACAGCTTTGTTTGTCGTAGGGGGTTTAATAGTCATCATATTAATAGTAATGGTGAATGGTAAAGCCAATAAATTCATCGAAATGGAAATTTCCGAAACAGTTAGGAGAACAGATGAATTAGAAAAAGGTAACTTTTTGAGACGGAACAATCTCGATATCGTTTTCTTCATTCTCGGTTTGGTATCGTTATTACTGACTTTACTTCCAAAATTTGGAGTCTCTATTCCTCTTGGACCTGTAGGCCCCATTCTTGCCATTGTAGGCCCCATTCTATTTTGGATTGGGGGAGCGGCCGCTGTAGCACGAATTGCCATCTGGATCCCCTCTAAAACGGATCCGATTATCAAACGTATAGGTTTTCTAAAGGATGTCTCAATTCTAATCAAAGGTAATATCTTCCGAAAATCTGGCGATATCCCCCGACTCTCTCTTATAATTGCATTAACAGTTTCATTCAGCGTTTTAGCTGCGATCCAGGGGACTTCTGGACAAGTTCATCAGGAAAGATTAATAGTATACGACATTGGAGCTGACATAGTTATAAATACGGGATTTAATGTCTCCACGATAGCTCTTAATGACATTAATGCAACAAATGGGGTAGAAAACGTAATGGCTATCACTACTTCAGGAGGAATTATTCGAAACGATCCTATATCCGTCCATAGCGTTGACTCTAATACATACGGGGAAATAGGAAAATGGCAAGTCGATTCAATACCTGGAAGTGGATCTAAGGACAAAATTCTGTCTGATTTAGCTGACAATGCTATTGAAGGCTGTTTAATAGGAGAATCCGTTCAAAGTCAATATAATCTCGATCTGGGGGATACCATACAAATGGAAGTATTACTATTTGCTTGGACAGGAATGGCTCTTGAATATGAATATATTAGTCAGAATTTTACTGTTAACGGTATTTTCCACCATACACCAGGAGGAATTGGAAGTAGTGCAGTCATTGTGGATCATGAAGCAATAAACCATCTCACACACATCACCGATTTTGCTGACCTACTTGGAATTTCCGTTCCAGAATCAACAAGGAATAAGGTTGTGTACGCATCAAAATATTTAGTTCAAGCCGAGAAAAAAGCTGATGTTTCTACAATTCGAGATGATCTCTTAACAAGTAAACAAGTTATTTCGATAAGAACATTAGAAGGGGAAATAGAAAAATCTTATGAAATAAAACAGATGGATTTCGGTATTCCTGGGTTACTTACAGCTGATTTCATTATCTCACTTCTTACAGCCACATTAGCCACGTTTATCTTCATGAGTATTTTAATGGAGAAAAGAAAAAAGGAATTTGCAGTCCTAAGAAGTTACGGGGCATCAGAACAACAGATCTATAAAATTGTATTCAGTGAAACTTTTGTTCTCCTACTCACATCAGTTCTATGGGGATTAATCGTAGGTTTGGGATTATCAATTCTATTTAATCCATTCTTTGAACTGATAGATATTTTTATCACACCCATGTCTGCTTTATCTGGAGGGACAGGACAGCTAAATCGCCTTCTAATATTTGATTGGTGGAGTTTAGGTTTCACGTTATTTGTCACATTTTTGGCAATGACATTGGCAACATTCCTCTCTGTGAGAGGAGCATCCCGAGCGAAAATATCTACCGTTGTTAGAGAATTATAGAGGCTAAAGAAATGTACGCAAAAATTAAACAAACTGATGAAAATAAAGCAAAATACAATCAATTACTCGCAGCCAAAAGTCTCTATATGATCTATAAAGGACGAGCTGAACTGGCTTCAGTTGTTGCTCTGAAAAGCGTAAGTCTTGATATCAATTATGGAGACTTTATAGCGATAGTCGGTCCATCAGGGTCAGGAAAATCTACTTTTCTGAAAATCCTTGGTGGACTCATGCGTCCTACAGCTGGGTCATTACATTTTGAAGGCGTTGATGTAACAAAAACCCCAGAGGAAGAATTAACTTCTCTTCGAAGAGAGAAAATAGGTTTTGTCTTCCAAGAAGGTAATCTACTTCCCGATCTAACAGCATTTGATAACGTGAATCAGAGTATGGCGTTAAATGGTATATCATATACTTATAGGAAAAAGAGAACGCTTGAGCTCCTTGATCTGATGGGGGTTCTCCATCGAAAAAATCAACTAGCTAATCGATTATCTGGTGGTGAGAAGCAACGAGTGGCCATCG
The DNA here is from genome assembly GCA_016839785.1 of Candidatus Hodarchaeota archaeon. Classification (GTDB taxonomy): domain Archaea; phylum Asgardarchaeota; class Heimdallarchaeia; order Hodarchaeales; family Hodarchaeaceae; genus Hodarchaeum. Next base: position 1,593 of record JAEOTQ010000117.1, on the reverse strand, counting down.
CACGAGCTATGGCTAATAATCCGCGACTTATCATTGCAGATGAACCGACAGGCAATGTTGATTTTAAAACAAGTGTCAGATTACTAGAATTATTTAAACAACTAAACAGAGATACAGGGATGGCATTTTTGATTGCTACACATTCATCTCACGTCGCAGGATATGCGGATCGAAGTGTGGAATTGAGAGATGGATTAATGCTCGGAGAACATGCCAAAGGTATCGACTTATCAGAACTTGATGCATCAAGAATGGTCATTATGGATGCTGATAATCGGATCACATTACCTGCTAATGTTTTACAACAATTAGAGGGTATAGGGTCACTTTGGAATGTCGATGTGCAAGAAAATAATCAGATTTTACTTACACCGCTTCAAGACTTATCTGAATTGCCTTCAATGAGTGAGGAGCAAGTTCGTGATTGTCCAGTTTGTGGGGTTGAAAATCCAATTACTAACAAACTCTGTAGATCCTGTGGCGCTTCTTTCTAGTAGATATTGATTTAAATAAAAAGGTGATTTGGAAAATGGTTGATGTTCAGATAATACTATCTTTCTTATGGGTAGCTGTAGTATTATGTTATTTGTATGGTGATGTGTTTTCCATCTTGGCTGGCGATTTTAAACCAGGAGAAATAGATGGAAAACCATTAACGGAGATTATGGTCTTGGTAATGGCATTTATAATGGTGATTCCAATTATTATGATTGCCTTGACCCTGATATTGGATTATTCTGTTAGTCGGTGGGCAAACATTATCGTAGCCTCTGGCTTTATTCTCTTTAATATATTGTCAATTCGGGGATATCCCATCTATGAAAAATTCACATTACTTGTATCGATGGGGTTTAATGTACTAACAGTTTATACGGCATGGAATTGGTTAATTTAAAGAAAAAACATAATCGGTGAAAATAATGGAAAATATGATGAAAGCAGTCATCTGCACGAAGTATGGGAAACCAGATGTTCTGAAACTTGTAGAGATAGAAAAACCGCAACCAAAAAAGGATGAAGTCTTAATTCGCAACTATGGTACCTCAATTAACACCGTAGACACACTACATCGTGGAGGAAAGGCTCCGAAAGTTGCATTCTTTGGAATTGGGCGGATTATAGGATTAGGCCTTAGGATGTCATTCGGTGGATTACGTAAACCAAAACAAAAAGTTGTTGGGGGTGGATTTACAGGGGAAATTGTGTCTATAGGAGAAGAGGTTACAGATTGGAATGTGGGAGATCATGTTTATGGATATTCTGAGAAAGGAGGGGCATGCGCTGAATATATGGCTGTTCCTATGAAGGTATTAGCGAAAAAACCATCTAATTTGAGCTTTCAAGAAGCAGCTGCCGTTCCAGGAGGATCTACACCAGCAATAGTGGCATTTAGGGATTTGGCAACACCCAAGAAAGGGGATAAAGTCCTTATTATTGGTGCATCGGGTGGTATCGGGACATTTGCAGTGCAAATGGCAAAAAATGTTTATGGCGCTGAAGTCACTGGTGTGTGTGGCCCCACTAATGTTGATTTAGTGAAAGAGATTGGAGCAGATCATGTAATAGATTATTCTAAGGTAGATTACACAAAGA
>JAEOTQ010000116.1 GCA_016839785.1 Candidatus Hodarchaeota archaeon | reverse complement strand
GGAAATTTGCCATGAAGATCAGTGATTATCTCTTTGAATGAAATTGAAGGGTCACTCTTCATTCTACTGTAAACATATTGAAGTGTTTCAAAGAAAAAAGTTGTACCCATCGTTTTATATTGGGCTTGAATCTCAGGAATTTTCCAATCCTCAAGAATTCTTGAGTGTATTAATTCCTTATACTCCTGATTTACTTCAAATCCTATACCTCTTCTACCAGAAATACGACACATCTTTAGTGTCGTTCCTGACCCTAGAAAAGGATCTAAAACTAATTCACCTTTGGCTGTATGCATTTTAATAAGTCGATAGGGAATTTCTTCTGGAAAAGGTGCTGAGTGTCCAAATTTATTAACCCCTTTTGAATCAATTTTGATAACAGGGGCGATATCATCCCAGATTCCACGAACAGCGAAATGTCTCCATTCATCTTTCGATAGGGTGCTTTCTTGCATAATTTCTGGAGGAACTTTTCGGGTTTTCCCTTCTTTAACAAAGACGAATATTTGCTCAAAACTTGTGTTTGAGGCAATATTGGTGGGTTTAGGATAACTTCCCCAAGATACGTTTGAAATATAGGGTGCTTTGTCCCAATAGTGCATTCCAGATAAATAGAACTTATTTTCTCGAAAAAATTGTTCAAAGTCAAACATTAAATTTAAAATAACTCTACGACCAAATCCAGAATGTTTGCTATCTATTGGTAACGGTTGAACATTGATAGCTATTTTTCCATTTGGCTGAAGGACTCGTTCACACTCCATCCAAACTTTTTCTAAAGATTCAATATACTCTTTATAGCTCTGACCAAATCCTATCTGCTCACAACCGTAATCTCGCACATTCCAATAAGGAGGGGAAGTCACGACAAGAGTTACTGATTCTGACTCAATGCTTTCCATATTTTCTGCAGACTCAAAAAATACAGTTTGATTTTCAACTACTAAACTAGGGGAAGCGTATTTCAAGACGAATCTTCCTCGTTGATGACATTTAATTTGTAGGCATCACTACTAAATTTAGATTGTCTCCAATATATCGCTTGATGTTTTGATAGATCGTAGGACCAATCATCTTGAATACTTGTGTCGACCGCTATATCAATGATTTCACCAATGAACATGTCATGATCGCCTGTGTTTATAATATCAACGAGATTGCATTCTAAATTTATTTTACACTCCATTATACGCGGTGCAGTGATTTTATTGGATGGTTCTAAGGTAAACCCGGCTTTTTCAATTTTATTTGGTTCTTCTCGTCCAGAAATTCGTCCTACATAATGGGTTTCCTTAACAAGATCGAAATTGGGAATATTTACAACGAAAGATCCCGTTTTCCTAATTATTTCATGTGAGTACCTTTTACTTGCAATAAGAGCCCCAATTAAAGGAGGATTTGCTGATAGAGGGGTAGACCATGCGATGGCTAAAGCACTCGGTTTAGAAAGAGACCCTGATGAAATGATAATAGTAAATCGTGGATATAAAAAACGGTATGCAATCTTTAGATCAATTTCAGATGTTTTCACTAATGTGTCACCTCACATAAGGCAATTCTACAGATATTTTATTTGTTTCTTAGACTCCGAAGTAAATCGAGATTGTCTTTATCATTTATTAGTTCATCTTTGGGAGTTTCTAGAATCATGGAAATACTCTTAAAACGAGAATGTTGCATTAATTCTCGAAAACACTCTATTCCTATATTTCCCCGACCAATATGCTCATGGTGATCAATTCCTGAATTGAGTGATCCTTTAGAGTCATTTAGATGAATTAGTTGGACTCTATTTTCTCCTAAAAGCTCATCAATACGGTCAAAAATCTCGTGAAGGGTTTCAGGAGACGAAATGTCGTAACCAGATGCATAAGCATGTGCAGTATCAAAACACATTCCAATATATTTCGAATTATCCACTGAGTTAATGACTTCGGCGATGTCTTCGACAGTTTTTCCCCACTCTCGTTTTTTAGCAGTAGAATTTTCTAATAAAATCATGGTAGGATCCATTCGAGATTCAAGTGCTAAATCTAAGGCTTCAGCTACACGTTTAACCGCAAACTGTCGTGATTCGGTTTTTGGACTTCCCAAATGAGAGATAACGTAAGGTGAGCTTAGAAGATGTGATTTAGAAATTTCTTCCTTAAGAACATTGATGGACCGTAGATAGAGAGTGTCATCTGGTGAGGATATATTTGGGAGATATGGCATGTGAATGGCTGTATCGAAATAATTGGCCTTCTTGGCTTTATCAATAAAGTCTTTTACATGATTTTTGTCTAAAGTTAACCTTCCTGCATCCCATCGTCTTGGAGGGCGCGTAAAAATCTGAAGACATTCACAAGTGCTATTAATTCCACGATCTATTGCTTTGGTTATTCCGTTGGCAATAGATTTATGTGCTCCAACTCTAGGAAGTTGATTTTTTCCTATAGACATTATTGATTAGCTCCTTGGATTATTACATTCTATTGAAATTTTACTTGCCAGAAAAGTTATTAGTGTTTATTCCTTATGATCGCACAATGAAAGAAATATCACACAGCACAGCCAAAATTCTCATTAGATACGAATATTTAGCTTTGATTATTGCGACTATAGCGGTTTCAGGAGCATCCATATTCATACGCTATGCTCTAATCAGTTCCGCTCCGATCATTATCGCATTTTGGCGATTATGTCTGGTGGTTATATTACTTACACCCCTCCTCTTCTTTTCGGATATTAGGAAACAATTTCGTTCTGTTTCAACATTTAACCATATGAAATACTTTGTATTAGCAGGATTTTTTCTTTCCTTACATTTTTTTTCCTGGATTCAGAGCTTGGAGTATACATCAGTAGCAGCTTCAGTGATTGTCGTTAATTCCTCTCCACTTTGGGTGGTTTTTCTCTCTTATGTGCTTTTTAGAGAAACTATCACTCCGTACCAAGTGATTGGGTTGATTCTTTGTTTCATCGGAATTTTTCTAATTGGTTTAGGTGCTTCTCCAGATCAAATGTTTGAGTCGTTCCAGGAAGGAGTCGTCCTGGCTTTATTTGGTGCCCTAATGGTTGCTTGTTACTTCATTATCGGAAAACGGATGAGAAGTAGGTTTGAAGTTTCTAATATTTCGTATACCTATTTTGTTAATGCTTTTTGTACCATTTTCCTTTTTTTGTACTCGATAGGACTTTCAGAAAAAGTATGGGTTTTTCCACTTTCTAACATGATTTGGTTTCTTGCTCTAGCTATTGGGCCTAGTTTATTGGGTCATGCACTGTATACTTATTCAATGAAAAAATTATCGGCCCAAGTTGTCTCTTTGACAGTATTGGGAGAAGCTGCCGGGGCATCAGTATTAGGATTCATATTCTTATCAGAAAATTTGCCCATATCAACAATTTTTGGGGGGGTATTCATTGGAGTGGGCATTATTTTAGCTGTACTCACTGAAAACTAAGTCAATCCAATAGCAAAGTTCCTAATCGTGCTCTTGTTTGAGTCAAATTGAGTCTCCTTTACGTGGTTTTAGGCGAAATTTTATGAAGAGAACTGATGCAACAAGACCACCTATACCAAAAACTCCAATGATTGGTACTGGATCTATTACAGAAGGTGTGGATTCTGTTGTAGTAGTAATCGCCGTTCCATTGGCTGGTTCATTAATGTAATTTAGAGATAAGCTAATTAATTGGGGTAGAACATCCTCAGGAACCATATCGGGTTGAAATTGATAATTTACCAACCTATATTGTCCATTATCCACAATATATCCTTTAGTATTATAGGAGGGGAATTGAGGGTTAATATCTACGAGAATAGGAGTAGCACCTGACAATAAATTTACTAGCTCACCATCTGATCCCCTAGTTGCACGAAGCGTGTCCGTATTCCCGAGTGTAAATTGAGGTAGGTTCTTTAAGAATAGTGATCCTTGCAGCATTGTAGCAGGGGATCGAAAATTCAATATAGATTCTGCTTGGAAAATATTACGGTAATCATTTTGGATTTCTGGTCCTTGATTGCTAAAATCAAATATTGTATAGGATGACATGAAAATAATACCAGGTGATCGATCTTCTCCAAGATCTGTGTTAAAGTATTCCTCAATTTCCTTAAATTCGTTATAATTAATATGAGAGTTGCTTATTGGAGATATTTCAGGATTTCCGATCCATAAAACGGCATCATACTGAGACAATTCTTCAGTAGTGACTTCAGCTTCTGTAAAAGAGGAGGTACGCATAATTTCATAATCATCTGTAAAACCTAACGAATCTAATGCTTCTAATACAGTGACTTCAGCACTACGACCTAAATCATCATCTACAACAAGGATCGACCCATTCCTATTATCAACCTCTACAGCTATAAATGAAGAGTAACCAATATACGGGGAACTTGCGTTATCAATAGCTCGTGCACGAATTAAGTGGCTTCCTTCTCGTTCTGTTGTTGAATCCCAAGAATAGCTATACCCATTATCTGAAAGTAGATCAGGGGTTGCTACTTGCCATGGACCATTATCAATCGAAACTTCAGTTGTGTTGATACCTGATGAGTTCAAATGGTCTACTGTGAAATATATGTCGTGATTCCCCTTAATTACTTCATTGTACTCTTGTAAATTAACCACAGGTATATTACTTTCATTAGTTACCCGAATACGATAAGATTTATTCGGAAACGTCTCCAGAATTTGAGCGGCCCATCCAGCCCCTGAAACAAAAGTTCCAATATCGCCTGCAGCCAATGAAAATGGAGCATCATCCTTATTTTCCTCTGTTTCGGGATGAGCGTCCACTACATTCCAGGGGGGATAGTCTTCTGGGTATGTAACCTGCGTTTGAGAAAGGGATCTCGGACCGACGGTGATTTCTGCTATTACCATCCCAAATTTTGGTAGAGATGCATCATAATCCATATTCTCTCTAATAGAAATGGTCCATCCCGATCCATATTTTGGGTCAGTATATTCCGATGAATTCCATCCAATTTCTAGCCACATTACTCCTTGAGGATCCTCCATTGCAATTGGATTAATCGTAGAAAATGTATCAGCTGTATAATTCGTTATTTGTAATCGGTAGTCAGATGTAAGAAATTGTATTGACTGAGGGTTTGAAATTTGACTGTAATATTTATTCCAGATGGAAAAATGGCTATCACCACGTCCCATCATTCCGTAGGGACCAGCAAAGATTCGTTCATATTCTTCATGATCATACAAATCAGGGAAAAATAATGCATGTCCTAATTCATGAGAGGGTGTACTATAATCTACATACTCGTGATTCATAGAATATGCCACCCAACCTACGTCGGTGCTTACATACCATTGATGGCTCCATAAATCATCAGAATTTCCTGAGTATTCTTGTCCATCCCCTGAGTGAATGATCACAAATAAATCGTATGCTATTGGATTATTTCCAGCATCCACTGCATACTGATATGCTTCCTCAGCAAGCAGATTGGGAGCTAGATCCTGTCCTCCCAAACCATCAGGGAGTCGTGTTCCTCCTCCATAATATGAAAGTGGCTCTACTGCTTGATACCACCCAAGGACATCTCCGGTCAAGTCCACGGCGCCATACGATGCGTTCAAGTAATATTGACGTATACTAAATGAGGTATCAGAAAAAAATAAGTTTTCGAAATGTTGTACCGTGTGAGTTTCATGATGTGGATCATCTGAAAGTTCCATCAAAACAACTAAGACGGATAATACAACGTCCACATTAATTTCATCAAAAGATGCTTCTTGAGAAGAAATGGACTCGTTTTCAACAATAACTGATTGACCGACTATCAATGAAAGCGGAGAACATAATAAAATAAGTAGGAAATGACTCAAATGAACTCTGGGCATAGGATACACCTATAATAATCGATTATTACAATGGTAGTAGATTTTTTAAAAGAATTCGGAAACGAAGAATTGATACTTTTAGTATTTCTAACTTAGTATAATTGATTTCGGAGATAACATTATGGTTGATCAGCAGATTATTAATCAGATCATTGAAACTTTGCTTTCAAAGATAACATCAGAGGATCAGGAGCTTGGTAGATTCTTAGTTCAAGACCAATATGATGATTTGGATTCAAGAATTGTTTTTTGGGCAATTAGAGAGAAACTGCGAGATTTAAAAGAGACTACTATAACTGACTTAGAAGAAATACCCGATATTGAAGTTAAACTTACGTTAGCCCCACGAGGATTCTTTGAAGATGTCCTTACTGGTAAAAATGTTCCTTATTGGCAGGTAGCAACAGTAATGAGACTCTTGCAGTCGAGTGAAATAATATACGATCCCAGGGGAAAATTAGATTTGTGGAAATCTCAAGCTGAACATCTCGAATGGCAATCTGATGTAATAGATCTGAAAAGACAAACTACCAGAATGCTAATGGACAGGGTAAAAAATCGTATTCAGGAGGATATGATTGCAGATGCATATATTTGGCTAATTAAAGCAGCGGAGGAAGCCATATGTGTTCCTTTGATGATTAATAACGCTTTCGGATTAGGAACTGCCTCGTTATTACTTGATTCTTTAAGAGAAGCAGATATAAATCTTTATGATTTCTTCAATCAACTCCTGCGGATATCATACTTCAATCCTGAAAAATTAACGAATGCAAGACAAGAGCTAGAGCTGTTAGCAGATCGTTTATATCAACAACATATACGTACTGATCGAGAAATGTGGATCTTATCAGCTTTTGTCTCAATCAATGAATCAGAGCGCCGTCTTAACCAAAGTATGAGTATAAAGAGCCCTGAGATAACAACGCCTATATCAAGTCGCCTATTTGAGACTGCGGTTGGGGAATTATGGCAAGGGTTCTTTCTTGTAGCTCAAAGTCCTAAATTAGATGTGAAATTAGATCCGTGGGTTGTTGCATCTTTTTGGAATTGGTTTGGTGGAGTAGAAATTAATGAGGAATGGTTAAAAGATAAAATGGATTTTATTAATTCTCTTATAGAATCTTAAGTTGTACTTTTGAACCATTCCCATGTAGTTTGTATACCTTCGCTCAATGATGTTTCTGGGTTCCATTTTAAAATTTTTTTTGCCTTAGTGATATCTAGAGCAATATTTTTGACATCTCCTCGTCTGGGAGGTTTAAATTCCTTTTTTATGGGGAGTCTGGTCATGTGTCCAATAATCTCAACCAAATCCAATAAGCTAGTTTGATCCCCAGTTCCAGCATTATAAGTATCATTTTCCGTAGAGGCCATGGCTGAAGTGCAAATAGCGGCAATATCTTTAACAAAGACATAGTCTCGAGTATCAAAACCATCTCCATATATCTCTAAGGATTTTTGTTTGAGTAATCTTCCTAAAAATATCGAAATAACACCTGCCTCTCCGAGAGGATCCTGTCGGGGTCCATAGATATTTGCTGGGCGTATGATGGCATATGAAAGGCCATGAGTAGTATTGTACCATTTCAGGTATTTCTCACCTACTAATTTACTCAATCCATAAGGAGAAATGGGTTCTTCAGGAGTTGTTTCTGATGCTGGTATATGAGGAGGTTCCCCATAAATTGCGCCTCCTGTACTTACATATACAATTCGCTTCACAGAACTTTTAAGGATTGCATTTAAGAGATTGATAAACCCATTGATATTTATCGAGGCATCATGTAACGGATCACGAACAGATTGAGTTACAGATATTTGAGCCGCTAGATGGTACACATATTCTACATCTTCAAGAGCTGGTTGGACATCCTCAAGATTTAAAATATTCCCTTCAATGAGTGTTATCTTATCTTTGAACGTTTCCAGATTTATTCTCTTTCCTGAGGAAAAATTGTCTAAACAAACAACATTACAGTCTTGTTCCAACAATCTTTCAATTAAATGGCTTCCTACAAAACCAGCTCCTCCAGTAACAAGAACTTTCATCTTTTAGCCTCAATTATGAAGTCACTAAGATAATCATGACTATATCACTAGTTATATAACCTATTTAATTGAATTCTTGTATTAATTTCCCGAAAAAACGTGAAATTTTGAAGATCAACCAATTTGCTGACCTTGTTAGTAGAGATAAGATTAAATTCCTGTCTTTCTCTCTAGGGAATAAGTATGTGGATTTACTCTAAATCCTCATAGAAAATAGAGAAGGGCATTTTATGAAAATCGGAATGAGTGAAGGATCAGTAGTGACGTGGAATGATCAAGAGATCAAGAAATATCCAACTAAGAACAGCATTTTACCATTCATAACTGATCCGTTGCTAGCGGAAAAATCAGGGACCGTTCCACTAACTGAAGTGCCTAGATTGATGCTTCCTTTTGTACCACCCAAAATTATATGTCTTGCTAGAAATTATTCTGCACATGCAGTTGAAATGGGGATCGATCCGAGTAAATTACCTCCCTTCCCCCCTCTGTTTTTAAAACCTCCCTCCTCTGTAATTGGACCTGGAGAGAAAATTGTTATTCCTCAACAAACCCGAGAGGTACATCATGAAGTTGAGTTAGCAATCGTCGTCGGAAAAAGAGGGAAGAATATATCGAAAGAAAATGCTAATGAACATATTTTTGGTTTTACTATTTTATTGGACATAACTGCACGCGATATTCAGTCGAAGGCTAAGGAAAAAGGTCATCCTTGGTTTGTGGCAAAAGGATTTGATACATTTTGTCCATTAGGCCCGATGATTGTTACATCTGATGAAATTAAAAATCCGCATTCCCTTTCTATTCGACTCAAGGTTAATGATGAAGTACGTCAGGATGGAAATACACGAGATATGATCCATAAAATAGACCACATCGTCGAATATTGTAGTAGTATACTCACACTCGAACCAGGGGATATAATTGCAACAGGAACACCAGAAGGAGTTGGTAAATTCGATCATGGAGATCGATTGCAGGCTTCAATTGAAAAAATTGGAACTCTTACTATTGGAGTTGAGTAATTGACAACTTTGGATACCTTCCTTGCATATTTGCCAGAGGATGTTAACCTCTTAGCTGGTCATCAACAGACTCCAGACACGATTTTTCTGAGTTATACAGAGGAAGATTTCTTTAAAATTTTGAATCATTCCATTGCTGATAGGTTAATATTTCGCTTTTTGGAGGAGAAGAATTCAAAAAATCTATTAATCCATCTGTATTTTACATATAGTTATGGGAATATACTTCTGTCTATAAATGTGACGAACCGAACATCTGAATTTAATCAACAACTGGTAGATGTATTTCCCTCTGCAGCCTTTTATCTCAACAGTATGAACTGAGATCCAAATTTTGAAATTCAGGGTTTAACATTTTCAATATGCAATTGAATTAAGCTTAATAAATCATCAGCACTAAATGGTTTTGCAATATAAGCGTCCGCACCCACTTTTTCTCCTGCTAACCGATCTTTATTTCCAACTTTTGCAGTAAATAGTAGAACTGGAATTTCTTTGAGATCAGGATTCTCTTTTATCCATTTACAAACTTTTAATCCGTCCATTTTTGGCATAAGAACATCTAGTAACACTAAATTCGGTTTTTCATTTTTAGTTTTTAGGAAATCGATAGCTTCTTGTCCATTGTTGGCGGAGAATACGCGGTAACCCTCAAATTCTAAAACCATCCTCGCTAATTCAACAGTATCCTCTTCATCATCTACAACTAGAATAGAGTCACCCTTCATAAATTAGCACCTTAATTTGGAGGAATTAGCTGGTTTTAATCTTCTAGACCGTCTTGTAGTATCGAACAGGATATCAGAGACGGTTTAATTCTGTTCCCATATAATCCATACATTCAAGCTTTATATTCATAGGCATTTAGAAGTTCAAAAAATGGATT
>JAEOTQ010000115.1 GCA_016839785.1 Candidatus Hodarchaeota archaeon | reverse complement strand
TTGATGTGGTTGTTGGAGGATTCTGGGGAGATGAAGGAAAAGGCAAAATTATTAGTCACCTCGTAAATAAACGTCAAGCCACTATTGTGGCTAGAGGTGGAGTTGGTCCGAATGCAGGCCATACCATAGTAGTGGATGGGGTTGAATACAAACTTCGTATGATACCCTCTGGTATCGGTGGCAAATTTGTAAAAAAATTATTGATCGGGCCAGGAGTACTAGTTAATCCAGAGGTATTCCTTGAGGAAGTAAAAACTACGAATATGGAAGGGAAAGCATTTCTCGATCATCAGTGTGGTATTATCAATGCCTCTCACAGAAAAATCGATACAAGCGATCCTCATTTAACACAAAAGGTAGGAACGACAGGATCAGGTTCAGGGCCGGCGAATGAGGAAAGAGTTCGAAGAAAATTGAAGTTAGCTAAAGAGATAGCGGAGCTTCAATCGTATTTAATTGATGTGCCAGGAGAAATACATAAAGGACTAGCTAATGGGGAATCCATTTTACTAGAGGGTACTCAGGCTACGTACTTGTCACTTTTTCATGGTACTTACCCATATGTTACTACTAAGGATGTCACTGCTTCATCCATATGCGCAGATGTTGGTATTGGACCTACTGTTGTAACAGATGTAACTTTGGTATTTAAAGCATATGTAACAAGGGTTGGTGAAGGGTTTTTACCAGAAGAGCTAACTGAAGAGGAAACTATTAAACGTGGATGGACAGAATACGGCACGGTAACTAAGCGTCTCCGTAGAGCTGCTCCTTTCAATGTGGATCTGGCAAAGAGAAGTATTCAGTTAAATTCTGCCACAAAAATTGCTTTAACAAAAGTAGATATATTATTTCCGACTGATCAAGGAAAAACAAGTTTTGATGAATTATCTGATGAAGCAAAAGTCTGGATTTCAAGCAAAGAAGAGGAGATAGGGATGCCATTCACCTTTATTGGCACAGGTCCTGCAGATGTAGAAATTATTGATAGAGAGGAATAATATGATTCATCCAATGGAAGAACGATATAGGACTGAAATTGCTGATATCTTTGAGGAATCATCTAGAATAAAAAAAATGGTTCAAGTGGAGCTTGCATTAGCACAGGCGCACGTAGATCAAGGAATTTTGACGCAAGAAGAGTTTAATCGTTTGTTTAAATCAAAAAATAAAGTTACAGTCGAATTAGTAAAGGAAATCGAAAAAAAAACACATCATGATGTTATGGCATTAGTAGAGGCGTTAACACGGGTTTCAAGATGTGATAAAGTTCACATTGGAGCTACAAGCTCTGATATCGTTGATACCGCGTTGGCATTACAGCTTCGGGAAGCCAATCAAGTGATTATTGCTGATTTATGGATTTTAAAGAATTTATTGTTAAGCAAAGCAGAAGAAACCAAAAGTCTTGTTTGCATCGGAAGAACTCATGGTCAACACGCGATACCAATGACTTTCGGCATGAAATTTGCATTATGGGCGTATGAGCTTGCTGATTGCTTAATAGAAATAAATAGAATGAAATTTTATGGTAAAATGAGCGGAGCTGTTGGAACTTTTGCAAGTTTTGGAGAAAACGGTATTCATATTCAGGCAAAAGTTCTCCAGAACCTAGGCCTTTCGGTTCCTCTGATTACCAATCAAGTTGTAAGTCGAATTTTCATCGCTAAATATTTATTCCAGTTGATAGCTGTCGTATCCATAATTGATAAAATGGCTAGAGAAATTAGAAATTTACAGCGATCTGAAATTCAAGAGATAGCTGAACCATTTGCAGAAACACAGACTGGATCATCGACTATGCCTCACAAGCGAAACCCTGTATTGAGTGAAAATTTATGTTCATTGGCAAAACGTGTCCGTACAAACATTTTACCAGCTTTAGAAAATATTTCATTAGAACATGAGCGAGATCTCACCAATAGCGCTAATGAAAGAATTATAATTCCTGAAACAGTAATACTGACGCATTTTATGGTAAAAAGAATGACTAAGATACTTGCAGGACTGGAATTTTATCATAAAAATATTAGAAAGAACGTTCAAATAGATCCTGCTATATTCATGGAAAAGAAAATGGTAGAACTAGTTACACATCAAGGATTAGGACGTCAAGCGGCTTATTCACAGGCAAAGAATTATGTTTCAGATGAGAAAATCGATCCTGAGAGTTATATAGGATTATCTGGACAGATCATCCTCAAAACGATTGAAGCACTTCGATCAAATTGATGAAATCACAGTAAACGCTTGATTGCCTCAATTGAGGTCTCTATCGCTTCTTTTTGGCCCTTCATATGATCAATGATTACTTCACCAGATTCTGTATCACCAATTGCAGCCATAATTCCTCCAGCACGCCAACCCCGGATAGAGCTGATAACGAAGAGCGTGGAACATTCCATTTCTGTAATTAGGGTTTTAGCATTAATCCAAGCAGTCCATTTACTTTTGGCCTTTGCTGAATCAGGTATCATTTCGGGGGTTTCAGAATAGAACGCATCTTTGGAGTGAACAATACCTTCGTGAAATCGGGATTGTAGATCTAGATGTTCAACTGCTTCTCGTATAGCGAAGATCACATCTGGATGGGCAACCGCAGGGAAAGAAGGTAGGATATATTCATGGGTGGTTCCCTCATCGCGTATAGCTCCTGTTGCAGAAACTAGGTCTCCCAACTTAACATCTCGAGAGAGTATTCCAGAGGTGCCCACACGTAATATGGTATTAACCCCTAATTTTCCAAACTCTTCTATTCCAATGGCGGTTGATGGTGCCCCTATTCCGCAGGAGGATACCACAATCGGAGTGTTGTTTAAATATCCTAAGTGGATGCGATACTCGCGATTGAAAGATACTTCTCGTGGGTTCTGCAATAGCTCACTAATTCGTGGAACCCGTCCTGGATCTCCACAAATGATGAGATGTTGACTATTCTCGATTTCTTCTGCTGAGACATTATTATGATACTGTTTCTCCATTTACAAACTCACCTTCAGGGGAAAAACTAGTTATGAAGGTGGCTTCATAATTTTTATGTCTGAATAGAAGACAAAATTTCGTAATAATGCTGACAAGTAATTCGTATCTGCTTGAG
>JAEOTQ010000114.1 GCA_016839785.1 Candidatus Hodarchaeota archaeon | reverse complement strand
TTTTATCATTATCTCTGCCCCATAGGCCTGTTTCAACAGCAATAATTAAATCAGCATTCTCCTCTTTTGCTACCTGTAACCATCGACCGTCAGGACCACTATCTTGGACATTATAAACCAATAACTTAAAAGCTAATGGAGAATCTTCTTTCTTATTTCTAGATTCTTGGAGTGATTCAGTGGATCCTACAATGAATCGTGAATCGACTTTAATATCAGTGGTTATATGTTCTTCATAAATTTCTGGTAGACCGATCGTTAATACTACAAGTATGATCATAAATAAGAAGGTATTGCTGGTTTTTATTTCCTACACATCATGTGAATGTTCAATGCGTCATCTTTTTCTTGTTACTTACTATTTATTATTGGTATATATTCATAACCGTAATTATCTTATGTTTGTGTATAGGAAAAAACATTAATAATTTCCAATCAAGGAAATATCAAGTTTAGAGGGGATAATAGTAACAAAATAAGTTATTATTTTCCCTTATGATGACAAAGACGGTCTACGGAGGTCTAATGGGCAAGTATATTCTTGTTCAAATGACTGATGACGACAGTTGCACTTTCTGACCATCAAAAAACACATGGATACTATCATGAGCCCTTTATCAATTACTAAGTCATTTCTAGAACTTAATAGATTAGATTTTCGACTACTGTCAGTAATTGAAATTCTTATGGCTAAACATGAATTTGTTCCTATTGAAGAGATTGTTAGATTTACAAAGTACAATACAAAAAAAATCGAGATTACATTAAAACGACTTAGAAAAATGAAATTAATCTACCTTGCCCAAAAACATTATTTAGGAGCAGCATTAACATTCATAGGATATGACGCTTTAGGCTTGAAAGCTTTAGTCGAAAAGAATGTGCTAGCTCAGCTAGGACCTGAAATTGGTGCTGGAAAGGAAAGTAATGTTCATCTTGGTATGAATGATCATGGAGAAGAATTTCTTATTAAAATTCATAGACTAGGCAAATTAGATTTTCGTGCAACAAGAAGAAGTAGAACTTTTATTGCAGAGAAAAGGCACCTTTCACCGTTATATCAAAGTCGATTATCAGCTGAAAGAGAATATAATGCCTTAAATGCCCTATATACGAACGGAGTTAGTGTTCCAAAACCGATAGCTCAGAATCGACACTTGATAATGATGGAAATTATTCTGGGACAGGATCTCTTTCGAATAAAAAGGAGTGATTTTGGGGGTGAAGAAGAAATCGCCATTCTTTTCCAGAACATTGTGCAAGAAGTGAAAAAGTGCGTCCAACATGGATATATTCATGGCGATTTAAGTGAATATAATATTCGTCTAAATGAAGATGATTTTCCAGTCCTAATAGACTGGCCTCAATATTTGGATACAAATGAACCTCGAGCAGTAGAAATCCTAACCCGAGATTGTCAGAATATTATGAATTTCTTTGAGAAGAAGTTCATGGTTAAAATTCATTATGAGATATCTGAAATTCTTAAAATGTTGGATTAATAGTATAGAAGATTGGTATACTGATTATGAAGAGTCCGTTGATTATATTCGGGATAGATGTATTAGCATTTAAGGAAAGAGGGAAAAAGACGTCACGGGTGTATTCATTAGTTGTAATATATGAAGATCATCTCGAAAAACACACTAAACTTAACAAAAGGCAATTGTTGAAGAAAATTACAGATATTAAACCAGATTATATTGCAATAGACAATATATTTGAGTTGGCCCCGAATGCACAAGGAATAATTAGATTACTCGAACTAATACCTCCAACTTCACTATTAGTACAAGTAACTGGTAATCCACGTACTGGAATGGAAAAGTTACCACATCTCATTACAAAACATAATCTCAGAAAAACTTTAAGTTTCTCCTATAACTCAAAAAAATTATCAGCGATGGAAGCTGCAGAGGTAGCAGCTAGATTATGTCTGAAACGAGTTGGTCATATCATTGAGGCATTTGAAGAAGAAATCAAGATCCGAATAACGAGAAAAAAATCTCCTGGAAAAGGGGGTTGGTCAGCACCTCGATATGAACGTATCAGTCGTACATCTGTGCAACAGGCCTCAAAAGAAGTAGAAGTGATCCTCAAGGAACAGAATCTCAAGTGGGATGTATTTAAATACCCACAAAAACGTGTTTATCTTATTCAATTAGAAAATGAACTAATATCTTCCGTTCAAATGAAGATTAAACATCTTAATACAGATTTAGTCAGAGTTATTCTTCAAAGGATCACTAAGTCAACTTTGGATTTTAGACCACTTGATGTTGCAATTGCACCTTCAGCTAAATCTCTGAAAAATGTTATTCTGGGCTTAGATCCAGGGACAACAACAGGAATTGCGATTCTGGATTGTAATCGTGGAAATGTACTTTATTTAGGTTCTAAACGAGAATGTGGAATTTCCGAGATTATTCGTATTTCTACCCAATATGGAAAAGTGAGCTGTGTTGCTGCAGATGTTATTCCAGCGCCTGCCATGGTCGAACGAGTAGCGAAAATTACAGGGGCTAAATTGTTAACTCCCTCTGTACTAGCTACAGCAGCCCAAAAAAGAAATTACTTACATGATTATTCGGATTTAACAGTCAATTATGGCCATTTGAACTCCCACGAACGAGATGCCTTATTTGGAGCTTTAAAAGGGTATAACCTCCTCAAACCTCAGTTTCAAAAAGTTAGGAGGGCAATCGAGGAATCAAATCCTTCACTTATCCCCTTTCTTTCTGAGATACAGAGATTAGTCCTTGCAGGCAATAGTATAACCAATGCCATTTCCTTAATACATGGAAGAGAAGACTCATTCGTCACTGAAATAAAAGAAACTGATTTTAAACATTTGATCAATTCTTTGAAAAATGAAAATATCCAGTGGCAGGCCAAATTTGAAACAATGTCAGAGGAAATGGACAAACTTGACCAAGAAGTAAAATATTGGCGTAACCAATCACGAGAGCACTCTCTCGAATTAAAGAGAATTAATAATACACTTGAGAAGGCAAAAGTAAGAAATTCGAAACAAACTCGTAAGAAAGTTACAGATGTTGTCGAGAGAGAAGTGGGTCAAATAAAAGAGGAAAATAGATTATTTAAGCAGATGGTTAAGAAACATCGATTAGAGATAAAAAAATTAAAAGAAATCAAGAATTTTTGGGTTCAAGGTCATGAATTTCCTCTTAAACCCCTAAAATCATTTTCAGATTCGGCAATTCGGGATACCAACATCAATTATGGTTTACATGAGGGAGATATCGTGCTAGTGTTAGACCCTAGCGGCGGGGGTGCGCAAACAGCATTTAAGCTTATTGATTTTGGAATACGCGGAGTGATTATTCCAGAGGATCGCCCAAAATTTTCTGATCAAGCTCTACAAGTTTTTACTGACTACTGTGTTCCTTGCCTTGTACTTACTATGAGTGAATATTCTGCTAGAGATCTAAATCCTGTGACTCCTGTATTGGAAATTTGGGTTTACGATGAACTATACCTAACTGATATTTCGGTAAAAGAAGAGATTCGGAAACAGGAATTACAGCTACAGGAGCAATTGAGAAGAAAACGTATGTCTTTGCTCATTAAAAAGAAAGTTTCTTCAAAAAACATTCGTATGGATGAATTTAGTATCGAACATTTACTGAATGACTTCAAAGAAGAATATATTGCTATGTATCAAGCTTCCGATTCAGAAATTTATCACGAACATTTTTCAGAAGAAGAATGAAGTACCTCAGAAGAGGTGAAGAAACATTTTTAGAATTGATCAAAATGAGAAGAATTTGATCTTATTCTCACTATATTCAAATTTTGAGGAACCAATATTATGTCCAATCCATTACAAACATTAGAAAAATCAATTGGTAAATCTATCACTGTTACACTTAAAAGTAATCAGTCCTATACAGGACGATTGAAAATTACTGACCAATATATGAACTTAATACTCGAGAACTGTTCTGAAATGGAGGATGGTAAAATAACTAAGCGATATGGACGAGCATTTCTTCGGGGGAATAATATCCTTTATATAAAAGTTGATTAAACTTTAAGATATTCTCTGTATGTAGAGGAATAACCTAATTATTTCATTCCTCATTTAATCAGGAATAATATTCCTAATTTTTAAATGAATCATTTTTTGTCTATATTTGATAGTGTATAATGAATATTTTTCTATTTCAAGTCCATATTCAACCATTAATGATGCTAAACTGGTAGCATATGCGATTGCTTCCAATTCATCTCCAAGTAGTTGCAAGAAACTTATAAAAACATATAGAAAAACATCTCCGGCCCCAGTTTCTTTTATTACCTTATCTACGGGATATGCTGGAACGGAGAATATTTCTTCTTTTTTAATTGAATTCTTTCTCACCCCTAGGAGTGCCCCTTCCCCACCTCTAGTAATTATCACATATCTAGGTGCAATATCCAACAATTTCCTAATAATTTCTATTAGATCTGAACCAAATCCTAGAAGTAAAGCTTCACTTTGAGAAAGTTTAATACAATCGAGTTGTGATAAGATATCATGAGAGAACCATTCAGAATATTTTATCTTTCCTTCTGATGAAATCTTTCTGAAACAACCTTGAGGGTCAAAAGCTAAAAAGCTACCTTTATTTCGAAGAAAAAAGAAGGTTTCAGAAGAATTAAACTCTTGATAAACTGAACTAATTATCAATATTGGAGGTTTCTCAAATTGCCAAGTAAAAGAATCATAATTAAATTCTTCTGGAGGATCAAACAGTTTCAATTTCCTTTCAGTGGTTGATTGAGAATAGTCTAGAATGAATTTTGGGCTTTTAGGATGTGGAACCAATTGCGTTTTTCTCTGATTATATCTCAATAACTTACACAAAAAATCTTTTGTTTGTTTCGATACATATGAATAAAGAACAGGTTGCTCCATAACAGGTAAAATTTGACTTAAAATGTCAGATATAAACATCATAAATGTGGGAGGACCTCCAAGCGACAGATCAGTGTTTTCAGTAGCGTTTAGCTCAGTTTTTTCTAAATCTGAAGTAATTATTCTGTCTAGAACAAATAAACCAAGAATAACTTTTTCACATGAGGTATCCATTCTGATTCTCTCTGAATAGTAAGACTAATTCGTTCTAATTCACATATATAATACCAATTAGATGATTTAACAATTTAATGGAATTTATACCAAGACTATGTTGAGCTCAGAATTAATATCCCTGAATAAAGAATAATGAAAATTATTTTCCACTGATTCGAGGTTTGGTAAGGTTTAAATCATTACCCGATGATAATTACCTAATTAGAACATATTTGTCGTAATGACAATTATTTCAATCTAAAATCTTATCTTATATCAAAAAGCAATAATAGAAATTGTGAGAACCTTTCTGAAGGTGATAAAATGGCCTTTGCGCTTACAGTTGAGCAAAAAAAGAAATTGATCAAATTATTACAAGAAATCGTACGTTATGCTGATTTAGAAGCGTTAGCACTAGTTACTCGTACTGGAATGAGTGTTGCATTCTTTTCAGAAAAAGATGCTGATCCTGATTTATTCTCCGCCCTTTCAGCTGCAGTTCTTTCTACAGGTGGGATGGTAGTTGACAGAATGGATCATGGACAATTATGGGAAGTCTTAGTTCGTGGAGAAAAGGGTTACACAGTATTAAGTTCAGCAGAGGACTTTATTTTAATTGGTGCATCAAATGAAGCCCACTCTCTAGGACTAGCCATTCGTGTTCTACGACGTTACAGTCATAAAATACCTGAAATATTCAAAGAAGAGGAAAAGGATATTTCTAGTCTTGTTTCAGAATTAAAAGATCTTCTGAGCTGATCAAAAAGAATTAAGTAACAGGAATGCAATTTCTGTGCCCTCTCTTTTTTTCATCCTCTCTCTTCTCAATTTTTTATTCATTTTCGCTCTTGGTTTCTTTGATAGTTACCTCTTACTCTTATGTTTATTACCGTGGACTATTATATTCTATGCAATTTTAAGCTTCAAAGGTATCAGTTTTACAAACAGAGACCCTATTCATCAATATTCAGGCAAGTTGTATTGGATTGGAAGAGGATCCTTTCAAGCAACACTTGTTGCCTCACTGAACTTAATAATCTCAGCATTAATCATCTCAAATGAATCTTTATCACAATTCGATCTACAATTTGGGTCATTTTCATCGATTATGATTTTATTTCTATTACCGATGCCTGGATTTCTTCTTTTTCTTTTGAACGGTAAAAATCAGGAACATTTATACGAGTTAATGTCCAAGAAAATACTTTCCTCCGATAAGGAAGCCCCATTCGTTCTCCTGACTAATGAACTCTTAACAAAATTTCAACGGTATTCAGATGAATATTTTAAACAACTAGATCTTGTAAGGAGAAGTGTTCATGCGTACATAGATGGGGAATTTCCCCAAATTTCTTCTTTTTTTGATTTGGATCAATCCTATCATCTAAATTTAGAAAATTTGGCCCTCTTCGTAACAAAGAAAACTGTTGCTCCAGTCATGGGAGAGATTAAAAACAGCTCCTAAAAACATGAATTCGAAGATAATATTCAATTTAGTCAATTCTTTTACCGTATCTTCATTTATTAAAGGTGTACTCGTAATGGGTAAAAAACGAAAATCTGGTGGCCGAAGTAAAGGCGGGAAAGGCAACTTAGGTAAAGTTCAATGCTCTTCATGTGGACGATTAGTCCCAAGAGATAAGGCCAAGCGTAAGACAAGCTATAAAAACTTAGTTGATTTCACCATTGCGAAGGAACTGCGTCAAGCAGGTACTCAAATCGCTCGCGTGCCATATGTCCGATATTTCTGTGTTTCCTGCGCAATTCACCGACATCAAGTGAAAATTCGATCCGCATCTGACCGGAAATCAACGTAAAAAATATTTTGCGCAGCAACTCATTCCAGAAAATTACTTAGTAAAAGCGATATATTTGGACTTCTATTCTCCCACTGGGAAGGAAAACCTATTCTTGCCAGAAGCAATCCTCAGAAACTAAATTAGGTATTAATAATGCTTTACTTTCTTTCTTTGACAAGAAAATGCAATCTCAGTAGTAGGTATTGTGGAGAAGGATTTTGATTATCCCAAATATAACAATACATGCGAGATTATCCCTTGAAACGAGTTTCCAATAAATTCTTATTAATCATCTAATTGTTTCGTAATCCACGCTAGAAATAACCTTTAACAGAAGTCCCATAAATAAATTATATGGATCCGTGGCTCAGCATGGATAGAGCGTCTGCCTTCGGAGCAGAATGTCGTGGGTTCAAATCCCTCCGGATCCGTATTCTTTTTTAGTGATATAATCTCTCTTATATTCCTTGAGAGAATCTTATCATGAAAAAAAGGTTCTATTCCACCCAGAAAGAATAAAATTAGAAAAAAAAGAGAATAAACCCATAAAAATTAGAGTTTATCGTAATAATCTTCTGGCTTTGGAGGATTAGGGTTGTGGAAGCCTTTGCGTTTACGTGTTTCCATTACAAATTTACGAGCTAATCCACCACCTTGTTCTTCTTCCTTTGTAGGATTTCCTGGTACTTTTTCCCAGTGATCGAAAACCATTTGGGAAAAAGCGAACCCAGAAGTCTCGGAACGTAAATCGGTAGTAATACCGAAAGATTCAGTAACAGGTACTTCAGCAATGATAACATTTAACGGTGTTCCTTCTCGCTTCTGAGTATCGATTACTCTACCTCTTCGCTTTGTAAGAACTTTATACACATTGCCAAGGTATTGCTCCGGTACCTGAACCTGAACCTTATAAACAGGTTCTAGCAGTATTGGTGACGCCAATAGAACGGCACCAAAACATGCTCTTCGCGAAACAGGCATCGTTTGGCCCGCTCCTCGATGCACTGGATCTTCATGAAGCTTAACATCTTCTAATAAGAATTTAATGCCGTAAAATGGTTCGCCGCATAGAGGACCTTCTTTACCAGCCCAACGAAAACCTTGAATAAGATAATCCTTTACTTCACGTAGATATTGAACACCTTTAGATGCGTCAATATAGAAATTTGGATCTGATTCTGCTGGCCCCATACCCCATACTTTACGACCGACTTTGGCATCCCATCCAGCCTGATCTCTCAGAATTTGTCCCATTTCTTTTCGATCTGTGTATTGATGGATAGTTCCAGCTTCAATGATTTTAATGACATCTTCTTCTAATGGTGCGGCACGAACCCATAATCGGTTATGCTTATTGGGCGATTTTGCTAAAGCTTGCTGAGTGGATTCTGCAGAGACCGATTCTCGGAACACTACGATAGGTTCACTTTGAGTTACTTGAATATTTTGTAAGTCCTGTAAATCCTTAACAGCGATTTCTAGGTGGAGTTCTCCAGTTCCAGATAACAAAAATTCACCTGTTTCTTCATTGACTTTGGTTTTAAGAGAAGGATCGACTAATTCCATAAGTTGTAATCCCTCTGCAAGTTTTGGAAGCTCACTAGGTGATTTAGCTTCAATTGCAATAGTGACTACAGGTTCAACTGCATAGCTCAAAGCTTTAAATGGAAGAGTTGTCTCTAAACTTGTAATTGTGCTACTGGCCGTCGCTCCACGGAGACCCTGTAAAGCAACAATGTTTCCTGCTGGAATAAAATCAACTTTTTCTGCTTTTGCACCCATCAACATTGAAACTTGTTGAATATTTGTGGTGAACATCCGTTCCTTACTTCCTGGTTTATAACCTGGAAGAAGGGCAGTAATTTTTTGTCCTGCTTTTACAGTGCCCGAAAATACTCTTCCCATTGCAATAATACGTTTTGCTCTTCCTGGGATCATTTTAGATATTGATATCATAACTGGAGCATTAGGATCGCAGCTCATTAATCCTTTTCCTTCAATTGACTCCAGATCACCAGTCCAAAAGCTTTTAAATCGATATTTCTGTGCTTCAATTGGAGAAGGACAGAATGTAATGACCATATCAAGTACAGCTTTTTCTACAGGTAGCCATTTCTCTAATAACGCTTTTGCAATCCTTTTGGGAGGTTCAAGCCATACACTTTCATCTAAACGTAGTGATAGTTGCTCTGCGACCTTTTTTAACGATTCGGTATCGTTTTCTTCAGCTTTTTCATAAATTTCATAAGTTGGCTTAAGAACACCATTTACAAAATTATTCTTCATCCATAAATTTTTTACCAATTTATCTATAGGTTGACCTGTTTTCTCATGCCAGATTTCAGCGAGTGCTGGAATTGTTAATCCAAACCGATGGATAGCTGAACCAAACGCCACAGTTCCTTGTCTAGGATCAACTCTCCATATTTTCTTAAATTCAGGAGGGGCATAAGTTTCAATCAGTAGATTGAAATCGCTAATAATCTTTTTAAATTGCTCGTACGCATTATCGGGACTCATCCGCATTTCAGTTATTAATCGATCCACTTTATTGATGATTAAAACGGGACGAACGCGTTCAGCAAGAGCTTGTTGTGTAACAACTTCGGTTTGTACCATAACTCCTTCTACTGCATCAACTACAACAAGAGCTCCGTCTACAACCCGTAGAGCTGAAGTAACCTCTCCAGAAAAATCAACGTGTCCAGGAGTATCCTGTAGGTTCACGAGGAACATTTTATCTTTCATTTCATGGACTAAAGAGATCCCTGTTGTTTTAATTGTGATCCCACGTTCTTGTTCATCTTCTCGTGTGTCTGTTGCTCTAGCTTCTCCAGCTACTTTTTCTGCTAACAATCCACTTGCAGCAAGAAGCGAATCTGTGAGTGTACTTTTCCCATGGTCAATGTGAGCGATAACTCCTAGGTTTCGTACAAATTCTCGATTAACGAGAAGTTTTTGAGCTTCTTCGATGGTAAATTTTGGCATTTGACATTACTCCATAACAACGCTAATAGAATAATTAGTTAGTATTAAATTTAATCGATATCATGCATTCATTTACGGTATAGTTCATAAATCGGCTACTGAAAGCATGCAGATCTTCATTCAGGAAATTTTAGAATTAATATATTTACTTTAACAATGATTTGGATGATACGGTATTTCAAAGGTGAATGTTTATTCATTCCCAAATATTTATTTTTTGTAAATTTTATAGTAAAACAGGATGGCAGTAGATAAAGAAAAGGTAAATGCGCTTCTTCTAGAATTTCAGAAGTTATTAAAGTCTTATCGTCCAAATAATTCTGAATTACAATTGATCACAAGTAAAATTAGTAAAATGACACAAAGAAATCTTCTCAAACAGCAAAAAAGACAGTATACGGGGAAAACCCGAAGAAAGACCAAACAACCCTCGTCCTCAAATAAGAAATGGCACAAAATCAAAGTAGAATAAGCACACACCAAGGAAAGTGGATCTGCAGCTCAATCTAAATTTGAGTTTCAACTTAGAGGGAATTAGAGGGATCCGACAAAGGGAATCCTGTTTGAATATGACTGAAATTCAAAATTGTATACTTCGAGATATTTAATATCTAAATATTTTATATTATGATTTAAGAGTAAATTTTGAGAGATCATGATTTGATTTTTCTAACAGCCCAAAGATAGTTCAGGTGAATACTACTGGCGAGATTTATCACGAAAGAAAAATTAACAAGGTTATACGATTCTTTGGAGTCCCATGAGCTAGATTTTCTCTATCTCACCGATTCTGAGGCACATCGGAATGTAAATGTGAAATACTTAACAGGCCATCCAGAAGATGCAAGCCTATTCATTGATATCAAGAATCGGCGAACTACTCTAATTCCATGGGATTATCAACTAGCAAAAATGAGTTCGGAAGCAGACAGAATAGTAGACGTAACAGAATATCAGGGAGTAATTACTGCAACAATTGACGTTTTTGCTGAAGAAACCTCTACCAATCCCAAAGTAGGGATCACTAGAGGTATTCCATACGATAATGTCCAACTTATTATGGATAAAGTTCCAAATACCGAGATAGTATTTAACCCGACGATTATCGACAATTTATTAGCAGAATTACGATCAACAAAATCTGGGTATGAAATTTCTTTAATGCAAAAATCTGTAGACATTAGTAATCAACTGGTTAAAGAAATAGAGGAAGCAGTTCTTTCACAATCCAAAATTAGAACTGAAATGGATCTTGCTATTTTTGTTGAGAGTAGGATGCGAGAATTAGGAGCATTTGCGGTAGGATTTGAATCACTTGTTGCTAGTAGTGCTCGATCATGGCAAATCCATACATACCCCCGCGCTGATCCAAAACAATCCTTATATCAAAAAGGTCTTGCACTCATCGATTTCGGTGTCCAGGCTGAAGCATTAACTTCAGATGTTACCCTTCCATTTATAATGGGACCAATGAACAGTAAAATGAAAACGATAACAGAAACAGTGAAGCATGCCCATGATGCGTCAATAGACGCATTATCGGATTCCGAATATCTACATGAAGTTGCTGAAGTTGCGGTAAAAATTATAGAGGATCAAGGGTACCGGATGCCTCATTCTCTGGGTCATGGAATAGGTTTAACTGTTCATGATGCTCCATTATTACGAAAAAAGCCAATTCACGAAGCCATGTTACAACACTGGGCACCTACTCGAATAGAAGAGGGAATGATAATCACTATTGAACCTGGAATCTATGAGAAGGATGTAGGTGGATTTCGATTGGAAAACGATGTGCTGATAACTCGAAATGGACCACAAATACTAACTAACGCAGAACCGATCTCTATTGATCTAAATTAAAGAAATCTTGGGGGAGTATTTTTCCATCCCGATTTGTGAAGACCACGGAAATTTCCCAATCATCTGCTAAAGTTACACCACATAAAATAACCTTAAAACGAAATTTTGTAGCTTTCAAAAACATCTCTTCTTGATTTGCGGAAAACGAGTAATTAAATGGATTCCAATGATTTTTTGTTGATCGGGATTTCACTTCGATGATAAAACCAGATAATCTGTCTTGTATAGAGGGAGATGGCAAAAATCGTGTCAATCCATCTTGTTGATAAAAGAAATTCTGCGAAATTTCACTTACCGTTATTGGTAAAGATGTTTCAGTTTGTTGAACGGGGCCAAATCCTATGAAATCCATTGTTTGTTGATATTGACATAAAAAATCAAAATGGGGGCCTTCAATTTGATATTGTGTTAAGATTTCAATTACTTTAGCTGGTCTAAGCACTACAAGGGGATAACGTTGAATAAGGGTATAGCGTACGAATTCCTCTGCTATTAAACCTCTTAGGACGGTATTTGATCCAGATTTTATGTTGTAAACTATAATTCATGCACCTCTAAATCTTCAATCACTTCAACAAGTCAAAGAGTGTTCATTTAGATTAGGGTAAGCGTTCCTGAAGAAAATGTGATTTCTCTACCATCTGCTAGTTCCAATATTATTTGCCCAAATTCAGTGAGATCTCTCGCTATTCCTTCATATTCTATATTATTTGAAGTAATTTTAACATTCCTACCCAAAACATTATCCCATTCCTTCCATTCTGAGAGAATTTGTCTCTCTTCTCCTCTTATCATGATGAATAATCCATCTTCAAGATAAAATGTGATTTTATTTAATAAATCAATCAATGAAATATCATTTTTTGAGATTTCCAATATTGAAGTAACTCGTTTCCTCAATGGAAGCGAAAATTGCTTAAGTGAATTATTCACATTAATTCCAATTCCAATAATTAGATATTCAATAAACCCAGGAGATACTTTACCTTCAACTAAAATGCCTCCTAATTTTTTGTTATCGGCTGAATTAAGAATATCATTAGGCCACTTGAGTCTTGTGGTAACATTATAAGATTTGAGGGCTTTTACCACGCATAACGCACTTAAGATGGGAATCAGGCCAATTTTTTTTGGATTAATTTTCGGATTGATAGCAATTGAACACCACAATCCACCTGAGGGAGATTCCCAGAAATTTCCTCGTTGACCATATCCAGAAGTCTGAGTTTTTGAAATAACTATAAATCCTTGTTTTTTTTCTTTCAAAACCATTCTTTTGGCGACACTATTAGTCGATCCCAGATCCGAATAATGTAGAATTTCTGAGATGAATTCAGAGTCTACTTCAGCTCTTTTTAGCAAGCTTGTCATAGATTTACCTCTCCTAGCTAAATATTCATACAAAATGCCTTTTCGTAATTTATTGTTACAGATACCTGCAGATTTTTGCGATCTAGAATCGCTGATTTCAAAAAATCTGGATTATTTCCTTATATCTATCTGCTGAAGAACGCTCTGCCCTTATAAAAGATCACCATGAGAATGGCGATTAGGGTCAAACCTAGAAGTTGTGCTGCTAAGTATCGTTGATTTATATCTAGTTCTCTCATTTCGGGTGGAAAACTTGGTTGTAATACAAAAAATATGAAAAATCCAAAAATGAAGAGGAAAGTCAGTATAAACGAAGTATTTATAATTGTTTTCAGTGTGGGGTATTTAGATTTATCCCAATCTTCTGTAAGTGAACATGAAATTGTTGTCAAGAGAATAGTTGTGCCTAAAACTACACCAGTCATTGTTAGCAAATAAGAATCAAGGTCAAATTCTAACCAATACAGAACGAAAAAAGTTGACGGTATTTGAGAAATTATCGCTATTCCTAGTGCTGTAAGGATTAATCCTATGCCCTCCATACGTGTCCAAGAGAAACTTGATATAGTACTCATGTAAAAACCCTTTACCTTCTTTTAAAAGTAATTTTACTTTCTCTCTTAGATTTAGTCATCTGTTGAAGGAGAGATTTTAACTGGTCGTCTGTAATTTTTTCTGAAATTCTTCGAGTTGAAGCAAGTTGAATTAATTGGTTTTCTAGTGAGGTAGCATAATCAGGTTTTGCTAATTTTATCCGTCCTAGACGTTCACGTGCTTCATCAGTCATTATTCCTTTCAAGATTATCTGTCGTTGATTTTCAATTTGACGACGTTGTTCTTCTTGTTGCTGCGCTAATTGTTGTTGTTCTATTTGATCATTTTGAAGCTGACTTGCACGTTTTTTCCGAAGTTCTTCCAATTCACGATCGTCATCAACCATCGGTTATACCCCGTTCTGACTATATGTTGAGAAATTGATTTATTAAATCTTACGAGTTACGAACTTACAAATCCAAGGACTCATTTTTCACTTGGAAAATAATCTATTGTGCAATATTGACATTCGATTAATAGTTGGCTAGCTCTGGTACTTCTTCCTTTGCTTTCATTGCTAATTTATCAACGAAACTTCGTCCAGCTGGTGTAACTATCCTACCACTAGTATTGACAATTGTCACATATCCAGCTTTCTCAAGTTGGTGAATAGCTAGTCTGATAATAGCTCCAGATCCAGATTCTGACCTTTCAGGTTTACTACCCCTATTTTTTCGAGCCCCATATGATTTCTTGAGATGGATAACTCCGATTGGACCTTTAATGTAGATTTTCCTTAATATAGATGCTACACGTGTATGCCACCAGTCTTTTCTATTTTCTGGGGAATTTTCTCTTGAAACTCCAGTTTTTACATAATCTGCCCAAGTTGGTGGCTGAAATATCTTATCATTCGATCTTAGTTCCTCAGCAATGACTTCTATCAAGAATTCACTGGGGACCATCTGTGCGGAAACCATAATTTTTTCTCCAATTAACGTGATTCAAACAAGATTTGATAAATAGTAAAAAATTACCTTTATTTCTTATCTTAAACCAAGTAGGAAGAAATTCGTTGAGGTTTTTAGTTATTATCGTTCTTCGATTGCTGGTAGAAGAGGAATAAAAAGACACAAAAGATATTCACAAATTCCCTCTTTTTTGAAAATTCTACCCAGATTGCTAGTTTCAGTAAATCTAGTAGTGACTATGGTGTTGAGGAAAAGACTTTGTCAGTTAGCATTAAACATATATTATTCTGTTCACTCCTGTGCTTTTTAGTGAGTTTTAACTTCGTTGTCGGAGTTAATGGTGCAGTTTTCGCAGAAGAAGATCCAATTCTTATCCTCTTTGATGAAGCTCACGGACAATATTTTAATCGAACTTTATATAGTCAAGCGCTTTCCGATCTTGAAGAATTAGGAATGCAAGTAGAATTTAACACCGAAGATTATAATTCATACACTTTTGAGGGGGTAGATATTCTCATTATGACTGATCCCCAAGAGTCTATTACATTTAAAGAACGGATCTACATCCGAGATTATCTCTTGGAAGAGAAATCAATGCTTCTCCTTGCAAATCCTCTTGTTGAGACAAATGAATCTCTGGATGGACATGGTGATTATCTAAATTATATGCTGAATGAGAATGAATTAGGAGTTTCAGCTCGATTCTGGACAGATATTGAATCCTCAGCCGCACCTAAACCAGCTGATATTGTGAAAAATGATTTTCTCAATGCTGGAAAACCTGAGTATTTAATCCTTAATATTAATGACACAACACATGAGATATTTTCAGATTACGAGAATGTCAGCACGATTGTTACCTCAAGCTGCTCTATCGACACAGCAAGAGATGTCTTGATAGAGGGCTCAACAGAGGCATATGCTGATCCACCCTTGGGAGATCCCCATGCATTCTCTACTAGTATTGCGATTTTTACTCTCGCTGGTAACACCGCAGCATTCAATGCTCGGATAGCAATGGGGGGTTCTACTATCATGTTTAGTGATGTTGAAGATCCTTTTTTAGGATCCTCATGGTATGAAGCAGAGGATAACTCAAAACTGTGGAGAAATATCATTAGTTGGCTAAGTACCGAGATTCAGGAAGAAAATATTCAGAAACCAAATACTGATCTATATCTTCCCTTTCTTTTCGGATTAATGACATTAGCTGCAATACTTTTAGTTGGAGGGATAACTTTGTACATGGTTGGTTCAGGTCAACAAGTAAGTGTATTGAAAGTGAAAGTTGTCACAGAAGACAAAGATACTAAAGGAAAATTAGTCGAAACTCCTGAAGATGAGTCGAAAAAGGGACTTACAAAACAAACGAAGCGTGAGAGACGTCTTCGTCAAATTCAGAAACACACAAAAGGCGACAGAAGGAAGTAAATTGTATGGGAAGAAAGAGAAAAAGAATTGTAAGAACAAAACCAATACCATCCTTACCAACCGTGTTTGATTGTCCTATCTGTGGCACAACAAATTCGATTAATATTGACATCGATCGAAAAATTCGAACTGCTGCAATTCTTTGTGGAAAATGTAAAATTCAAACTACCAGACCCGTCCGACCTATCGAAGAACGAGTTGATGTTTTTGGAGATTGGTTGGATTCATTGGTTGAAGAATCTGAGAAAGAACAGGAATCCCCATTATCAGATGATGGATCAGATATTACTGATGAATCATAGAACCAGAAAGGTTTCTGATTCTAAACGATGGGTATGATCTAGATGGATCAAGAAACTAAAAGAAAAGTTATCCATATTGGATTTGGTTTCTTAACTCCTTTAATAGCTGTATTTCCTCGTTTGTTGCTAATTTTAATAACTTTGGTTGCGTTATTTTTTATAATAGTAGTCGCTCGTCCAACCATGTGGAATCGAGGTTTTGAAGCAATGGCTTCACGTGAAAGAGATGTTAGAACTGGGTACTTATATGGCCCTCTTCTTTATATCCTCATGGTTTTTGTTTCAGTCACTTTTTTAGACTTAAGAATAGCGGCATCAGTATTTTGTATAATGGCTTTCGGAGATGGTTTTGCTAATATAATTGGATCCAGGTTTGGTAAACATAGATATCAACGTTTTCAGAATAAAAGTGCAGAAGGATTTTTAGCTTTCCTGATTGCTGCCTTCATTACTAGCTCATTGCTATTCTTTCTAGTCGCTATAAATCCAGAAGTTACACCTATTATTGATTTGTTCATTATTAAAGAACCGTCAGAAGTCAATAAGGGTTATTTTCTGGTTGTAAATTTTCTTGTTTGCATTCTTTCAGCCATTATAGAGTTAACTACTGGCGATAAACTTAATGATAATCTTACAGTTCCAATCATATCGGGTATAATACTGACTTCATTGTTAAAGTTTTGATTATGAAAAAATTCAACAATATTCCAGTGACAGGTCGACCTAATGCTGGTAAAACAACGGTAATTAATTTTTTGGCTCACACCAAACGACCAGTAGGAAAAAAAGCTGGTACCACATTACGTATAACCCCTATACGATTAATTAATGATGTATTCTTGGTAGATTTACCTGGTTTCGGAAGGATTGCAAAAAGATCAAAATCCCTTGAAGATAAAATCAAAGATCAAATTGTTCAATTTTTAGAGGATCCAAACAACTTCATTATGTTTGGGATTCATGTGATTGATTCTTCGACTTTTCATATCGTTACGGAAAGTCTGGAAAAAAAAGGAATAATTCCAATAGACATTGAGATGATCCAATTTCTAGAGGAAACGACAAAAAAACCTCCTATTGTCCTAATGAACAAAATAGATAAAGTTAATACTTCTCTATTTAACAAAAACGTTGATATTCTGGCTACTTATTCTCTTCCTAAGGTTGAAATTTTCCCTACATCCTTTAAAACAAAGGATGGATGTCGTGATTTTCGCAATATGGTTCGTCAACTGATTGTAGATCAATTGGGTGTTAAATATCAAAACTGGTGAGATAAACTCATTTAGCATTTACACAAAGATCATAGTTTGTAGTATTGTTGCCCTTTTATCACTCGTATTCATTTTTTATGAATATATAAGCTCCGTCCAGAATATATTATGACGAATAGATTAGGAAAGGAAATTACTCTAACAGTAATTCGTATAATTTAATTATAATTCCTTGGTTAAGGGTGTAATTTATCCAAGAACCCCTTAAAACAGGTTATATTTGTCATTCAGAAAAAGTAGGATTTGAATATTGTGACAAACATCGAAGATTTGGTTCAGAAAATTTCTCAACATACAGGGCTCTCGAGAGCTGATATTAAACAGAAAATTGACAAAAAAAAGGAAGAACTCGAATTTCTGATTAACGATATCGCTGCTGCTCATATTATAGCTAAAGATTACGAGGTTCCATTAGGAAGGCCTGACACCAAAAAAAGACCTGAATTAACAATTAAGAGTTTAAAACAGATGGAACCTGGACTATCGGGAGTTAATATAACAGGTATCATTCTTCGGGTTTACCACCCAATAGAATTTTCACGCGAGGCGGGAAAAGGCTTATTAGCGCCAATCCTATTACACGATGGCTCTGATAGTATTAGAACAATTTTCTGGGGGACAAAAGCTCAACAGATAGCTGAAAACCACCTTCGTCGGGGATCTGTAATTAATTTAAAGCAAGGATATACAAAATTAGGAAGATCTGGAAACTTAGAACTTCATATAGGTGATCGTGGATTTGTTAATATACTAACGGATGTAAAGAATGATACATATCCAGATCCCGATAATGAGATAATTGATCTTGATGTTTTAGACGAAGAAATTATGGAAATAGACACGAAAGGAACTGTTATTAAACTTGGTCGACTGGTTACATTCAGTAGAGCTGATGGAACAGAAGGGCGTGTGGCTAACGTGCATATAAAAGGTACACAGATTAGCAGAAGAATTGTTTTTTGGGATCAAAGAGCAGAAGAAGCTTTTAATTTCACTCGTGGGGATGAACTCTTAATTCAGGGGGTTAACGTTAAACTTGATCGCGATGGAAACCCAGAACTTCATTCTACTCGTTCTACTTACGTCACTAAAATTGGACATAAAACCTTACCACCTTTAGAGGAATCTACTCTTCCTGAACAAGAAGAGATACAACAAGGTACTGCAATGAAAGATATTGATGCAATTAACTCTCAGGATACTTACGTGTCAGTTAACGTGAAGAAAGGCCCAGTAAGTGCTATTCGTGAGTTTTCTCGTAAAGATGGATCAACTGGTAGTGTATGTCGCGGATTTATATTTGATAACACAGGAGTAGCTACTATCGTACTTTGGAATGATGCGAATTCTGAATTTGACGCCTTTCAAGATCAATCTATTCTGATAGAGAACCTTCGTGTTTCATTATCCAAATATAACACCATAGAACTTCATACTACTACGAATACAAGAATTTTAGAAGTTGATGAAGATATTGGAGACCCACCCCTGACTGATATTGCTTTATTAGTTCCTGAGAAAGGTGTTGCATGTGTTCAAGGTTTGGTACAGGACCTTTCAGAGATTAGAGAATTCAATCGATCTGATGGCTCTCCTGGAAAAGTACGCTCTTTAACCTTAGAAGATGGTTCAGAAACCACTAGAATCGTTGCTTGGAATGATAATGTCGAAAAGCTAGACGGTTTAGACTCTGAGACCACTCAATACGTTAAAGTCTTATATGGTGGAATTCGTGAAAACCAGGAGGGCCGCATAGAAATTCATCTGAATTTTCAGAGTGATGTACAAGAATATAGTGAAATTCCTTCCGAACTACTCAAGATCGAAAGGAAGCAGCGAATGCCTGATACTGGTCAATCCTCCAACGATTATATTAAGACTCATCTAGCTGAATTATCAAATGAGGCCGATGGTGACACTATCGAAGTGATAGGAAAAGTGATCAGATTATTCCAACAATCCCCATATTATTGGGGGTGTTCAATATGCAAAAAGAAAGTCGACCAATCTGAAGGAGAGGAAGAATGGAACTGTAGAGAACATGGAAAAGTAGATCCAACCGTACGATTGAGAGTAAGTGGATTATTAGACGACGGAACTGGCACAATTAAGGTAACTTTTTTTGGAAAATCAGGTGAAATACTAACTGGCTTTAAAAGTGATGATATTAAGCAAATGGTTGAGGAAGGCAAGACTGATGACCAAATATTTGAGGAAATGCAACTTCAATCTGAAGGAAAGACGGTTCAAATAAATGGACGTGTCCAATTACGTACTCAGGAAGTCCAAGAAGAAACTGTACAACGACAAGAGCTCTATGTCAACAGGATTAGATTTCCTTCTCCTAAGGCTCTAAGTGAAGAAATCTTAGGCGAGCTCAAAGAATGAGATTATTTTAGATCTTTCTCAGATGGTTGTAAGTCCAGTCATCTTTTCACTGACATTCCATAAATGTTTCTGACTCTCACGATCATAAGATATTTGAGTGGACTTTACTATTTCTTTTTTGACAAAATATTTGCCACTGGTGTTTCTTATCTCTGGAGAGGAAGCTAAATAGATAGATGTTTCTGCCCCGATTTTGGGAGAAACTGCCATTATAGGATGAATTGCCATTAATCCAATCCGCTGTAATAAAGAAAGTCCCTCTTTCCCAAAACTAGTTCGAGTGAAGCCTGGATGAACAACATTTGCAGTAATCCCCAATTTTCCAGAGGTTTGTAAGCGATTATGGAGTTCATACGTGAAAAGGATATTCGCTAGTTTTGAGATTGAGTATGCTTTCATATTCTTATACTTTCTTTTTGATTGAATATCATTGAAGTTAATAGGTTTTGAATAATGCATACCTGAACTGACTGTAATGATTCTCGAAGGAGCTCCTTTCATTAAGAGATCGAGAAGAAGATTTGTTAAGAGAAAAGGGGCAAGATGATTAACAGCAAAAGTCCTTTCAATCCCATCCTCTGTTGCAATCCACTTTTTTGTTATAGTCCCTGCATTATTTATTAGGATGTGTAACTCGTTATACTTTTCCTGAAATTTTCTAACAAAAGATTTGATAGAGGATTGGGAAGCTAAATCTGCAAGGTATAGATCGATATCTGGATTGCCTGTTTCCTCCATAAGCTCTTTTTGGGCTATTCTTCCTTTTTCCTGATCCCGACAGACCATTATGATATGGCTTCCTAATTTACCAAGTTCAAGAGCTGTAATTTTCCCTATTCCACTATTTGCGCCAGTGATCATACAAATCTTTCCCTTCATTGATAAATCTTGCATGATATACGCGATCCAAAGTGAATAGCATTCTTTTATTTAATAAGAAAACATTAAACCGAATAAGAAAAGTAGGGACGACGGGATTCGAACCCGCGACCTCTTGGTCCCAAACCAAGAATCATCTAGTCATTGATTCTGTGTTATTCCAGAAAACAATTAAAACCATGCTAGACTACGTCCCTGATATATTACCAATCTTTTTATCCATACATTAATGGAATTACACGTTATTCTTTTTCCGAATGGAGAATTTTGAATTAAGAATAAATCTTTTTTCGGAAGATTTCAAATTCCCATTAGTCATTCGCTTTTCTAATAATACTGCAAAGGTCACTGAATTTGGCATCTGTTTTCAAACTGACACCTGAGTAATGAGTATTATAACATTTATATCCTATTTCACTAAGTTTCTCTATTATAAAGTCCATGGGGGGAATAGGCTTACTTACTATTTTTGCTACGGTCGGTAAATCGTAAGACCAAGGAATATTTAATTTGTTTTCTTCATTTATTAAATTAATAATTTTCAATATGCTTTTAGTGTCATTAATTGCTTTAATATGGGGTTCATCCTTGAGAGATGATAAGTATGTATCTTTATGGAGTTTGCCCAGATATAATGGACCGACTTTCAAAATTTGGTTGCTTTCACAGAAAGAACATAGTATCTCTTTAGGTGTAAGTGGTGTTTGAAATATCGTTGAACATTTTTGACATCTGCAGAGAAATCCTGTTTGATCAAGGACTCTATCAACCCCTCGGACTCTAATCATAAATGTACGAATAAAGTGTCGGTAATAAAATGTAAATACTGGAATTAAAGATTGGTTTTGATTCAAGCCAATTCGTTGGATCCCAGTGATTAAGGAACGCGCAGCAAGTTCATGAACATTTCCTATCCGATCCTCAAATATTCCAATACCATACTTTGCATACATAGCCCTAGGATATAATCCTGAAAGACTTGCTAAATCCGTTGCTGTGAAAGCAAGTAATCCCTGTAGCGTAACGAATTTAAGACTTCGATGGACAAATGGAATAGGTGTCCCATAAGGATCAATATCCACAAAATCCATAATAGGTTGATCAAGATATAAGGAATTCAAAAAGTCTGTAAATTCCTTATTGTATGTAGATACTTTATTTCTTTCGAGCTTTGGCAATAAAGAAAAATTGTGCATCGCAATTCTGAACGCTTTTGGATTAACATCATTGTAATATATAGTAGAAGAGGGAACTTCCACTGCATAACGACAAGTCCTAACACCCACTCCTCCAAAGGGTTCACAAATCGCTATGTCATTTTTATTTTCTATCTTGGCATAAGTTCTCAGCACTAAAACAGAAAGATCACGATTAATCTTTTGGTGTGGATTAAAAAATACATCATCTGACTTTCGAGGAACTGTGCTATCAATAATTGGAGAGGGCACATAATAATCTTTTCCTCCTTCGATGATCTTAGAAAGGTTCATTTGCATCACTTATTATCTCATTCATCAGCGAGGAGTGAATTTGAATCATATAATTTCAATTCTAAATCCCGTCTCTTCTGCGCGATGACATAGACTTCTGCACTGGTTCTCCTTGAGGATCGTGGTTTTCTGATTTTTACATCCTCATAATATGTCTTCACTTCTTCAATGAATTTATTGAATGTTTCTCCTTGAAACGCCTTGGATACAAACTTAGCTGCAATAAAATAATTGGAAATTCCAAGTGCAACCTCAGATAACCATATTTGGATAGCTTGGTCTGTTGACCAATTTCCCGAGACATTTGGTGAACAATCAGCAAGAACGACAATTTCTTTATGAATGGATCGATTTCTCTCTACTACTTCACGAATTTTCAGCACCGTGGATTGGTCAGTGATATCTCCTTTTATTATATTATTGATTCCAGGCATGGGTTTTATTCTAGCAAGATCTACTAGAATTATGGATACGTTTCCATTTGTACAATCTCGAGCTACTTGAGAAAACCCACCAGGTGCTCCACAAAGATCGATGATTAATTGTTTGGGATGAAAAATCTTGTATTTCCTGTCTAATTGTTGCAGCTTGTAATATGCACGGCTCCGATGGCCCTCCTGTTTTGCTCGTTTCGTATATACATCACGTCTTTTTCTCATTCTAACCTCCCCTCAACAAAATGCATACATTGCTGAAACCTTTGTCGTTACTTAAAAGTTTGAAATATTTGTTTCATACGGAACCTATGAAGGCTTTTAGAGTTAATTAATTTTGAAATTTCGAAGCACTGTTCTTATCTTCGTCGTTTTGGACGAAATTCTGACTGTGTTTTCTTCATCGAAGCTGTAATTTTGGGTCTGGAAGTTTTTTTCTTTTTCGCTTCTTTGACCTCTTTTCTTTTCTTCTCAAGGGCAGGTT
The DNA here is from genome assembly GCA_016839785.1 of Candidatus Hodarchaeota archaeon. Taxonomy (GTDB): domain Archaea; phylum Asgardarchaeota; class Heimdallarchaeia; order Hodarchaeales; family Hodarchaeaceae; genus Hodarchaeum. The sequence continues at coordinate 29,018 of JAEOTQ010000114.1, read as the reverse complement.
TGATATTCTTCTCGATTTCAAAACTTATCTTCCGTATCGTTTTTAATTTCGATTCCTTTTTCTCAACGAGAATCAGTCCTTTTGGATCCCACCATTGGCGTGGATAGCTTCCAGATTCTCTAATTTCGTAATCAAGACCTAATTTTTCTGCCGCTAATCGAATTTCTAATAGCGAAGGATTTTCCACTGAATCAACAATGGGTAATCTTCTTCCTTCGCTACGTTTAAGTGATTTATCAAAATATTCTGGATAAATGAAATAATGAGTATTGTCCCTGCGCAAGGATGAACAGTCTCCGTATAGTTCTTATACAAACCAATACGCTACTAAAATGGTCATAAATTTTCGCTTTCAATCAACGGTAAGTAATTCAATGTGTAAGGATTTTCTATTTCATGACTGATAGCTACTCGAATAGGTTCTCATGACCGAATTTAGGCGAGTAAGTCGATTTATCAGAATGGAATGAATTTAATTATAATTTTAAATTCAATATATCCCTATTTTCTTTTATCAAGTTACAGATTGATACGTCAGGGAATTGAGAAAACGCTGGAGTGAATATATTGACAGAAGAAAACGAATCAAAAGAATTAATGAGGAGTCCAATTACCGTTATCTTGGGTCATGTTGATTCTGGAAAAACTAGTTTGCTAGATAAAGTAAGAGGTACAGCAGTACAGGCACGAGAAACAGGAGGAATAACTCAGCATATTGGTGCAAGTTTTTTCCCTATTGATACGGTCACTACATTATGTGGGAAACTACTGGGAGACAAGAAGGCAAGCCTACAGATCCCGGGAATTCTAATAATTGATACTCCAGGTCATGCAGCATTTATGAATTTAAGATCAAGAGGGGCTAGCACCGCAAATTTTTCAATTCTGGTAATTGACGTACGTCGTGGAATTCAACCCCAAACAGTTGAGTCATTAAGAATTCTAGTCCGAAATAAGGTACCTTTTCTAATAGCAGCAAATAAGATAGATCGACTACCTGGTTGGAGAAGTTTTCCTAAGTTGTCACTAATGCAGTCATTAAAAAAACAGTCTAAGAGTACTCAGGATGCTCTCCAAACAGTCATATACGAAATTATGGCTGAACTTAGCCATTTCAAATTGGAACCAGAGAGGTACGACAAGATAAAGAACTTTGCAAAAAAAATTGCAATCATTCCCACCTCTGCTGTTACAGGAGAAGGAATCCCCGAATTATTCCTTGTTTTGGCAACTTTAACAGAGCAGTATCTTAAAACACAGCTGGAACTTCATCTCGACAGTGGAAAAGGCGTAGTTCTTGAAGTTAAAAAAGAAGTTGGGCTCGGTACAACCCTTGATGTAATCCTCTTTGATGGAATTATTCGAAATAATTCCCAAATTGTGCTAGCTGGAAAGAATGGAGTGATATCCACCAAAGTACGTGCACTCTTATTACCGAAAGACTTAGATGAGATTCGTGATCCACGAAACAAATTTGAAAATGTTGACGAGGCAATAGCTGCAATAGGAGTAAAGATTGTTGCTCCAGAGCTAGAAGATGCAATTGCAGGATCCTCGTTGTATGTAGTCACAAAGAAAAGCGAGGGTGAAGCAGTACAAAGGATTAAAGATGAACTAGCAAGTATCCTTGTGGAAACAGATGATGCTGGCGTAATTGTTAAAGCTGATGCGTTAGGTTCGTTAGAAGCACTTGTAAACTTCTTAAGAGATTCGAGTATTCAGATACGCTTTGCTGCAGTAGGTGATGTAACAAAAAAAGATATTTACCAAGCCTCTCTTTCCAAAGAAAAAGATAAGACCTTTGGCATTATCCTCGCTTTTAGAACCACAGTCCTCGAGGACGCACAGGAGGAAGGAAATAGATTAGATATTCCAATTTTGCAAAGTGATATTATATATCAATTAAGTGAAGAATATCAAGAATATCAATATAAGATTCAACAAGAAGAAGAACTTGAGGCTCTGAAAGATATCGTTAGACCCTCAAAAATTAAAGTCCTTCCTTTTATTTTTAGGCAGTGTAAACCTTGTATTGTAGGTGTAGAAGTCCTATCCGGAATTTTAACACCAAAAGTCGATCTGGTTAATAGAGATAATAAAGTAATTGGACATCTATTGCAAATTCAGGACCGTGGAGAAAATTTACCTAAAGCTGATGTTGGTAATCAAGTTGCTGTAGCGATCAAAGGTCCTACTGCTGGTCGTCAGGTTAAAGAAGACGATGAGCTTTGGGTAAATGTCCCAGAGACTCATGCTCGGAAGATTTTAAATGATAAAATCCTTTCTGGATCAGAAATGGATGCATTAAGTGAGCTCATTGAAATAAAGAGAAGAACTGTGAATAAATATTGGGCTTTCTGATTTTTTTTTCTCAAGCAATCAAATTAATGGGAAAATGCTCTTCGGTAAAGACTTAAAATCTTTCATCAGAAGAAATAAGAATCTGGAGCTTAAGAACATCTAATGACACCATTGACCTGTTAACGATACTACTACTGGTTACATCGAATATACACCTTCGTAGTAATATAAAAAGGTTAGAGATGATAACATGGTTCGATTTCAATTAAATTTAGCTGATGCCAAACAGAGCTATAAGAAGGAAATAGATGAGGACGCCATGACTCGTCCATTAATCGGAATGTCGGTTGGTGACGAGCTCGAAGGTTCAACTATTGGTTTTGAAGGATATAAATTCAAAATAACTGGCGGTTCTGATCATTCAGGTTTTCCTATGGCTCCAGGTGTAGAAGGTGCAATGCCTAAACGAATACTCATTGGTCACAGAGGAGTAGGATACAAACCGCAACGGAAAGGAAGGAGAAGACGAAAACGTGTCCGGGGATCTTTGATTAGTGAAGATATTTATCAGATTAATCTGAAAATTACCGAAAGAGGTAGTAGCCCCATAGAAGAGTTACTGTAAACTTAACTTCGAGGATTCTTATGTCGCCGCGAAAGAAGAAAGCAACCACAAGCAAGGAAGAAGCTACCCTATCTAAATCAGAAGAGGTAGAGTCCACTAAATCGTCAAAGACTGCAGCTAAGAAAGCAACAAAGACAACATCAACGAAAGCAAAGAAAACCTCTGCAAAAACACCAGTTAAAAAAGCGACACCCAAGAAGACGACAACAAAAAAAGAGACAACGAAATCCACGAAAACTTCTACAAAGCAACCCACTAAATCAACGCCAAAGTCGAAGAAAAAAACTTCTACAAAGAAATTAACTTCGGATGAGATACAGAATCAAGCAGAAATTAGTTTGGGTATGATTGGGCACGTTGATCATGGTAAATCCACTTTAACACAAGCTCTAACGGGAAAATTTCCAGACACTCATAGTGAGGAAATCCGGAGAGGAATTTCTATTCGTCTTGGATATGCAGAAACAGAATTCCGTGAATGTCCAAAATGTGAGGCGCCTACAAAGTATACAACAAAGAAAGAGTGTCCAAATTGTGGGAAGAAAACTGAATTATTAAGACGTGTAGCTTTCGTAGATGCGCCTGGCCACGAAGTACTTATGGCTACAATGCTTTCTGGAGCGAGTATTATGGATGGTGCTATTCTAGTTGTAGCCACAAATGAACGAGTACCCATGCCGCAAACTCGTGAACATTTAGCTGCCATGGACATAATAGGGATGGAGAAAGTTATAGTTTGTCAAAATAAAATAGAATTAGCTACTGAAAAGGAAGCTGTTAAGAACTTTAAAGATTTAAAAAAGTTCATTTCGACAACTTCTGCTAAGAATTCACCAGTTATCCCTATCAGTGCAGTACATCACTCTAATATCGATTTATTGATTCAAAGTATAGAAGAAAATCTTCCAACACCTCCAAGAGATGCAGATCTTCCCCCTCAAATGCTTGTAGCTCGATCATTTGATGTGAATAAACCAGGACAATCACCTGAAAAGCTCAAAGGGGGTGTGGTCGGAGGCAGTATTATCCAAGGAAAATTTTCAGTGGGAGATGATATACAAATACGTCCAGGGGTTAGAAGAGGGAATAAATATAAATTCTTAAACACAAAAATCGTGAGCTTACGTTCAGGGTTCGGGGAATTAGAAATCGCTCATCCCGGGGGATTAATTGGTATTGGTACTAATCTTGACCCAGCTCTAACAAAGAGCGATATGTTAGTAGGACAAATAGTTGGTTACTCTGAGTCATTGCCACCTAGTTGGGACACTTTAGAGTTTGAATCACACTTACTAGAGCGTGTAGTTGGAAGTGAATCTCAAAGCACTGTTCAGAATATAGAAATGAATGAAAATCTTATGTTAAGCGTTGGGACCGCAAAAACTGTTGGCAAAGTAGTAATGGTTGCAAAAGGAAAAGTAGCAATTAACTTACGCCTTCCTGTGTGTGTTGAAACTGGAGTAAGAATCGCAATTAGTCGTCAGATAGATAGAAGATGGCGCTTGATCGGGTGGGGCACTATCACAGGTGGAAAAGAACAACGGTCGGGATAATAATCTCGTCCTTTGGAGAATCTGAAAAAGTTATATTTCTGGATACTAATTTTCTAATGGCCATTGGCCAAATGGCAAGTTTCAATTTAACCTATGAACTAGACCGAGTTCTACCAGGTAAAAGGGAGTTAATTGTTCTAGAACCCATTTTATATGAGTTGAATAAGCTTCGTCAGAGTGGGAAAATTAAAGTTGAAAAAGAAGCTCAGATTGCCCTTTTATATGTAGAAAAAGAATGTAAGATTTGGAAAACAGATTATAATCACAGGAATATTGATTTTGTCCTTTTAGAATATGGGAAAAGATATACTGGGATAATCGCTACAAATGACAGACAGTTAAAGCGACTAGCTAGAAAAAAGGGGCTTCTGACACTTTTTATACGAAATCAAAGCTACTTAATGCTTGAGTGAGGAATTTTACCTTTATTTCAGCTTACATTCCACAGCAATCCTTTAAACAAATTTAAGAGGGGTTTAAAGGAGTGGTGATAGAAGCCACCTGCAAGTTGAATTGTGTATAGGATGATTCCTATATCGTTATCCAAACTTAAGGCAATTTAAACCCAGTTAGTCAAGAATATGAGACTAATGACATATCCAAATTTGATTAAAAAACAAGAGTTGCCGCTGTGGCTTAGTTGGTAGAGCGACAGACTTGTAATCTGTTGGCCGTGGGTTCAAGTCCCACCAGCGGCTATTATCCCAATGAAATGAAAATTAACGTGATAAATAATGAAAACTGAATTAATAACGGCATGGAGGTACCTTGATAAAGGTCACTGTGCCTTTAAAACATCCGCTACATCCCCAGAGAAAACTAGATGTAATCATTTATTCACTGTAACTGGATTGCATAAATTATCTGACTGCCCACTAATACAACCACAATTCTTCTCATTCCAGCAACAAGAGGGAACGGTATATATCATCGAGAAAAATCCAGAAGCTGTTCCAGCAGCTATGTGGGGATTTACAGAGTTACCTGTGAAACGTGATGAAGCTAAAAAACTGGTAGCAAAGAAGATTAAAGGATTAGATAAAGAAATTGTTACTTCAATCTGGAAAAAATTTGATCAACAATATTCCATGGCTGAATTAATAAGAGCTTCAGAGGAACTCAAAGAAGACGATAGCGATCTTGAGGATTAAACAATCATCCTCATTCATATATTTATGAGCGTAATGATGAAACCTGACAAGTATGAGCTTTGCAATGATAGATTATAGTTACTCTGAAACGCTCATTATAAATCGTAAATTATCGTATTCTTTTTTCCTTTGAGTAAATTATTCTATAGCCCTTGGGTTTACATTGGAAGACAAACAAACACATTCTGAGCTTATTGGTAAGAACGTTCTACTCATTCGGATGGGAGGAGAACTAGGGATTAAAAGTCGAAGAACTCGACGACGAATGATTGGCCTGTTACGCGCCAATATCAAGGAACTAATGAAAGCTCGTGATTTATCTTTCTCAATACTCGATTTTCGGGGGCGTCTTCTAATTGCATTCAACCCCCCTGTTATTCCTCGGCATATTATTAGGCAGATTGCAAGGCAAATTAGTGGTATCTCTTCTTTAAGTCAAGCTTTCGTCGTCGGTAGCAGTGAGGAAGAAATTTTGACAAATGGTGCACAAAAGGCGTCTGAATATTTTCCACCTCATAGTAGCTTTGCCGTAAGAGTACGCCGTGAGGGGTTGCAATCCTTTTCTTCTATGGATATTGCAGCCAGATTAGGGAGTAAAATCTTAGAATCAAACATTCCAGGGCTTAAAGTCAATCTTACATCCCCTCAAGGGGAAATTTTTCTTGATATTCGAGGAGAATTGACATTTATTTATTCAGAGGTCATTTCAGGAATCGATGGAATTCCTTCAACGTCACAAGGGGCTGCAATAGCTTTAATTCGCCCTAATGCTAATTCAATGTTATCAGCTTGGCTAATGAAAAAAAGAGGAGTCAAAATCCTTCCTTTGTTTTTCAAAACTGGTAAAAATTCAGAAGATATTTTCATAAAATTTGTTGAAGCTAATTTCGCTCCTGTGCATTCATTTATTGACTTAGAACCTTTTTTTAAGGTATTTAAGAACTTGAATAATCTTTGCTTCTATTGTCAACTCATCTGCGAAACAATAAGTCAATATTACACATCTGAGGGAAGTGTTCAAGCATTTATTAGTCCTACTTGTTTTAATCATAAAGGTGAATCAATTAGTCTTGAAGCACTAAGTGCTTTAGAATCCCAAGCTAATATAGCTGGTTTGCGACCTATACAATTTGGTTTTCATGGAAAAGAACCATCACTCGAACCATTAGATACCATTCCTTGCTGTTCTTATCAGAAAAAACTAGAAATTACACTTCCTGAACAAATCAACTATGAGAAAATCAAGTTAGTTTTAGAGAAGATTAAGCCTCAATGATCTGATTTTGGTTCTATAATACCATTAGGTGAAATCTCGGAAAAGATAAATCCCTCGAAAGAGGAAATAGTTGTATCTAGATCTTGCCACGCGTCAGATGGTAACCCTGCTTTCTGACAGACGTAGTTAAGATACTTTTGAACATTCCAACCCTGTTGAACTGGCACTTGGGGTAATAACAATCCACGTTGAATTGAGTTTCTCTCTGCGATTAGCCCATGACGGCCAATTTTAATGATATTAAAGTATTCCTTGGGATCCTCAACAGTGATCTTTTCAGGAACTGTCAAGATTGTGACCTCTACTGTAATCTTATCTAGTTCAGAAAGAGTAACATTAGGGAAACGATAATCATGAATTATGGCATCTATGGCGGAATCGATGGTAGATTGGAGGAGCGTACTTCCTGGACTTTGGATTCTCCCAATACACCCCCTTAAAACAGGCTCATCACCTTGATCGATACGATGGAGAGTTACAAAAACCCCTGATTGATCCATGAGGTCTGCTGGAGCATCTTTTGGGGGTTTAATTTTTGTCTTATTCTTTAAATAGGTATCAATAGTCCTTCGTGCCAGCTTAACTAAATATTCTCCAGAATATTCCATAATTTTACTCATCTCTCGTTCTAAATTTCTGAGAATCAGCTAAAATTCCCTAGTTTTAGAAGCTAGCCGCTCTCACAAAAATTAAAAATTCGGGTCTAATTTTCCATTAATGTCCAATACCACTTGAAATTGTATATATACAAAATAATATCTGTTATTTCAAAGTTTAAAGGTAGAAAAAATAATCTTCAGAAGAAGGAACAAAATTTGTCAAGAGAACGCCGTAACATAAGCCAAAGAAAAATACGTAAGATAAGTCGAACGCCTGAGGAGACTATAGAGAGTCCTGAAACCAAAAAATCAACCTACAAGTTTAATGAACTTTCTCCTAATACTAGAATGTACTATACAAAAGTAATTTCCGGTGCAATTAGTGGTTTGGTTACTGGAAGCATATTTGTTTTATTTCCTGCAATATCTCCTAATATTTGGTTTTTATTCTTGATTGCAGGTTTAGGTATAAGCATTGCAATTATTAGACTGATCCTGAAGATTACACCAGATGAAGTAGACCAGAAACGTTTAATTTTTTCAGGGACTTTTACATTTACACTACTGTTTATTGTCATTACTTCACTGATATGGATGCTGCCTGGTCCCCGATTCTAACGTGAATATTTCTTAAATTGACCAGTCGTCTCCTGCAGAAAAAGTTCGACTTAGTTGAGCAGCAAGAAGATCGAGCCCATCTCCAGATAATGAACTGACTGGGATAAGAGGAATGTCACCCATATCTTCAAAAATTGTACCAGTCTTATATGCAAATTCGCGATTCATTCCATAGAGTTGATCAATGGCGTCGTATGGATTTTCTCGCCAATCTAAAATATCATCAACTTGATGAGGTTTGAGTAAATCCGTTTTTGACATTACATGAATAATTGGTAAGTTCAATCGGATTTGTACAGAAGTTGCGAGTAGGTTTATTGACAGGTAACCACTAATATTTGAAACCAAGGCGGAATCAAATAAGAAAACGAGCAGGCTTGAGTCGGTTGGAAAACTCTTCGTTATCTTTATACTTGCATTTCGATAAGCAAAAAGCTCCACTTGACCCGGTGTATCTACTAATACGATATCAGAACTTTCTCCTAACTCTTCGATGTTTTCTCTAATGTCATTTATGTAATCAGCCACGAGATCAGTCGCAGCAACTAAAGCACCATTCGGTCCAAGCTTATATTCGTCTACAAGCTGATCAAAGTCAATATAATCTCTGATATCAATATCAGCTTGATAAGGGATATGACGTACTGCTGGATCAAGGTTAACGATGGTTAAACTAGCTCCTTTTTGTTTTAAATATTGCTGGAGAGAGGAAATCAGCATAGTTTTTCCTGAACCTGCTGTGCCGACTAAATAACAAATATTTGTCATGATGAATATCACTAACCTTGAAGAATTACTGGAAAAGTATATGTTAGGGGAGAGCTTGCGAATAAACCTCTACAAAATAGAGTAATCGAAATCTCAACGGTTCCGTTTATCTGTGAAACAATTCCCCCTTTTATTGTATGTACTCCAATATAATTGTTTACAATTGTCCACCGATAAAGTCCTGAACTCTGATTAACACGGATCTCGAAATAATCAATATTATTCAAGATTCCACCAGATTTTAGCTTAATTAAAATCGGATAGAAGTAACTTGTAACATTTTCTGTATCGACCAATTTATAACGTGAACTAAGGGTTCTCATTGTATTTTTAGTTGATTCTAATAAGCTTTGATTACCTGAGGTATCATTAATAGTAAAACAATCAATAGCAGGTGAATGAGATACACTTGCAAAGAGATTACTTCCTATAAACAACAAAAATATTACCATTCCTGAAATGACATAAATTGATTCTTTCTTCCTAATTGTTTTACTTATCGAATTGGATTGTCTTTTTGAATTTCTACTTATGGCATCTTGGTCATTTGATTCATTAGTATCCTTCTGTGTCTCTTCCTTATCTTTGGATAAGCCTAAAAAATTAATAATTTCTTCTCCGAAAAGAACTAAGCTTGCAAGAGTTAAGATGAGAATTTTTCCTAAATTCGTTTTCAATGTATATAAAAACCAACCGAGATGAGGAATTCTAATTACAACCATTCCAATGACGTCTTTTTCTTCAACTATCCAATTATCAGGCGGTACATTATTGTCACCATTCGTTTTGAAGAAAATATAATCAGATTCATTCTGCCAACGTGCGACAATACGATGTACAACCGGTTCAGATACTGAAGGAGTATTGAAAACAATTACATCGCCAACCTCTAATGTACTTACTGACACTTTTCTAACTAGGAGAATATCGCCACGAAAAGGATGAAGATTTCCACTCCGTTCTGTTCCATCTTGATAACCGCGATAGATTGGCATCATACTGGTTGTAGATACAACCACTTGTGGCATAGGTGAATAACCAAGAAAAATTGCCAATGATGAAACTATAACAATCACAAGCAAGATAGCAGAGCCTAACAAAACACCAGCTTCGATTATTGTCTTGTATTTTCTATCCAATGGCAAATTACTTCAAAATCAGTTGATCAAAATCGACTTTTTAGGACTATCGCAGAAGTCAGGAGAATAATGAAAGTCTCCAGAATAATCATAAGAATAGCAGGAAGTTTTTAACATTGGGGAAAAAATGATTTACTAACAACCTTCTTACAATCAAAGAAGGTTTACAACGGTAATCGGACTGGAGCTAAATAAGGTGAAAATTCCCGCAAAAATGCGAACATTCTGTCCACACTGCAATAAACATACTGTTCAATCAGTGAAACTTGAAAAAGCAAAACAACGAGGCGGTGGAATGGGGCAAGGAAGCCGACGAATGGCTCGATGGACTTCACGAATTGGAAATCATGGGCGTTATTCAAGACGACCAATTGCATCACGAAATATGACATCAAAAACAACAAAAAAAGTTGACATCCGAATTACATGTGGTGAATGCGGGAAAAAATGGATACGTAACCGACCCAGAGCAAGAAGATCAGAACTTCAAAGAGCTTAATTTTATCAATTAGGTTACTTATAATATCTTTGGGAATCTAATATGGCGGATAAAGAAGAACCTAAAAACGATTTACTTAATTCTAATTCTACCCAAGACGCTTCACAAGATAATGGTTCTCTAATCAGTCATGATCCAAAGGAAATTATGGAACGATTAGGTCGAACAAAAAAGAGAATTCTGATCGAACTATATCGCGATTCAGTGGGTTATAAAAGATTAAGTAAAATCATTGGTGTCGGATTAGACACAATCAGAAGTCATATTCGAACTGGGAAGTATAGTCGTTCTCTTTTAGATGTTGGTTTAGTAGAACGTGGAGAGAAGGGCTGGCAATTGACTCCATTGGGTCTCCAAGTAACAGAATTACTACAACAAGATACAGAATTCAAAGCTTTTTTCTTTGAATAATCTCTCTGAAAAGAGCAAGTACCACTCTTATGAGAGTCTTATAGTTTTCTTTTTTGAATTTCGCCATGAAAGAAACATAAAATGGAGATAAAAATTAACAAATTTAATATTTTAAGTAGAACAGTGTCTTCAAACAAAGATTTTGCGACTATACCTCACAATTCCTAGAATGATATTAATTCTCAATTTGCGAATTCTAGTTGTATTTTTAGAACCTTACATCAGCTTCTCGAGCATCATAGAGACATCTTCAACGAATTTTGGACAGTTATCGAACGATCCCGTTTTGAATGCATGTTCTACGTCCTTTTCTGTGACTAAATCGTGTTTGATTAGCTCCCTACAAATTATTGATCCGTTTAGAGATTTAAATTCATTTAAAAGTTTTCCTGCAACCTCATTTACTTTTTCCTGATCTTTTCCTTTGGCACCACTGTATTTAAGACCGATTACCATTAGTGCACCTGTTAAGGCCCCACAAATGTTACCCGTCTGAGCAATTCCACCACCAAATGCTGAAGAGATCTTCAGACAAGTGTCATAGTCAACTTTTCCTAAACCTGGACGTTCTCCGTAAGTAGCAAATATTGCTTGGGAACAGTTATAGCCTTTTTTTACCATAGTATTTTTTGCTGAATCTGATAAATTAGGTTGCATAATTCTTCCTCAAATTATTGGTATTTAAGAATTTACTAAGGGGAAGATCGATTTGTATCTGGATACTCTTTCTGGGATCATTCACCTTAATCTTACATGAGATCGAAATATGGAGGTTATTATTAAAAATTTCATTCGAAAGCCAGCTTTAACAATTATAACAACTATTTGACGTCATAAGAATGAAATAAGGGAAAAGCCAGGTGATTTCTAGATTTATCATCTGTAGTAGGATGGAAGATAGGAGGATCGTCGTTAGAAAAAGTTAAATTTAAACTGTTAGTATCATCTTATTGTTAGGAAACACTTCCAATTGGCGCCTTACTATATTAGTTTATTTATCATTGGAGAAGAGAATGTTTCCTTGCTTAATTTGACTAGCGGCTTAGGGTAGCTAGGTTATCCCGCGGGGCTCATAAAGAAGGAATTCTTGCGAAACCCCGAGATCGGATGGTTCAAATCCTCCAGCCGCTACCAACTTATTCTATTACCCTGAAATTTTTTATATAAGTGCGAATTTCCTCTTACGATTTCTAAGTAAATCTAAAAGACTATGGATTACATGTTCAATGAGAAGGGTTATCAAAGAGAAATATACCACTTTACTCAAATGTAAGTTAATCCACTTTCTCTTTTGCGAATAAATCTTTGAATTCCGTAATAGTAAGGCTTTTTTAGTTCTTTAGACATTTCATACTTGGAAAAAAGTAAAAGGTGGAAACATAGTCAGTGGCAATTAGAGGTGCTGAGTTGAAAAAAAAGAGAACGGAAAAATCCGTATGGTTTAAATTTGCTGAGGAAAAGGGAATGGATCCTCATAAGTCAGTTTGGGCGGATTATGCAGAAAAAAAGATCCCTTCGAGTGGATCGAAGCGAAAATTACCTCAAATTCGCTTCTGTACTCAGTGTGGAGATCAGCTTTCTCCTGAATCTCGATTTTGTGAACGTTGTGGATTTCATATCAAAAAATGATTAATCTATTTACTAGGTCTCGATATTGATTGCACCTAGTTTATTATAGGAGTTGTATTTGTACAATATTTTTTTAATTCCAATATTTTCATATGTACAACGTGTTCTAATTCTGGCCATTCCACTCCAGAAATCAAAGAAGGAGTTATTTTCATGAAAAATGAGGTAAATATAAGCACATTTTTTTATCCTAATCCTGTCATCTTAGTATCCGCGAAACAAAACACGGAAGAATCGATAATCACTCTCTCGTGGGCGGGAACATGTTGTTCCAATCCCCCAATCGTTTCGATCGGAGTAAGGCCTGAAAGGTATACTTACGATCTTATAAAAGAGTCAAAGGTATTTGTAATAAACTTCCCAACAGAGTCTATACTGAAACAGGTAGAAATCTGTGGAACGAAGTCTGGAAGAGATATCGATAAATGGACAGTATGTAATTTTTCAAGAGAGAAAAGCAGTAAAGTGGATGTTCCTTCTATTAAGGAGTGTCCTGCTAGCATGGAATGTGAAGTCGATCAAATTATCAGTCTGGGTACTCATGATTTATTCCTTGGAAAGATTGTTGCTCTTCATATAGATGATCAATGGAAAGCGGGAGGGTATAAAGGAATGATAACATATTCCAGGGGAAAATATGGAGTAGTTAAGGAAATCGAAGAAAAATATTCATGAAAAAGGCTTTACTTCAAGTAAAGCTAATTTGGATATAAAAGATAAAAAAAAGAGTTAATTAAATTACCTTCGTCTGTCCTGACGATATTCTGGCTGGCCTACTGGCATTTCTTTTACAATTCTCTTAATATAATTCTTTTTATTGCGTAAGATTGGTGTTAATCCTTTTCTTTTACGTCCTTCAACTTTAGGAGTTTGATTTCGTACTTTTCCAGCTTTTGTAAGGCTTCCGTGACTACCTGCCATAATATTTCACTCGTATTACAATTCTTCGTCATTCTATTCTCTTTTCTAATTCCTTCTTAATGTTTTACTTTCTTGATAACAATTCTTATCAAGAAGAGCGAAATTGAAGGAGCTCTTCCTGAGGGAGTTCTCCTGTGAGGACTAAGTATACTTTTTTCGCGAAAGAATATAATACTTGGTTTGTCTTTTGAGAAATTATATTAAGCCAGAAGGATGGAAGAATGGACCTAGCGTAAAATGAGGACAATTGCTCCATATAGATGGAATCTGTTATGAATGAAGTGTTTGAATTAAGATCCAAATTTATTTGCTCAATCAACCAAAACGCAGCGATAGAAAATATAAGTTGAGCATTCTCAATAGACAATTGTAACCCTACAGGACTCCAAACTAGCCAAGATAGAACCGAATTGAGATACTTCTTAATTACCTCATTTTTCATCAAATCGTTGGGTTTTTCATGAAAAGATGGAAGAAATTGAGAATATGAGGAAGATGAAATGTTGGATACCATCTTCGTCAATAATTGGTCTTCAGAAGTATGATTATAATATTTTACTTGCTTTTCCACCCTTGATGGGGAGATACCTTCGTAAGGATTATTTTTGTCCATTTCTTCTCCCCAATACGAATCAAAATATTTGTCAGTCTTTAGAATTAGCTGTTCAATGTAGTCTTTGGTAATCTTAGCGTTTTTTGTGGAGTACCAATGAAATCCTTTTCCCCGACAGGGATTAATTGATATTAAAGTATCATTTCGGTTGAATCGCCAAAACAACAAAGGATAAATTTGGCATGTGAGAGGTTTCAGAGATGTGGTATGAAGTTGACAATGTCCACCCTTTGTCAAGAACGGACATGAATTTCCCCGAAGAATAATGTCTCCCTCTTTAGTCGATTGAAAGTAATACTGATATTCTGAATATTTCTGAGACAGATGAAGTTTTTCTGACCCATAGAGGGGCAGATCGTACTCAGTGGCGCAGCATTTCAAATGGCAGTCTGCACATTTGTAAGTGGTATATTCTGAAAAGCCTCTAATCAACAAAGAATGGAACCTCTGCTAAGTGTATTCTTCTAGAAAAAGCTTATCACTAATATATAGTGATATTGGTTATCTATTGTACAAAAAAACTCTCATGATTAAGTGGTATCGATATTCAGCTAGTTTGAGATAAAATTGACCAAATGATTCGTCAGACGATTCACAAAATTGTATTTAAGGAGTACAAGTTCACCCTTTGCTACTGAAAACTAAGCTCAAATAAAAAGGCCTTACGATGCTTGAAGAACATAGCCACAAATCGACTGGACTTCGTGGTGTTGAGGTTGCGGATACAAATATATGCCTGATTGAAGGAGAAAAAGGAAATCTTTTCATCCGAGGGTATGATATTAAGGATCTAGCAAGGAATTCAACTTACGAAGAAGTAGTATACTTACTCTTATATGGAAAACTACCTTCTTTTGATCAATTGAAAGTCTTTGAGTCTACAATAAAATCAAATCAAGAGCTTCCTCCAGAATTACTCATTCATTTACAGAAAACTGCAAAAAATACCCCTTCAATGAGTGTCCTTCAGTCATCGCTTGCCCTCTTAGCCGGATATGATGCTGAAGTTGAAACAGAAACAAGAGAAACTGATCGTAACATTGCTATTAGGATTATTGCTCTTCTACCTATTATTGTCACGGCATGGGAACGTATAAGAAACAATAACGAACCAATATCCCCTAACAAAAATCTTGCTTATGCGTCAAATTTCCTGTACATGCTTCATGGAAAAACACCATCAAAGGAAGAGGCTCGAATTTTTGATGTTACACTCGTACTTCATGCTGAACATTCTTTCAATGCATCTACTTTTACTGCAAGAGTAATAGCCTCCACTGGAGCCGATCTATATGCTTCAATTTCAGGAGCAATAGGTTCCTTATCTGGAAAATATCATGGAGGCGCAAATCATCTTGTATATGAGAGCCTTTTAGAAATTAAAAAGATGTCTAATGTTGAAGATTGGGTAAAAGATCGTTTTGATAAAGGCAAACGAATTATGGGAATGGGACATGCGATTTATAAAACAATAGATCCAAGAGCTAATATATTAAAGGAAATGGCCGCAGAACTTGTGAAAAAAAACGGTGGGTTTGCTCAATGGATGTTCGAGACAACAAATCAGATGGTTGATATAACTCAAAAGGAATTTAAAAAGCGAAAAAATCGAGATATCTATCCTAATGTGGATTTATACGGGGCTACAGTGTATACAAGTCTTAATATACCTGTAGAACTTTTTACTCCGATTTTTACAACATCTAGAGTTGCTGGATGGACCGCACATGTATTAGAAGAGAAATACCCAGAAACCCCAACCATTAAACCCGTGATATATCGACCCTCTGCGGAATATGTCGGAAGATACTGTGGCCCATTAGGATGTGAATTTACACCAATCACACAAAGAAATACGGTTGTAAATAATGACAAATTAGTTAAGCAGATCATTACTCAGGAATTAACTAAAGTCCTTAGTGATCAGCTAATCCCAGTTTCTTTATCAGCTCGGCATATTCATTTAACTAAAACTGATTTTCACAAACTTTTTGGAGAAAAAGAGAAGTTGCATCCTCTTAACTCCTTATCACAGCGTAAAGAGTTTGCTTGTGAGGAGGTTGTTGATCTTGTTGGTCCAAAACGGGCAATATACGGAGTAAGAGTTCTTGGCCCTTTTCGTGATGAAACACAAATCGAAATTTCACGTAGCGATGGGTATGTATTAGGAATTAACCCTCCTACAAGACATTCGGGGGATTTAGAGGGGACACCTGGAATCAATGTTATGGGACCAAAGGGTGCAATTACATTAGACAAGGGAGTAATATTTGCCGCACGACATATTCATATGTCACCAACTGATTCACAGAGATTAAACGTATCTAACAAACAGATGGTGGCAGTTAAATTTCCAGGAACACGTGCAGGTATATTAGATGAAGTTAAAGTAAGAGTTCATCCAGACTATAATTTGGAGTTACACTTAGACTTAGACGAGGGAAATGCCCTCGCATTGAACACAGGAGACATGGGAACGCTCATTTCGGATTTTGATGAGAAGTCATATTCCCCCTTCAGGTGATACTTATGGATGCTCTAGGATTTATGGAGACACGTGGCCGTATTGGAGCAATTGTGGCCACAGATACAGCGTTAAAAGCGGCTAATATCAATTTAATATCATTAAAACGAGTTTCTGGTGGTTTAGTTATAGTAATCATTGAAGGCGAGGTAGCCGCGGTTAATGAAGCAATCAATGCGGCAAAAAAACAATTACGGCGAATTTCCTGTGGAATTCTAACCAATGTAATTCCACGGCCTGATAATGTAACTATTGAATTAATAGAAAAAGTTAGACTACCTACTCAAAGTGTTCACGAAGATCCTGGTAGAGATTGAATAGAAGGTAAAGGTTATGGATGAGAAAGAACTCGAATCACTTGTATCTCAACAAGTTCGGAATGTTCTCACAAGTAACCAGACACGAGGCCCCTATAGTGTATTAGGAATATTAACCCATATGGGCCAAGGGTTGGAAGAATTATTTGTAACTCTTATCAGATTAGCTCAAAAAAATATGAAGATTCTTGTATGGACTAGAAAAGAGATAGACGAAGCCTTGAAATTCACATCACGAGCTAGTTCAACTCCTACTATGGATATCATTGTTAATCCAACGGGAGATTTCTGTTTAAAATTTTATAATGATCTTGAATCCATAATGTATGGTGCTTTTAGTTTTGAAATTGCTAAAAAAGTTACTAGTCTAGAAGATTCGAATCCTACCGTCAATTTATTACTCCAAGGATTATTATCCAAAATTCCAGTCTATATAGCAACACCATTTCCTCCAACGGATTTAACTTTTGATTATGGACCATCTGGTATGTTAACAAATGAATTAAGTAGACGGTTATCAATTTTAATTGAAATGGGATTTAGATTGGTTAATGTTGAAGATTTGGCTGATCAATTCATGAAACATACCCCATCAATACCAGATTTAATAACAGAAGATTATTTAGAAAGCTTACAAGGAAAATCTCATGAAATTTTTGTACCTCATTCCACAGTTATAACACCATTAGCCCAAGAAAAAGCCAAACTTCTTGATATTAAAATTATAAAGATTTAGGTGATAAAAACATGAAAGTATGTAAAGTTATTGGAAATGTAGTTAGCACAGAAAAAGATGCAGGCATTAAAGGTTTTACCCTTCTCATTGTCCAACCAGTGGATATGACTGATCTGAAACCTGAGAGTTCTCCATTCGTAGCAATTGATGCTGTAGGTGCAGGAGAAGAGGAACTTGTCTTAGTTGTTACAGGAAGTTCCTCTCGTTTAACTGCAATGACAAAAGATCGTCCAACTGATGCAACAATTCAAGCCATAATCGATTTTATTCAAATAAATGGAAAGGAAACATACAGAAAATAATATTTTGTATAATAAAAGAAACTGAACATGTGCAAGTGTGGGTAATTAAATGACATATGATGAACAACAAATTGCCAAGATTGTCAATACTGTTGTACAAAAAATTCGTGCCTATCAAGTTTATTCGGGATTAGAAAATCTTCCAGCAACTGCAGGCGGAGGCATTTTTCAGGATATAGAACAAGCTATTGAAGCAGCTGAGAAGAGCCAAATAGCCTTAATGGATCTCTCGCTCGAAAAACGAAAAGACATTATTCAATCTATGCGTGAAGGCGTAATCAAGCACGCCCGATATCTAGCTGAACTAGCAGTTCAAGAAACCAATCTTGGCCGATTAGAGGATAAAGTAGCTAAAAATTTACTATGCGCACGTAAAACCCCAGGACTGGAAGATTTAGTTCCAAACACTTGGACAGGTGATAAGGGACTAACTCTTGTAGAAATGGCTCCATATGGAGTAATTGGATCAATAACACCTTCTACAAATCCGACTGCAACCGTGATCAATAATGGAATATCAATGGTCACTGCAGGAAACAGTGTGGTTTTTAACCCTCATCCTTCAGCAAAACGTGCGAGTAATGAAGCGGTAAGGTTATTGAATAGGGCAATTCTTGAAGCTGGAGGGCCAGAAAATGTACTCACATCCACAATTTCACCTACAATTGAGTCAGCTCAAACACTTATGACACATAAAAAAATCAGGTGTCTTGTAGTGACTGGAGGAAGCGCAGTCGTAAAGGCTGCCATGCAATCTGGAAAGAAAACCGTCTGTGCAGGTCCAGGAAATCCGCCTGTGATCGTTGACGATACTGCAAATATTCAAAAAGCAGCAAGAGGGATTGTAGAGGGTGCAAGTTTTGATAATAATATTGTTTGTATCGTGGAAAAAGAAGTTTTTGCATTTGATAGCATTACTGATCGATTGAAAGCCGAAATGAAGAATTATGGTGCCTACGAGATTACAGGAGATCAGATTATTCAATTAGCTAATCTTGTATTCACTGGGAAAAAAGGAAGATTTCCGATTGTAAATAGGGACTTCATCGGTAAAGATGCAAAAGTGATTCTTGAGGGAATTGGCATTCAGGTCAGTGATAATATTAAGCTAATAATTGCCGAAGTACCTGATGACGAGCATCCCTTTGTAATATCTGAAATGCTGATGCCTGTGTTACCGATAGTTCGAGTTAAATCAATAGAAGAAGCTTTACAAAAAGCCAAGAAAGCAGAACATGGATTTAAACATACAGCTATGATGTGGAGTGATTCTGTTGGCAATATGAGTCTTGTCGCAAAAAATATTGAGACAACTATATTCGTAAAAAATGCTCCCTCATTAGCAGGGATCGGGTTTGGAGGAGAAGGATTTACGACAATGACGATAGCAGGTCCAACAGGTGAAGGAATAACATCTGCGAGAACGTTTACACGTCAAAGAAGATGTGTTCTTGTAGATGCGTTTAGAATAATTTAGAGTTATAAAAAGAAGAGGCTAAATTAATTGACTTCAACCATCGCAGAAATGGCACGCAATTCCGGTATAGTTGGAGCAGGCGGAGCTGGATTTCCCACTCACGTGAAACTTTCTGCGAAAGTTCAAACTTATATCGTAAATGCAGCTGAATGTGAACCTCTGTTAAGGGTTGATCAGCAATTAATGAAAGTTTACCCTGAAAAACTAGTACATGGACTACAATTAGGGATGAAAGCCACAGGGGCAAAGAGGGGAATCATTGCTGTAAAGAGAAAATACAAAAATGCAATTAAAAAACTTACACAAGCGATTAAAGCTGATTCTCGTATAGAGATTTTCCTTTTGGAAGATGTTTATCCTGCTGGAGATGAACATGTTCTAGTTTACGAAGCCTTAGGAAAGATAATTCCTGAAAGTGGACTTCCACTTGATATAGGGGTTGTGGTGAATAATGTATATACATTGATAAATCTTGCTGAAGCTTCTGAAGGGAAACCAATCGTGTCTAGATATGTAACAGTGACAGGCGCAGTAAAAAATCCCTCAACTATGGAGTTCCCAATTGGTACTTCGATCTTGGATACTATCAAAGCCGCTGGAGGAGCCACTATTGATGACTATCAAGTGTTAATCAACGGACCAATGATGGGTAGAATTATTGATCCTAAAAAGCCTATTACAAAGTTAACCTCCGGAGTAATCGTTTTACCAGAGGATCATTTTGTGGTGAGGATGAAAAATGAACGAATTTCATCTAAGGTAATAGTTACCAAGGCTGCTTGCATACGCTGTCAATTATGTACAGAAGTATGCCCTAGATATTTACTAGGTCATGAATTATATCCTGATAAGGTCATGCGAGGGATAGCATGGGGAGCTCCTGAAAGGCCTGAATATATGACTGGAACATTTCTCTGCGTGGAATGTGGAGCCTGTACATACTATGGATGCCCTATGGGTTTAGATCCATGTAAAATGATGACAGAAGTAAAAGGGCAATTGAGAGGGGAGGGGTTAAAAAATACTCATACTCGGAAAGTACTATCGATTCATCCTGAGAGGAAATATCGAAAGCTACCTGTGAAGAGACTAATATCAAGATTGGATTTACTCAATTATGATCATGATTGTCCAATTAAAAAACGGAAAATACAGGTTAAACAAGTCTCTATACCTCTCAAGCAACATATCGGTGATCCTGCTATTCCTATTGTGAAAGTAGGAGAGACTGTAGAAAAAGGAGCGCTCATTGGGAAGATCCCTGATGGGTCGCTAGGCGCGGTAATTCATGCTAGTATTAGTGGAGTTATCCGACATATTGGACAAGAAATTGTCATTGAAAAGACAAAATAAAAAATAAAAAATTGGTGAAATAAAAAATGGCTAAAGAAGCACTTGGATTAATAGAAACAAAAGGGTTAGTTGCATCTATTGAAGCAGCTGACGCAATGGTGAAAGCAGCGAACGTTCATCTAATGGGACGCGAAGTTATTGGCGGTGGTTTCGTAACTGTGATGGTTAGAGGTGACGTTGGTGCTGTTAAAGCTTCTGTTGAGGCTGGCGCAGTTGCTGCAAGAAAAGTTGGTGAACTAACTTCAGCTCATGTAATCCCTCGACCTCATGATGAGGTTGAGAGCATTCTCCCCAAGAAAGGCTGAATGGAAATTTAGCTGCAAGAATGGCAGCTAATGCTCACTACTTCCATCACTTATAACGAATACAGAGGAAAATCAAATGCGTGCTATAGGAGTTCTAGAAACAAATGTAATTGCTCGTGGTATATTGAGCGCAGACACAATAGTCAAAACTGCTGATGTGGAGCTATTATTTGCCTCACCAGTATGCCCTGGGAAATATTTGATAATAATTCAGGGAGCAGTTGCAGCTGTTAAAAGCTCCTTAATTGCTGGAAGTGAGATCGCTGGTGAAACACTAGTAAATTATACAGTAATACCCAATATTCATCCTGAGGTATTCCTAGCAATTGCAGGTTCGACTGGTATTGATGAGGTCGGTGCAATAGGAGTAGTTGAAACATATTCCGCTCCTACAGCCATAATGGTGGGTGATGAGGCTGTTAAAAGTGCACAGGTACGTTTAATCGAAATCCGAATGAGTCGTGCTATTGGTGGTAAGGCATTCGTCGTCTTAACAGGAGATGTTGGTGCTGTACGAGCAGCTGTAGATGCGGGAGTTAATCGTGTAAAGGGCGAAGGCTTAGTATTATCTATAGCTATTATTCCTGCTCCTCATCCAGATTTAGTAAAAACGTTGCTGTAAACTCTAATTATACAAGCTGAAGTCAAATGAAGAAAATTATTATTGGATCCGATCATGGTGGATTTCACCTAAAGAATGATCTGATTAAATTCCTTAAAGGAATGGGGTACGAAGTGTCAGATTATGGGTGTTACTCTACAGATCCTGTAGATTATCCTGACATTGCATTGTTAGTTGCACAGACTGTTTCTGTCTCGTTAGAATCTGTTGGCATACTTATAGATGGAACAGGTGTGGCTAGCGCGATTGTGGCAAATAAAATCAAAGGTATTAGGGCGACTCCGTGCACTGATGAATTTACTGCCAATTCTGCCCGTGAACACAATAATTCCAACGTTCTGACCTTAGGAGCAAGAGTTATTGGTCCTGGTATAGCACAGAATATTGTAAAAATCTGGTTAACTACTCCATTTGGTGGAGGAAGGCACGAAACAAGAGTGAATAAAATTTCTGAAATTGAAACGAAATATCTTAAGTCAGCGTGATAACATGAAACTTGGTAAAGTAATAGGAAATGTAGTTGCTACAACGAAAGACCCAGGTCTCGATTCTTTAAGACTTCTAGTAGTACAGGGCTTGGATGATAATCTTCAACCCTTAGGGAACCCTTATGTTGCTGCTGATGGAATTGAAACCGCTGGACCAGGAGATATTGTGTATGTTGTCAGTAAAAAGGAAGCGGCTATTGTCTTTCCTAAAGAGCTTGTACCGATCGATGAGTGTATTGTAGGGTATATAGAGGAATATTATGTGACAAAGAGTGCGAAACGAAAACCTCAGCAGAGGAAAAAGAAGAAAGCTCCTCCACCAACAATAAAACCTCTAGATCAGTTTTCTAAAAAGAAAGAGATTGACACGGAAATCGACATAACTTCAAAACCAATACCTAAATCTAAAATATCGCCTACTGAGGTAGATGAGATATCAAAACCAATTCCTAAGTCCAAACCTAGAAAAAGAGCTACTAGGAAGAAAAAAACAAAAAAGATAAAGGAAATCGAACCTAAGCTTACAGAGAGTGAATCAGAATGATTCTAGCTAAAGTCATCGGGAATGTCGTCGCCCCAATAAAGACTAAAAGTCATGAAAATGGAAAAATACTTGTAGTACGTCCGATAGATTTGAAAGGACAGTTTACTGACGCCTCTATCATCGCATTAGACGTATCAAGAGCTGGAATAGGGGATTGCGTCCTCGTAATCCGAGAAGGAAATTCTATCCGGGGTATAATGAATGATGATAACGCTGCCGTTGATGCTTTGATAGTAGGTGTTGTGGATTATGTCGAAGTAGACGGTAAACAGACTGAATTAAGTTAAAGAAAAGGAAGGTGTAGAATTGAGTAATGAGATGATTCAAAAAATAACAGAAGAAGTTATGCGAAAATTGGACCAAGATAATCTTTCCTCTGCGAGACAAACAAATCAGAATCTACAGACTTCTAACAAGAAAATTAACTATAGAATATCTTCAGGAAACTCAGCGTTAATTCTATTATGTGGTGGAAATCGAGAAATAGAGGAAGTCATGCGTCAAATAGAAATTATATCAAAAACGTATACAAATACGTACATAGTCATGACTCGGGCAGCTATCAAAATTATTGGAATGCCTGATGTCAGAAAAGTTTCTGAAGGAGCAACTATTATTACTGAATATTCTGAGGAGTATTTTGACAACATTTTAGGACGGATTGATGTAATATATGTTCCTATTCTA
This sequence comes from Candidatus Hodarchaeota archaeon, assembly GCA_016839785.1. Classification (GTDB taxonomy): domain Archaea; phylum Asgardarchaeota; class Heimdallarchaeia; order Hodarchaeales; family Hodarchaeaceae; genus Hodarchaeum. The sequence continues at coordinate 5,560 of JAEOTQ010000114.1, read as the reverse complement.
TCCTTAAATACTGCAGCAAAGGTTGCAGCATTAAACGCTGACTCTCTAGGCACAATAACAATGGTTTTTGGATTAATGTATGGGAAACCTGTTATTGCTGCTCAAGACTCTATCTACTGCTGTCAAATTGAGAAAGATCAAGTGCCCCCAGCTATGAATCGAAAAATTGACGGGGTTATCGATCAGTTGACATCCATGGGAATAAGAATGGTAAATGTTCATAATTTGTCTGATCAAGAACCATCCCCTTACACTCCGACAACATCCAATCGTTCCTATACCATTGGTACTGCGGGAAAAGATATTGGAGTAGATGGGAAATCTCAAGTTGCTGTCAAGGCATTAGTCAATGGAGGAGCCACTCGAATTACCTCTGAAACAGGGATTAATGGATACGATATAGATTTAGCTCAGCATATCGATCATACCAACTTACGGGCGGATGCGACGGATGAGGAGATTAAAAAGTTATGCGAAGAAGCAGCTATGTATAATTTCGCATCAGTTTGTATTAATCCAACGAATGTTTCGAAAGCCGCAAAATATTTGAAGGGTAGCTCAGTAAAAGTATGTACTGTTATAGGTTTTCCTTTAGGAGCTACAACTCCCACTGTAAAGGCAATAGAAACTCGTGATGCCATAGCAAATGGCGCGGAGGAGGTAGATATGGTCATTAATGTTGGAGCGTTAAAATCGGGAAATGATGACCTTGTCCGCCAGGATATACAAGCTGTTGTGAATGCTGCTGCTGGGAAAGCAATAGTTAAAGTTATTCTTGAAACGGCTTTGCTTACTAAGGAACAAATTGTGAAAGGGAGTCTACTTACCAAATTAAGCGGAGCTGACTTCGTCAAGACATCAACAGGATTCAGTACTGCAGGCGCGTTAGTGGAGGATATTGCACTTATGCGAAAAACAGTAGGTCCTGAAATGGGTGTAAAGGCTGCTGGAGGAATAAGAACACATGAAATTGCGGAACAGATGATTAACGCAGGAGCGACTCGAATAGGAGCTTCTGCTTCCATAGCTATTGTTAAAGGAACTGATTCAAAAGCAGGTACATACTAGAGGGTTTTGATTGAATATTCTAACAATCAACTCCGGTTCTTCCTCTCTTAAATATTCGATATATCGAATGAAGGATGGACATCTTTCTGCAAAGGGATTAGTTGAAAGAATTGGTCTTAAAGAACCACATATTTCCCACAATAGTGAAGGAACAGAGATTAAAGAACAAATTGATTGTAAAAACCATGAGGATGCAATAAAATATGTATTAAACCTTTTTAATCTGTTAGATATTAATGCAGTAGCTCATAGGGTTGTACATGGAGGAGAAAAATTCCGTAAAGAGGTAATTATCAACCTTGAGGTTGAAAATCAAATAGAAAAGCTCTCAGAGTTGGCTCCACTCCATAATCCCTCGAATCTTATCGGAATTCGTGCTTGTAGGAATCATCTTCCTGAGATTCCACATATAGCAGTTTTTGATACATCTTTTCACAGTACTATTCCAGAATATGCCTATCGCTATGCAATTCCGAAAAAGTGGTATGAAGAATACTCTTTTCGAAGATACGGGTTTCATGGTACATCCGTAGAATATGTAACAAGTAGAACATTCAATATATTAGGATCAGCAAATTCTAAGAGAATGATTGTCCTCCACCTTGGTAATGGGGCATCAATCACAGCTCTACACAATGGAAAGTCAATTGATACAAGTATGGGATTAACACCACTCGAAGGACTTATTATGGGTACTCGTTCTGGGGACATTGACCCCGGCCTCATTCCAGCGATGATGCGATCAGAGGAAATGTCAGTAAACCAAATTGATCAAGAACTTAATTATAAGAGTGGGTTGCTAGGAATAACTGGAAAATTTCGAGATATGCGAGAGATTCAGATTAGTTCCCAGGAGGGGAACCATGCTGCACAATTGGCTGTCCAAATGGCGGTGTATCGGATACAGAAGTATATTGGAGCTTATTTTATCACCTTAGGTGGATTAGATGCTCTTGTATTCACAGGTGGGATAGGGGAAAGATCTCCTTACTTTCGAGATCTGGTAGTAAGAGGTATAGACAGTGTCGGTGCATTTCTAGACACTTCCAAAAATGAAAATGCGAAAGGAGATGAAGAGGAGATAATTTCATCCGAAGAATCAAAGGTTGGAGTACTAGTTATTCCGACAAATGAAGAATATATGATGGCTTTAAAGACTCTGAACCTATTGAAGATTGATAATGAAAGCTAAGTCTTCGATCTTAAGGAAGATTATCTTAAGTTTTGAAGTCTTTTGGAAGCCCTATTTGACGAGCTATAATTTCACTAAGTTTATCTGACCTCGGTCGTGATTCGATGAGGAAATCTTCAAGATTAACTTCAACATGCTTTAATTTTTCCCTTTCGTCTGAATGTAAATTGCCTTTGTTTATATGATATTCAAAAAACTTGCAGGCTAATTTAGGAGCTTTTGTCATTTGGATGATTTCTTCATCTTGTAGCATTCTTATTCGATAGAAGGTTTGATTAACGCGAGAATCAAAAATATGGCTTTTCGGGTGAATAATGGCTGTTAAGTAACTCCTACCTTGAGTTACGTTATCCTCTTCCATCCAAATATCACTTCCAAATGACCACATTTCGTAGTCAATTCCCCATATTTGGGAAGCTTTATTGCTTTTGTCCATTTGAACTAAATAGTTACCAGCATTTCGATCAGGATCATTTAACCAAATATCGAAAGGTAATAATAGAAAAGCATCATCGATATTTTGTATTGCAGCAAACGCTCCATCCAAATCTGCTTTTTGATCATCTAAGTACTCATCTATATTTCGACTATTAGGAATTTTTTCTTGGAGAATCGCCAATACATCTACAGCTTTCTTGCGACTACTTCTTTTTGCTAAAATTTCTTCAAACCGATCTGAAGTAGTTAATGATCCTATCTCTCGTTCTGATAAATTGTAAAATTCTTCCGCTGTTTCTCCATCCTCCTCCTCTTCATCCAAAACTACTACGTCTTCCTCTTTCAAGATTGTAGATGATTTAAGAGCGAATTTGGCGACTTTTCCCGAACAAATTAGATGTGATTCTGGTACATTTAAGTGTATCCGTCTTCCGAGACGCGAAGCGGTAATTTCATTCAAAACTCGCCATAGATGAAGACGCTCTCGACTTTTTTCAGGTGTATCTTGAATATCTATATCTAAATCTGACACTTTTTTTACATCAAAGTCAATAATATGAGAAAACACCTTTAGGAGCCATTCTTTCCCTTCATTGTCGACAAGCATTGTCGCTTTTCCATGTTGGCCTGCAGCAGACAACTTTTTGTCAGATAGTTTTAATTTATTGTAAACTTCTTTCTGTTTATCATCTGTATAAAGAACTAAATCCCATTCAGACATTATTTTCAACCCTAAATATCGAAATAAATTAGATCTTAGTGGAATTAGCTCATTAAAAAACTTTAGCTTACTTTGGTACCATTAGCTACATTTTTATCAGGTACGATTAATCCTAGATCTTTCCCTTCGACTGCTGCAAGGAGCATTCCTTCGGATCTAACTCCACGAATGGTTACAGGTTCTAAATTCACAATTACAGTTATCTTTTGGTCAATTAAATCCTCAGCTTTACGGAAAGAAGCAAGTCCTGCAACTAATTGTCGCTCTCCAATCTCATCCCCTAGATCGACCCTAAGTTTCAAGAGATTTTTTGCTTTAGGTACCTTTTCAGCTTTGATAATTGTTCCAATGCGAATATCAAGTTTTTCAAAATCTTTAAATGGAATTATTTCTCTATCTGACATTTTTTTCACGTTTTTTGTATTCTTAGGCTGTTTTTTATGAATTTCATCGAGTTGTTTCTCCAATTCTTCAATTTCAATTTTTTTGAATAATGTTTTGGATTCTAAAATCTTGGAGCCAGGAGTTAATTTGAGTTTTCCTACCTCACTTAGAAGTTGATTATGGACACTTCCATTCTGTTTGAGGGCATCCCATAATTTTGTAGCGGAATCAGGTATGATTGGAGATAAAATGACACTCAATGTAGCAACTGATTGAGCACATAGATATAGAGTAGTTTCTACTGAAGTTGGATCAGTTTTTATCAATTTCCAAGGTTCTTTTGAACTCAAATAACCATTGGCTGTTCGGGCAAAATCAATTATCGCATTAACTGCTTTTTTGAATTCGAATTTATCAAAATTATCAGCAACAGATTCTGGTACATTGTGAATAGCAGTAACAAATTCTCTATCAGTAGTATCTAATCTGTGACATTCGGGTATCTTTCCTTCAAAGAACTTGTGAATTAATACAAAAACTCGATGGACATAATTTCCTAACACATCATTGAGGTCGTTGTTCACACGCTGTTCAAATTCAGTCCATGTAAAGGCAGTATCTTTTATTTCGGGACGTGTAGCTGCCAAATAGTACCTCCAATAATCTGTTGGAAGAAGTTTTGCTGCTTCATCAATCCAAATACCGATACCTCTAGATTTACTAAATTTTTCGTCATCAAATATTAGGAATTCAGTAGTACTTACATTATAGGGGAGAACAAAAGGTTTCCCATATGTATCTTTTGTTCCCAGAAGGAGGGCTGGAAAAAGGAGGGTATGAAAGAAAATATTATCCTTTCCAATGAAGAAAATAGTGCGAGTATCTTGTTCAAGCCAAAACTGTTTCCAATAATCCGGATCTTTGTATAGTCGAAGGCCTAGTTCAGCTGAGGCAGAAATATAGCCTAATACTGCTTCTAACCATACATAGATCGATTTACCTTTTGCTTCAGGAATTGCAGGATCCGCAGGAATCCCCCAAGCCAAATCACGAGTTAAGGTTCTTGCATGCAATCCTTCTTCTAAAATATGATTTGAAAATTTTCGGGCATTATCTGGAAAATTTTCATTCCGATTAATGAAATCAGTTAATTCCTCTTGAAAAGCACTGAAATCATAATACCATTGTGTTGTGGTTTTGGTTATAGGAGGTTTACCGCAAATTTTGCATACAGGATTGATTAGATCAACAGGACTAAGTGGTTTGCCACAAGTTGGTGAATCACATTGATCACCTCTTGCTCCTGGAGCCTTACAATGGGGACAGGTTCCTTCAACAAATCTATCAGGTCAGAATTGTTTATCCGTTTTACAGTACAACTGTTCAATCTCTTTACTAAAAATATACCCATTTTCAAAGCAACGATGATAAAAATCCTGTACCCATTGATAATGGAAAGCATTCTCTGTTTTAGAGTAGTTGAGGTCTATATTCCACTTGCGGAGTAATTCAAGGATTTGAGTGTGATTCCGATTAACCAATTCCTTTGGTGAAATCCCTTCAGTTAGAGCTGCAACTGCAATCGGTGTTCCATGACAATCCGAACCTGTTGCTGAAATTACGTTAGCTCCTCGGAGTTTCAGGTAACGAACATAAATATCAGCACTAAGTAGGTGTAAAACGGTTCCAAGGTGAGGAACAGCATTCACATATGGCCACGCGGGACACACGACAAATTTTTTATCAGTTAAATCTTC
>JAEOTQ010000113.1 GCA_016839785.1 Candidatus Hodarchaeota archaeon | reverse complement strand
ATCACGGATCGCAATAATGTCTTTTTTGACATGTCGGAATTTTATTTTAACCTCGTCTTCTTTGACCTCTTCATACATCATCGAACCCATTGGAAAGGGAGATGTAAACCAGGGGTGACCTGTACCTCCAAGAATTAGCATTCCATGGGCTAATCCAAACGTAGTTAACTGGGAGATAACCGCTTCTTGTCCGCCAACCCGTAGGCCCGAAACAGCAACAGCAGAAAAGATTTTTCCCTCCCATAATTGTTTAGGCATTTTATTATCACGAGAACGATCGAAAAAATTCTTCAAAATGCCTGGAGGGCCAGACCAGTATGAGGGAGAAGCAATTACCAATCCATTATGTTCTTGGATCAGAGCTTCTATCTTTGGATAATCATCATCCTTATCAAGAGGGCAAGGTTTTGTGGGACAAACTTCACAGCCATTACACAAATTAATGGTGTAATCAGTTAGATTAATCGTTGTTGTTTCGATTCCATGTTCTTTTGCACTTTGTAAGGTGACATCTAGTAAGAATTTAGAATTAGTTTTCGCAGCAGGTTTTTTGGGGGAACCATTTATTCCAAGTAATTTGAATACCATTGTATAAATCTCCAAAAATACGATCTAGAGAATATAATTAATTGAAATTAAAGATAACTTGAATTCCAGAATAATAATGAATGAGCGTTATTCATTTTCGGTTATTATCTATCGTATTTTAAAAGTGTCCACCATAAAATTCTTGAAAAGTAGATACCATATCAGAAAAGGGGAGATCTGAGTACGCTCCTCGATCCTGCAGGTAATCAATAAAGGGTCTTCCCTGAACATCTTTAGAAGAGAACGTAGCATCATTTAACCCAGTGAACGTACAGACAGGAAAATCATGTTTCTGGCACAAATCAGTTTCGAAAGAGGGAGTAAGTTTGAACCATTGATTTTGTAGAAATACTTCTGCATATCCATGGAAATAAAACACATTCGTACCCATAAGTTTCACCAAATAATCAGGACTTTGATGATTTATGATATCAGCAAAATGCAATCTTGAGGGTATGTTACAGGCACGATATAATGCAACTAGTAAAATTGATTTAGGTATACAGAATCCTTCTTTTCGTTGTAATGTGGCACTAGCTTTGAAATCATCAGGACCAGCATAGTGAGACATATTGATTTTATATTTAATTTCATCTCGAACAAAATTAAATATGGAAACACTCAGATCAACTTCATCCAGTGATTGTGATTGCAGATCCATCGCCATTTGATGAATTGTGTCTGAATTACTATCAATGAAGAAGGTGGGAGTAAGATTATCACTAGTTGCCATGACACAAAAAAATAAGAATTGTCTCATTTATAATTTTCCCCTACTCTTTCAATTATACGGAAGATCCAGAAATGAGTGCAGAAAAGTATCTAGAAGAAAAAAAACAAATAAAACAAGCAATCATGACCTATTATCATGAGGGCCATGTAAAGGAAGATCCTAAGCTCTATGAACAAATCTTACATGAAAAATGGAAGTTTTTCTTGCATGATGAGGATGGAAAACTCAGAGTTGTCGATAAAATCGAGCATTTTTCTTGGTATAATCCTGAAAACCCCGATCTGTCATTAAACTGGAAAACGACATTCAAATATGTGGATGTTACCGATATGATCGGTTCAGCAAAGATTGTGATCGAAAATCAAAAAGTACGTTATACTGATTACTTCAATCTGATGAAAATTGAGGATACATGGTGGATAGTTCATAAGATATCAATAGCTGGATGAAGATAATAATCAGACCTGTACTTTTTCAGTTTCAAGTATTTAATAAAGTGGGAATCCAGAGGTACAGGTATTTCCTATTTACAAACATCTCAAAAAAGTAATAGATAGGAGATTGAGGGGATAGACAATATGCATGCACTCTAACCACTCTTAAGATTCCATGAAATAAGAGTAATAATGCCTATCCCCAAAGAAGGGAAACTTGCTTCCTCTTAGATTTTTCCCCTTTTACGATTAAGTACCTTGGTATACATCAAAAATGGAAACAATTTCTAAATTTTGAATTCAACTCATGAGTTAACAATGCAGTTGATCATCTCAATCAAGATTTAAATGTTACAGGAAATAGATCTAACTAACAAAAAATCGATTTTCAGAAGTGTTAAAAGAATGACTGATTATAAACCTATGTGGGGAAAGCCCTTTTATGAAAAGATTTACCCTACAAATAGTATCATTATGGCGTGTAATACTCGGATTGGTAAGGGAGTGGTGAAGGGAATCTTGCAAGCAGCGAAAGATACAGATTCACCTATAATCTTTGAATTAGCTAAATCGGAGTCAGATCTTCAAGGAGGATACACTGGACTTACTCCAGCAAAATATGGGAAATTTGTAGCTGACGTTGCAGCGGAAGTTCAATATTCAAATTATATTATCCACGGGGATCATATTAAGGTAGGAAAACCTGAAGATATTCCTGGGGTGAAAGAATTGATATCTGCACAAATAGAGGCAGGCTATACTTCTTTCGCTATTGATGCCAGCTTCTTATATGATGAATCTGGTACCAATGATAAAGAGCACTTATCAGGAAACATAAATGCGACTTCTGAAGTAACTCATTTCATTGAAGAGAAACTTGGACATAAGAATTTTGGACTAGAGGTTGAAGTTGGAGAGATAGGGAAAAAGGATCCTAAGACAGGCTTAGTGATGACGACGGTTAGTGAGGCAACCACCTTCATCGAGTCATTGAAAGATCATGATGTCCACCCTCATTTTCTTGCCATTGCCAACGGTTCTGTTCACGGTTTTCAATATGACAAACATGGGAACCCAATACGACAAGAAGGTATTGATATACAATTGACCTCTGATATCGGGCATGCTATCAAACCTTTTGGTGTCAAAATTGCTCAACATGGTATCACTGGGACTCCATTAGATATTATTGCCAAGAAATTTCCTAAAGATGTAATTGGAAAAGGTAATGTGGGTACTAATTGGATGACTGTTGCCTGGGATGTTCTTAAAATCTTTGAGCCAGAGCTATTTGAAACTATTTTCAAATGGACTAATGATAACTATCAGAAATCAGGAATACCTATTAATGAAACGTTTTTGAAATACAGCAAACTAGCTATATTAGAACACTTTGATGAACTATATGCGGTTAACGAGACTACTGAGCATGCACTAGCCTCAGCAGCGTACACAAGTGCACTGATGTTCTTGAAAGCCTTTAATAGCTACGGACAGGCAAAAAATCTATAAGGAAAATCATCTTATCTTCCTGTTTATAGTTATTCGGAATGATTTCAATTGGATATAAAAAATCTTGAGCTAGATCTATTCTTGATTCGACATGCCCAACCTGAAAATCCACCTGCGCATTGGACATCCCCCACTTCTCCATTGAGTGAGATAGGTATCAAACAAGCGAAAAATATTGCTGAGGAGCTCCATTTACATTCCTTCTCTGATTTCATAGTTAGCCCTTTTGTACGAACTAAACAAACCGCTTCCTATATTTATGATGCTCTTGATACCAAACCTCCATTTAATGAACAAAAATGGCTAGCAGAGATTGATCTTGGGGTATGGGCTGGAAGATATAAATCAGAAATAAAGGAAGATCCATCTTACCCAAAATTCTTTCCAATGGATAAAGTAGGAAAGCACGAACCTCTTGTTGCTAGACTCTTGAACACCCATAAACAGTTTGTATTCCCTAATGGTGAAAGTCTACAAGTATTCTGGAATCGAGTCGCCATTGGTTTTGAGAAGTTATTAAATCAGAAACGAGATGGGAAAGAATATAGAATGGCACTGATTGGCCACGGTGGATCATTTACTATTATCCAGTCGCTTTTACTAGGAAAAGCCTTTACTGATAATAGTTTTCCAGTGATGGCCATTAACATGGGTAGATATGCACATATTAGAATCTTTAGTGGAAGAGTAGTATTTCTTCAGCTTAACTGAATGAAAGAGAATTAATTTGTGGTGTTAATACTAGAATTAAGCTCCAAAAAGATGATCGGAGCAGATCTACTCGTTTGAATGCTATTTTACGATAATGAGTACGTGAGGGAAGACCAAACCCTCGAAAATACAGGGCCTGAGCTAGAAATTCAGATCGGTACAAACTGGACGCTATAATTATTGCAAATACTCTTGGCATCCATTTTAGGATATTCCACTTTCCTCCAATTTCACCCCGTAATGCCAATGTTTCTATAGTTTCTTGTGCATCTTTAATAACTCGAGGGACGAATGTTAAGGTGAGAGAGGGGATTATTGCCCATCGCGGGGGTATATGTAATGATTCAAAAATGCGGGTTAAGTCTGAAGGATTGGTGAATGTTATAAAGAAAGAAAAACTTAGGGCACCACTAATAATACGTAAGAACACTCCCAATGCAATGGTAAATCCTGAAAAAATCAATGTTGTGCCAGTTAAAAAGATAATAAGAGGCATAATGCCCCACAACAGATTTATCATTGACCTCCTCCCACCTACTAATAAAAATTCAAAGATTATAAAGATAGTAAGAAGAGATAGAGGAAGGGGAGCTAAGACAAGTAAAAGTATAAACTGAACTAAAAGAATAAAAATTCCTGAAAGAGGATGAAAACTAATAGAATCTGGATGAAACACCAATCCTCGATAAAGTCTCTCTAAAATTCCTGAAATTAGGAATTCCTCCTCTTTATTTGCTGTAGATAATTATTAAGTTGGGAAATATTAGTGTAAGGAGGTATTTTTCCTCCCAAATCATTCATCGATGAAATAAGACGAACAACTTGATTAGGAATTAACTTGGTTGTGTTTTCTAGGTTGTAAAGGACATCCTTAGGAGAACCATCAAGAAAAATTCCTTTGTTTTGAATAACAGATATTCTTTCAACCATTGGAAGAATTCGTGAGTCATTACTGGCAATAATTACAGTCTTTCCAATAGCAGTAGCATCCTTCAAGAGTTTTGAAAACAATTCTTTTCCTTGAATGTCCATCCCAATGGTAGGTTCATCGAGTAAGATAATCTGTCGATTTAGTTGGAATGCTAACCAAATAGCTACTAAACGTCGTTGCCCTTCACTTAAAGCATAGAGTTTTTTGTCCGCAAGATGAAGTAATCCGAAATCTTCTAGCAGTCTATCAGATTCCTGCTCACCTATTTTTAATCTATACACTTCTTTTCTTAATGTCGGTCCAACTAGAAAGAGTTTTGCGTTTTCAGGTACAAAACACAGGTTTTTTTTAACAGAAGATATTCCTGTAACAACTTCACCATTGGTTAGGATTTTACCAGAAGTAGGATGAATTAATCCTCCAAGTAAACGGAGAAAAGTTGATTTTCCACAACCATTTACTCCCAATATTCCAATAATCTCAGGAAACTGACTAGCCCAAGTTAATGAATGGAAAATTTCTCTAGAATCTTTTGAATATTGATAATGAACATTTTGGACTTGAATTTCCACTTGTATTATCCACTCCTAGAGAAGAAACTCCTTCAAACTTGTATGAGCATCTGTAAAAGATGCAGGTATCTTTGATGAATTAGGTATTTTCATCAATGAAATTTCAGGAGGATCAATTATCAGTAAATCCTTAATGATTGTCTCAGGTTTTCCTTGAGCTGTGATTTGGCCATTTTCAAGGATGATTACATTATCAGCGACTTCAAGAAGATAATCGAGTCTATGTTCAAATGCTACGACTGTTTTCCCTTCTTTTGCTAACTTTTTCAATAATCTGACGAGTAGGAGTTCAGATTTCAAATCAATACGAGCCATAGGTTCGTCAAAAATGAGAATAGGAACGTTTGGTGCAAGAGCAGTTGCTATGGCGATTCGTTGTAACTCACCAGAGCTAAGTTCCGTTTGGAGCTTATTTCTTAGAATATTAATCTCTAATATGGTAAAGACCTCATCTAACCTGGATATAATCTCTTCAGGCATGAATCCTAAATTCTCTAGAATAAGAGCTACCTCTTCTTCAACTGAGAGAGTAGTTACAAAATCAGCAGGGTATTGAGGAACATAACCGCAAAGCTTGATAAGTTCAGATCGTGTGTAGGATTGGATTAATCGATCATTTACCTGAATTTCTCCTTTCATGGTTGCAGAAAAAAATTTGGGGATTAAAGTCATTAAGGCTCGGGCTAGTGTACTCTTTCCAGAACCGCTGAAACCTGTGATCAGGGTAATTTGGCCAGGTTTTGCATCCATAGAAATGTTATCAAGTGCCCATTCTGAGGATCCTGCGTATTTAACCTTCAGATGTCTGATTTCCAGCATTAATTTTTCCTTCACAAGGAGGGATTACTATATAGAGATACTAGGATCTTTTTCTACACTTCATCATCCTTTGGAGTGCGGGAGGGAAGAATACCTAGTTCATCAAGGTAGGTGACGATAGGAACAGCAATGAGAGTTCCAAAAATCACTTGTGTTATATTGAAAGGAACTTCAAATAATGCTGCTTCTACAGCAACTTGTAAAGCAAAAACTTCCCAGAGGAAATAACCTACGACGATTATAGGTCCAGCTAAGAGGCATGAAAGAGCCATTTTTCCCCGGTACTTCAACCGAAACTCTACAAGCCATAAAATTGCTGCTAATATGATCGCAATGAAAATTAGGATGATTCCAGGTAAAGTGTAAGTACCGAGTGCCAATCCACTCTCAGCTACGAAACTGCCCTCAAAAATGTTGAGAATCATTGTGAATAGGATAAGAAATCCTGTGATGATAGCTAAGAAAATCCGTCTCTTCTTTTGGTCCACTCGGGCACTAAAATTGAATAGCAAACCAACTACAAAACCTTCTAAACCCTTGATTATGAGAGTAGCGAATGCAAATTGTCCAAATCCTAAAAATGAATCAGCTAAATATGAACCAAAACCTCCTGCAATAGCCCCTACAATAGGACCTCCGATTAAGGCAGCTATGTAAACAAACGACTCACCAAAATTAAAATATCCTGTGGTGGGTACTAATTCAAACGAAAAAATTACTGTAGACATGAATACTAATGCAGTAAAAGTAGTAATCAAAGCAAGTTGTCGTACAAGTTGTACATCACGATCTGTTGATTGAATGGTCGCCATTTATTATCGGGTGATATTCTAAAAAGTGGTTCTATTATATTTTATCTCCCAAACGAAGGGTTTTTATTTAGTATATTGCAAAATTATGAATGATTAAACCTAAGATCTCATTATGTATTCTTATGTGTAGAAATTATTGTAAAAATATGCAATAAAAAAAGAAGGGGTCTTTTTGAAGTTCGAAGAACAGATTTGGGATCATTTACAAGTACTTTATGGATTGCGACTAATTTTAGAGAAATATAAGTCTATCTATGAATTTTATTTAGCATTTGAGCAATTTATCACTGCTACTTCCGATCTTCAGTTATCTTACTCGCAGTTTACTCGATATTTAAAGGGAGAAACTAAGCTAAGTAGAGAGAAAATTGAATATTGTAAAACCTACGTTCTGAAGAAAGTTAATCTTGTAACAGATCTATTAATACCCAGAATAGATATAGATGTTCAGGCCCAACCGATTCAAGTGGATCTAACAGAGTTTTTAGGCACACCTTCAACCCTTAATTTTCTTGCGTACTATTTGTGTCAGAAAGAAAAACTGTATGAAAAGTTTGATGTTATATTAACTCATTCAGAGGCAGTTCCTCTCGCAATTGGATTCTCACAAACCTTGGGTATACCTTGGTATTCAGTTTCTTATCGTCTTCCCTCAGCAAAACCTGAAAATATAATTAGATATCCATACCTCATTGAACAGGAACTTGTTTCTACGGTCTATTATAATCAAATACGGCATGGAATTAGAGATAAAAGAGTACTCCTTATTAATGATTATGTCCGTAAAGGAGGGCTCCTGGATATATTATTCCGAGTTGTGGAAGATAACTCTGGTGAAGTTACTTATCTCCTCGCTCTCATTGGTATAGGTTCTTTATGGAAAAGCTTTTTTACTGAACTTCATGGTAGTTTAAAGGTACTACATCTGTTATCTCAATGAGTAATCCTTTACATGAATATCTTTCCACTTTTTAGTTGATCTTATCCTAATTATGATCATTAATGTTAATAGACTAAACCAAGGGAACATATAGGGGATAATACTTGGTCCGCCTTCGGTTATGACCTCTATCCATACACTTGATTGAGCTGAATGTCCTTGATCATCCATAACTTTGCAAGTTATTTGCCAGTTACCTTTTGTTTCTGGTTCAAAGGTATATTGGATTAATTCCTTGTCCCAATCTGTCTGTTTAGTGAGGGAATCGTTTGTGTAAATGGCATAGGAATCCTTAATCTGCGCCACTGCTCGCCATCTTAGATTAATTGACTGATCTTCCAATATAGTCTGATCTTCTGACTGTGGAAAAATGACTGGTTCGTTTATAGTTGGTAAATCTGACAAATTTAACGGTGAAGATTCAAATAAGATTTCTGCCCAATCTGAGAATAGATCTCCATCTGTATCGCTTACCAAGGGATGAGTTCCATAAATATATTCATCTAAATTTGTTACTCCATCATCCTCAAGATCCTGAAGTGTATCATCGCTTGTAGGATCCATTCCATACCTGAATTCATAGTAGTTAGGAAGGGAGTCAACATCTGCATCATTTTTATCGAATCGGTATTTAGAGGCGTTAATAATCGCAAAATTATGGTCATCCATGGGCATTATTTCTCTATTCCACCCAAAAATACTCATGTAGGACAAATTTTCATATGACATGATGCTGAGGTCCGCAGAGCCAAACCATTCGGGAGGAATGATACCTTCATTATAGTGCTCACCTCCGAAAATATGACCAACCTCATGTAGGAGAATTAATTGTCTTGTTGTCCAGCTTAAAGGTTGATTATGAGCGATAATCAAAGCATTTCCTTTAACAGAGTTGGCACGATTTCGTCCGCCTCGATACTCCTCCTGGTAGATAATTAGAAAATCGTACATATTTCCATCTACAGTAGGATCATCGTAATCATCTGCAAAATTCCAAGATAAAAAATCTGCGACTTCGACAATACTTACATCTAATGAATCATTTTCTCCTGGAGTAAAGGTTGTGACGTTTAAAACATGAAAACTCATGTTAAAACGTTTTTCAAATGGAACAAGCCAACCGTTAAATACATTTTTTGCATAATCAGTATCTGAAAAGAATTTATCTGATCCAACAAGATGACTATCAACAGCTACTAAAATTGAGACATTTCCATCAGGTGAATACTGATTATAGATTGATTCTGTATTGTCTAGGGAGATTTCCGTGGGATCAAACGCTATTAAAGAAGAGTGAGTAAGAACACCGTCTGAAACTCCCATTGCATGAAAATTCAAAATTAAAAATAGGAAAAACACAACACTACTATAGCGATTCTTCATTTCAGTCATTTGATGCACTAATCTGACAGTTATTAATATTCACGATCAATGCAGAAATGGAAATAATATTCTTAAATATGAAGCTAATTAGTTATGTATTCTGCTTGGGGGATTTTTCTGGTATATTAAGAAATAGGGCTGCTCGAATGACGACTATCGCTGTAATATCCGATGTTCATGCAAATCTAAGTGCTTTTCGAGCCGTACTAACGGATATTCACAAACACAAAATAAATAGAATTTACTGTTTGGGTGATCTCGTTGGATATTATACAGAACCCGTTCCTACTATTCATCTTGCCCTCGCTCGTTGTGATCTAGTTATTAAAGGAAATCATGATCAAGCTGCAGCATTGGGAGATGTTCCACTCTATTATCGTGATGTTTCTCAACTCCCGATTGAGTTTACTACACAGGGATTGACTGTTAACGAGCGGAGAATACTTCATGGTTTACCATTGATGTATACATTATATCTTGATAATCATAAAGCCATGATGATACATGGAGGTCCGGAATATCCCTTAGACCAATATATATATCCTGAAGATGAAGAAGATATTTCATCTACCTTTGATTTCATGGAATTAATTGAGATCGATATCTTATTTTTAGGCCACACTCATATTCCGCTCATAAGACAACAGGATAAACGAATAATATTGAATCCAGGATCGGTAGGTCAACCACGAGATGGGGATAATCGTGCATCATATGTCCTGTTCGATATGGAATCTTTCAATACCAAATTTATACGCGTACCATATGACCCTACACAGACAATTGCAGGTATAAAAAAACATCACCTGTCTTTGGAACTCGCTGATCGCCTTCTTGCTGGGAAATGATACCAATGACCAAATCTACGGAAAGTAAATCTCTAAAAGTAATCCTAATTGGTGATGGAGGTACTGGAAAAACATCCTTAGCGAATCGTTTCATTCATAAGAAATTTTCCAGTATTTACAAAACAACTATCGGTGTTGATATATCCCCGTTCAATACTATTACAAAGAAGACGAAAAAGCCAATTCGATTTGTTTTATGGGACATGTCTGGCCAAACTCACTTTAAACGCTTTCGTTCACGTTTTTACTCTGGCACAAGTGGAGCCATTATTATTTACGATTTAACTAATGCACAAACCTATCGAAATGTGCAAAATTGGTTGAAAGAGTGTAAAGATAATATTAGAAGACCTATTCCAATGATTTTATTAGGGAACAAATCTGATTTGACTGAACTTCGGGTCGAGTTACCCCGCTCAGAATATCCTGATGTTCCAACATATCAGACTTCAGCGAAAAATGGGGAAAACGTAGAAAAAGCATTTTTCCAGCTCTTTGAAGAAATCACACAAGAATCTCTCGAGAAAGGTGAACAACCAGATGTGAAAACGACTCACATCTCTTATGAGAATTCATGATCTCCACGTTCATTTTAGGATTTACTGCAAAATTTTGAGGGAGTCTCAAGTGAACTATGAATTACAAGATAGAATTCCACCTAGAATAAGCTTGATTGCTGCATTCATAATTCACGCTTCAGTAGAGATTCCATTCTTTATTTTTCCAGTTATTTTATTACTCGTTGGTTCTGATCTGTTTCAAGAATCAAGTTCGATAGGATGGCTTGGATTAGGAACAATAGGAACTGTTGGAACACTTTCAGCGGCATTACCCTCACCATTTTTCGGTAAATTAGCAGATAATCATCGTCGAGGGGTGATGATGACTTTCAGTTTAATTCTAGCAACAATAGGGACAATTATTATTGGATTTTGGGGACATTACTTTCTCATTATGCTCTGTGGGGTGACATTTCTAGGATTAGGAGTATCATTGTATCATCCACCTGGTTTGTCTTGGGTAACAACCGCGTACGAGGATCCTGTTACACATACTTTCAGCCCTAAATATAATCAAGTACTAGCACTTCATGGAATTGGAGGTGGTTTAGGAGCATCTCTTGGACCTATATCTGTTTATTTTTTATTAGGACCTTTTAATTGGCAGGAACTTTATCTCTTTTGGACTATTCCATTGGTTATAACTACTATTGTATTTTGGTTATTTGTTGGACGCTTTGAACCTAAAAATCATAGATTAGTAATAGAAGAAAAAGCTGAATTCGTTAATAATGGGAAAGAACTAATAAAAAAGAATATCCAGAGTTCTCATATTGTTTTAATCATAATTTTTGCTTTCATGATTGCAATGTCGCTAAATAGGGGTATGATATACTTTATATTATCACCTTTTCTTTCAGAAGTGAAGGGAATAGAAGTTACAGAAGCTGCATTGTTTATTGGTGTTTCAACCTTGATAGGCTCTGCAGGACAATTATTAGGGGGTTATTTTGGTGATATGTATGGAGAGGATGTAGTACTTTCCTTTGGTGCATTCTTTACTGTGGGAATTCTCCTAATCATCTATATTGTAGATTCAATACCAATTCTTTTTCTCGCATTTATTTTTCATGGAATCGTTAATGCGATTTTCTGGCCAAGTACAAATAGTCTTGTAGCGAAGAATTCTAGGTATAAAGGTCAAGCATTTGGGTTAGTTATGTTGATCGCAAATTTAGTTGGTGCATTAGGACCTATTTTGGTAGGTATTATACGAGTTCTTGAACCTGGAAGCTATTTACCTATCTTCCTCTTCGCTAGTCTCTTTTCATTCCTCGCTCTGCTTTTCTTACTGTATTTAAGAAAAATCATCGCTCGATAAAATTGAGGATCTTGAAAAATAATTTTAATCTCATACGTCAATTCATTTTGAGGATCAAACACATGTCAAAAGTACTCATAAAGGATATCCCTCCCCTTGGTTGGGGTATCAGCGGAGAAACAAGCTTTATTGCTTCAATAAACAATATTATGAAGACATTAGATAAAGAAACAGACTATTATGAGTTAATGGGGATATCAGGAGCGGCATTCAGAATGCAGTTCTCCAAGGTATGGTGCCCCTCGTCTGGTGACTGGTACGATAGATCAGTTGTCACACAACATCTTGGTTTTAGGACAAAAGACTATATGATTTCAGAAGATGAAGGTAAAGGTATTAAAAAAGCAGAAGCGAGGAATATAATCAAGAAAAGCTTGGATTCTGGTCTTCCAGTCATTGGAATTGACCTTCTGAAAGTTCCCGAATGGGGTATAATTTGTGGATATGAAGGGGATACTTTTTACGTCAGGGATTACTTTGACAATAAATCTGCTGAATATGTTCCAATGACGAAATTCCCATGGATTATTCATATCTTAGAAGAACTAAGTGAAAGTAAATCAAAAAAAGAACTTATTTTGGAACAATTACAGAAGGTTGTTGCAAGTTTTGAGGTTCCCTTCGTTGATAATCAGTACCACAATGGTCGTGCAGGATTTCAATTCTGGATTGACCAAATAAATGATGATGAGGCTCATAAAGATAATTTAGCAAGTCATTGGCATCTCAATGGGTGGTTATATGATTTACTTTTTGATGCACGACATGCAACTCATATGTTTCTACTCAATATAGCGGACTTATTTTCAGGCGACCAACGAAAAAAGTTACTTGAAGTGAGAGAAAAATACAAATCCATCTCTGAATATATCTGTGAAAATTGGATTCACTTCCCTATGCCCAATTGGGTTGATAAGGAGAAGGGACGGACATTTATTCCACCTTACGATTCTAGCGTAAATCCAGAACCAAGATACTTATCCACTGTTGAATGGACACCTGAAATGAGAGACGAGGGTAAATTAGTTCTCATTAAAATCCTCAAAATGGAAGAAAAAGCGATAGACCTTTTAAAATCATTTTTAAATTTATAATATTGAGTGTAATTATTGAAGGGAGATGCAAAACCTAGGAATGAAGTTCCGTTTTTGGTGATTCGAGGTAGGGCTGAATTACTACAATAATCATTGCTATTATTATCAAAAAAGAACCTGTGAGAATCCACAAAGAATATATCCTGTCTAGAAGAAAAAAATCAATAACAAATGGTACTAAAACTTGTAGAGGGAGTAATACTGAAGCAACATTAGCTGAAATTTCCTGCAATGCTCTGAAATAAGCAAAAAACGCGATCAGAGTAGAAAAGATTATCAGCAAAATAATCCATTGAATACTCTCTCTTGGGATAGAAGTTAGCTTACTGAAAGTGAGAGATGCAACTAGACTTGAGAGCGCTATGATCAGTAAAACACTGTAAAATAAAGTAAAGGTATCTACATTTGGTTTTTCTATTGTTGTTAATCTAGAGGTTGATATGATGTAAAATGCATAGCCAACTGCTGTACCCAGAAGAAAGATTATACCTAGAATCGAACTACTTGCTAGATTATACAAATTCCCTTCACTTGATATGAATATCACCCCAATAAAGGCAATTGACATTGCAATTAAGTGATTTCTTCCCAATTTCTCATGTAGAATGAACGGTGAAATAAAAGGGACAATAACTATGAAACTTAACGACAGTAATGCAGCTAGTCCTGCTGTTACCCCACGTTCTTGACCTAAATACTGGAAAATCAAACCTAAGGATTCAGAAATGCCAATTACCCAAGTCCATTTATTTCTAATTAATTCAAGAAATTCCGAGAGACGGAAGAGAATTACCAGAGGAGTTAATGTAATGGTAGCAAGTCCGAATCGATAAAATAAAAATGGGAACGGTCCAATGAATTCCAAACCAAATTCTATGAAAGTAGTAGACAATCCCCAACCAAGAATGGCGATTGCCATTGCACCGTGAGATATTGTTGAAGGTCTACTCACTAATTCCACATTCTTTTATCAACATAAAACTAAATGTTGTTTATGCTGCGTATCAAACTAAAGAATACTCAACATAAATACGTATCTCCTAGTTTAGAAAATGTTTACCATATTTGTAGGTAAAAACAATCAAAGCTCTACTAATAGCTTCAATCTAGATTCCAGTCATTGAAGTAGTAACCAAATTCTTGACATGACCAAGAGGCATAGTTATAATTGTTTTTATCTTTCTTAAATAATTATCAACCTCATCGGAGGGATTTCCTTCTTTTTCTGCTGTTTAACAACGTTTTAATTGGGTATAGATTTCAGAGAGATTTATGTCCTCAAATCCTGATTTATAATACATTCAATTTCAGCCTAAATCAGCTAATTACGGGTCTGTGTACTGATGATTCTTGAGGATTTATTAGTTCTCTTCGTTTCTACACCTATCGCGTTCCTAATACTGAAAAAATATAAACAGGATAAAATCGCTATTGCTTGGATTCTTCCATGGACGCTATTACTGTTTATTGATAAAACAGGCTTGGAGTTATACTTCAGCTTGCTACTATTTAGTTTAGGTCTTGTTCTAGGGATAATAACCGATATAGTTGGAGTTTATGCCCATAAATGGTGGTACCCTCACTATAACGACCGTATGTACTCGTTGTCTATTTTTTGGGGATGGGGGATTATGACGTTACTTATTTTCCGATTTTATGAATTCATTATGACTAATCTTGAAATTTTTGGCTGGTTTATCATCATATTATTATTCATATTATGGATAGTCATTGTTTTTACAAGAGGCAAGACTTCCCTAAGGAATTATTGGACATTATTACGAGCAGGTGTGTCTATTCTGTTCCTAGCACTCTCAAATGATATTTTATTTCTGTTAGTAGCTGCCAGTGGAGCTGTATTTATTGAGGTACTAGGGACTGAATTAAAAATATGGATTTATTATGATTTTACCCCTTCTTACTTCTATTTAGGAACAGGATATGCCCAATTAGCCTATATATGCCTGTTACTAGCGAAATTTTTTATTTATGATATAGTTCCTATGTTTATTCAACTAATATTGGTAGGATTAGTGATTATTCTATATATCACAGAATATTATAGTGATACACGAGATAATATAAGAAATGAAAAAAAAAACTCAAACAAACGAAGCAATGTAGAGAAGTTTAGAGAATGGAACTCAGTGCCATAACAGACCTTGCTAGGTTAAAAGCAAGCGCAATTATAGGAATGGTAGTTGTTTTGGGGTTTGTTAGCGTTACTAAGACATTTCCCTCCTGGGATATCTTAATTTTAGGAAGTGGAACAGGTTTCATAGTTTCCGCGAGTACAAATACTATTAATGATATCCTTGATCTCGAAATAGACAAACTAGAAAAACCCAATCGACCTTTATCCGAAGGT
>JAEOTQ010000112.1 GCA_016839785.1 Candidatus Hodarchaeota archaeon | reverse complement strand
TACGAAGCTCTTGAAACTACTCTGCTGGAGGAATTGAAAAATTATTTTCGTCCAGAGTTCCTCAACAGAATTGATGAAATAGTTATTTTCAGCACTCTAAGCAGTGATTTAATGCTAGAAATTGTAGAACTTCAGCTCTCGGAATTGAAAAAACAACTAGAGAATCACAAATGCACGATCGTTATATCACAGGAAGTTAAGGAATTCCTCGCTAAAATGGGATATGACCCAGCATATGGAGCCCGTCCTCTTCGGAGAGTAATTCAACGATATCTTCAATCTCCCCTAGCTACCTATTTATTAAGTCATCAAATTCCTGATAACACAAGATTGAAGGCTGAATTGAAAGATAAATCGATTGTAATAACCCAAATAATGTAATCCGTCAAACATTGTGGTAGATATGAACAATATCCCTATCGATCCATAAGGGGTTCTCTTCTTATGGATTTCTTTTAGTTTAGTTCCTTTAATAAATGTTGGGCATAACCATTATCATACCACATTTACAGATCTATAAAATGGCTATGCAATAAAACAATCAGTGCTCCCTATCCTTCAATCCGATAATTTATGCTAAGTTCCTTGTTTTTAGCGAAAGGCATAGAGGATCACTGACTAGGATGGCATTTGAAAATATCTCTGAAAGTAAAATGAAATTTGCCTGTATCACTGAAAAGGGAAGCTGGAAGCTTGTTACATTGGTATTTGAAATAAACCTCTCAATTTCATGCCTAAATTTGTCAGACAACTATTTGGAAAATAATTCTGGACAGGATGAGTCACACATCCGCTATCCGGCAGGAAAGCAATACGAGAACGATTGCTTTCGATTAGGACTACTTGAATCAGACCTACTTGTGATACTCCTAACACCGATGAAATTTACCAATTTGAGCCATTCTTCTCTTGCCTTTGACGGGTAACTCGTCTAACGTAGTTACAAGGGAATCGGGCCACAGATGTTGGTATAATTTTTTTGCAATGAATCCCTTAATCTGAGTTAAATGATAATTAAGCCTTCCAGTAGAAATGTCAAAGTGGTTTAACAGATCAGTGAAAGTTCGAGGATAATCTTTCAGGATTCTTAATATTTCTCGTCGTATATCGTGAGCAATGGCTCGTATTATTACTTTTTCTGAGGGTATAGACATAAAAATCTCACCAAATTAACCCACAAATCGCTCTCTTATATCCTTTTTTGAAAAAAAGATTTGACATTGAAGTCAAATTTGTTTTACTAAAGTAGATTGCTTTGAAAAATAAATTTTTCATTTTCATCAAACATTTTTGTCAGGTGTGAACTTAATCAGGAGATTGTTTGCGATAAGAGTTATCTTTAAAGAAAGAACACTAATTATCGAGCTTGAGGATATAAAAATATTACATTCCGGATTAGAACAATATCTGACGATGTGGTTAATCGTTGGTTAGATTATGAAAAGTATTTACCTTGGTACCGTGGTTTATACATGCCTTTAATCCCCTAAAGGGAACTTGCTTGGATGTTTAAGGAAGTAAATGAACAGTACTTTGAACTAAGCTTTTATATGGTAGATTGAATAACTATAACCACTCGAGCAATATGTACAAACTTCACCTATCTCTGAGTCTACTCATTGGTCTCATCTTTTCATGCTCGATTTTTATCATCTACGGTGTCGAATCAGAGATTGCGGCCAACCAAACAGATGTCTTGAATTTATTATCCAGCTCTCAAATTAGAGATGGTTATCCTTTTCTCTGGGAGGAATTTGAGGACGCTCCGGGAGATCAACAAGGAGATGATAGCGTAGTCTTTGGCCCTTCACTTGGACCCTTTCACAACTATACAGAACTCGTCACCAAACTAAAAACTCTCAATACGACTTATCCAGAGATCATTCAAGTCTTTACAATAGGAAAAACTTATTTTGGCCGCGAAATATATTGTGTGCGAATCACTAATGAATCGATAATTCTACCAAAAACCGAAGTACTAGTTATAGGGCAGCACCACGCCCAAGAGCAAATAAATGTTGAAAATGCTCTTTATTTCATCGATAGATTAGTCTATGATTATTTCACCTCTTCTAGTCCAATACAACCTCTACTAAACACAAAGTCAATTTTTGTGATCCCAAGCTTAAACATTGATGGTGCTGCGTTACTCAGTCAAAATCCCTGGCAAAGAAAGACTTCTCGCCCAATCGATGAGGATGGAGATGGAGTCGAGGATGAATATGAAGTTCAGGATGTTAATATGGATGGATATGTTGATGGATTATATGATGAATCAAACAATTTCGTAGGGTATGAAGGACTAGATCTAGATGGCGATGGGGTGAGTGGAAATGACATTCCAGGTGGAGTAGACCCGAATCGCAATTATGCCTATAACTTTGGGAACCAATCTGGAGCATCTGATAATCCTTCTGCATGGAACTATCATGGTCCCCGCGCTTTTTCTGAAAATTGTACAGCAAGATTTCGTGATTTTGTCATGGCAAGAAATTTCATAACTGCGGTTTCCTTACATTCAGGAATGGATTATGCTATGCTTTTGGGTCCAGGACACGAGGGTGTATTACCAGGAGGAAATGATAGGGAGTTATATATTAGTACGGGGACAAAGCTGACTGAACTGACAGGTTTTACACTTGAGATGAATGGAGCTTATACCACTTCTGGAGTATGGGATGACTGGATGTATACTAATGATACCCTCCTTGCCTTCACATTTGAAACTTATGGTGATCCCTCATCCTATGGTTCAATTTACAATAGCACGACTGGATTTTATCATCACCGTGGAGTTTGGGATTATTGTAACCCACCCACGGATGTTGTGATCGAGAATAGTGCGCAGACCTATCCAGGACTCCTATTCATGGCAGAAGAAGCACCCTATTTATCCATCCAAACAAATAATATCCAAGAAGGAGAAAAACTTCAGGTTCATGTGAGTGTTTCAAATCCTTCAACTTACATCAGAACTAATGGTAGTATTTTCCTCAATTGGACTATTTCTCAAGCAGAAGGTATAAGACCTTTAGATTCTACCCATACCGTGAATTTTGGGGAATTAGAGGCTAGGTCAAGCAAAGAAGCCATAATTAGATTTTCTATTGACCGACCAAACTACAGTTTGCACATCAAATTATACGCAGGTGGTTCAAAAGTCGGTACAATTGTATCGGAATATCTTATCGATCCTTCACAGATAACAACCAAATCTAATGTTTCAATTCCTTATGTCGTGTTACTAAGCCTTCTGGTATTTGTCCTAATCAGAAGAAACGCATCTTAGAAGACAGGGTCAAACCTAGTAGGGTAACCTATTGAGGTTGTTAGACACCGCAAAAGGCTGGTTTAGATTACAAGAGCAATTAATTTTTCATTGTTTATGTACGATTTGGGCTAAACGACAAAATCGCATAAAAATAAACATCACAAAATATGGGTTATAATAGTTAAAGCTGGCATTTGTTTGTCTTACTTCTACTTGATACTTTCCTGTATACTAAACTTGAATACTCTAACTTTATTAGACTCTGAAATTTCTAAAATGAAAAATGATGCTTCAGAGGTTTGTTGAAGTGCTTGAAATTAAAGGTCAATACGCAGATGTTAATGGATTAAAAATGCATTATTTGGATCATGGAAAAGGTGATCCATTAATTTTGCTACATGGTGGAACAGGAACAGCAGAATTCAATTGGAAAGACCATATTCCTATCCTAGCCGAGAAATTTAGAATTATTGCACCTGATAGCCGAGGTCGTGGAAGAACTAATAATCCATCAGGTCTTTTTAGTTATAAGCTGATGGCCGAAGATGTTGTGAGTTTAATACGCACCCTAAACATCGAAAGTCCTCTTATATGTGGCTGGAGTGATGGTGGTCAGATTGCTTTAGAAATCGGTATTAACTATCCTGATATAGCCTCAGCTTTCATTGTAGGAGGGGCTTTATATAAAATTACGGATGATTACAAATCAGGCTTAAAGTCGTGGGGGATAATTGGTCCTGGAAATATTGATTTTAACCACATAAACAATGCTTTATCAGAGTTTACGGAGGTTTGGAGTGATTTACATTCAGCAATTTATGGAAAGGAATATTGGAAAAAAATTACTCGTAGATATTTCAAGAATGTGGTTTGATCCCGAGTGTTTTCCGTACGGGAAAATTCAAATAATCCTTAAACTTGTATTAATAATATTAGGCGATCGGGATGAAGGAATATCTGTTGAACATGCTGTAGAAATGTACAAGATGATCCCAAACGCTCAACTTGCAATATTTCCTAATACAGGTCATTCTCTTTCAAGAAATAAATATAAAGAGTTTTCTCAATCAATAATGAATTTTTGGAAACAAGAAAACCCAACTAGGTAAAAAAATAGAACCTATTCGATGTAATGAAGACAGTATGCAACATTCTACGATACGTAATGCTGATAAAATCTATGTTATTGAAAAAGGTAAGATAATTGAAGAAGGTACACATTCAGAGTTGATCAAAGCTAACAAATTGTATACTTCACTCTGGAATGTTCAAACAGGTAAAGCACTTATCTCAAATAAGATTTGATTGACCCTTTACTCAAAATATTAGTCATTTTCAAATAAATACTAATGATTACTACGCTCGCTATAATAAAGAATAGTGTTCTAAAAATACTAGACAAAGGGTCACTATTCAGAAGCATTACAAACTGCATACTAACAACAGCAACACCCATTGTCAGGAGGGCGCCCAACGTAGTTATTACAAATCCATAAGCACTTTTATAGTGGAATAAATACAAATAAATACCTAGATACCCGATTGTTACCATAAATATCAAATCAAAACATTTAACCATCCAAAACAACATCGGTGCTACTGAATATGTTGTTGATGCATTGGTTCCATTCATAATTACTTCATTTATCGTAAATACGCGTTCTATGGCAAAAATGGATAATAATCCACCCCAGAAAAATGCACTCGCTCTTTTAAATTTATTACTTAATATTGGAGAATCTTCTTTGGTGAATTTTGAGAAAGAATATATCAATATAATAATTCCTGAAATTGAAAGAAACAAAAATAACCACACAATATGATGAGAATTAGCTTCTAGAGAATCGTAAAGGGGATTTCCCCATTCTGAACCAATAGCATAAACTAGTCCCGAATATACTAGATACATTCCAGGTAAATTTAAATAAAATTTCGCATGTTTATGTTTTTTTAGTTGTAATAGTCCAGCAATTAAGCAGATAGGTGCTATAAATATAAGATTTATCAAATCTTGACCAATTAATTGATTCATTCCTGTAACAGAAGTTCGATATACTATATTCTTAGACCCTAAAGGGCCTAGTATTGAAATTATGACTAGAACTAGAGCTGTTAATAATGCAATAACACCAGGAATAATATATTCTATTTGTGTGCTTAATGATTTATTTTTTTCTACTGAATCCATCATAAAAACCATCCCTATTTTAAATGTAACTAATTTACTGAAGAATCATGATCATGAGCAATAGAAGATGAGCTAAATCAGTCATGGTTATGATATCGCTGGTATGTGTGATATGAAGATATTGCATAGACCATTTTATTTTACTTTTCTCCAAAATTTGGGGACTAACGCACCTGTTTGATCACGATAAATAAGATATTCTTCACCAAATCGTTTTATTAGATCTTTTTCCTCAAAAT
>JAEOTQ010000111.1 GCA_016839785.1 Candidatus Hodarchaeota archaeon | reverse complement strand
GTAGGAGGGGTATTGATGATTTGGATGTGAGGGGACTCTACTAGATCAGAATAATTTTCTCCGTCAAAAATCTTTACCTTAAAGTGCCACCATTCGTTCTTCGTTGTGTTGCCAGGAAGTAAATTGGTCGAATTTGTCCAGCTTGCCTGTAATTGTCCATTTTTATACCAATAAATGATAGCGACAGTTTTATTTTCTGTGTCCCCTGCATCTGCGTCTTCCATGTCCCAGCTTGCAACGAGAGTGTCATTTGTTTTCGCGTCTGCAGGTGTAATAGTCAAATTGACTGCTTCGGGGAGGGAGTTTTCGATAATTATTTGAGATGAGTTTACCCAGTTAGAGTAGGAGATTCCATCATTTACACGCATTCTGGCGTAGAATTCGTCCCCTTTAGAGGTCTGGACTGAAGATATTGAAGTTTGGTTATCAAAGCCTGTTATACATCCTAAACCAACTTTATACCATTCAATCTGGCGGTTAGTAAAATTCTCATTATCATCATCATAATCGGAATAGCTGTACTCAATCCACAAGTCATGAGTCGTAAGCGGATCAGGTGGTTTTATTTCCACGCTCGAAAGACTAGGAGGAGTATTTAGAACGGTAATGGTAGAGGAATTCTCCATGTTTCCAAACAGTTCACCATCCTTAGGGGTCACCGTTGCATACCATTGGTCGTCGGGGAATAATTCACTGTTATCTCGCTCTAAAGCCACTGTACCATTCGCAGGATAAATATAGGAAGAGTGTAACTGGAAACCTGAACCATTGTTCCGATACCAGCAGATTTCGGTGCCACTTTCATAATCAGGTGTTTCCTCATCATCATAATCATAAGAAAGCACTAATGTGCTATTACTATATATGGGAGATGGATTGAGGGTGAGATTTCCAGCTACAGGAGCATGATTTACGTACACGTAGCTTTCTGTTATACTGGAAACATCATAATTCCCTGCTGTATCATTAACAATAATCTGGTACTTTATATCACCATTTTTTATAGATGCATTGTCTCGGATATATCCCATTATGTTACTAAAGTTTTGATAATTAACCATAACCCAATGGGTCAAATTAACTGAAGGATCAGAGTGGTCAGTTAGATTGACAATGACAGTATCAACCATTCCCCAGGAATCAGTAACGTTAGCAGTAAAACTGAATTTATGATCAAAGTAGCGAGCTAGTACATTCGGTGCGACTACATCACTATTGAAGGTGTGGTTCTTTTTACTTGTGTTCATTTGAAGATAATTTCCAAAAGCATCAGAGGTGTTTGTAATTAGGTACTCATAATTTTCTTGAAATATTACTGGTAACTGGTAAATCCAAAGAGAACCATTGAAACTCATCGAGTATTCAGTGTTATTTATCGTAATTTTTGCGTCAGAAACATCAGAAGTTACATCAGAAATAGATGCCCAAAACTTACCAATACCAGTCCCTAGATCATCCACTCCGAAATCATTGATTACTGGTGGGATATTGTCAAATATGACTTGTTCTCCCAATGAATAAAATGAATCAGGATTATATTGATTCATGTATTCAGTTTTAATCCATTCTGATGAGCGTGCTATAACAGATAAACGAGGCTCATCAAGAATTCCTTCAAAATAACCGTTTGTTCTACCTATGGCCCAATCCGTTATAGTAATTGCATCCTGTTCTTGCCATCTGAGTTGAGGATTAGACCCTGCACCATGTGG
The DNA here is from genome assembly GCA_016839785.1 of Candidatus Hodarchaeota archaeon. GTDB lineage: Archaea > Asgardarchaeota > Heimdallarchaeia > Hodarchaeales > Hodarchaeaceae > Hodarchaeum. Next base: position 4,249 of record JAEOTQ010000111.1, on the reverse strand, counting down.
TGTTGCTAACTCACCATTAACATAAAGACTGATATGAGTACCATTGTAAGTAGCAACAACATAGCTATATTCATTGAGAGTAGGATAATTTGTATGGACAGAAGACACATTATATCCAGGGCCAAAATTCAAGCGGATATGTAAACTATTCCAATCGGTTTCAATTGCCAACCCATTATCTCTATTGCCGACCTGTGATAGAAGCCCAGCTCGATGAATAGTTCCTTTCGGATAAATCCAAGTGCTTATTGTAAGGGCTGTTTGACCATCTGTACCTAGATCTCCCAATGAAAGGTAATCATCACTCCCATCAAAATCCAAAGCACCATTAATTTTCCCTGTAACCTGATCCCCACCAGTCATTCCACCATTACTGAAAGCATGGTTGACATTAGAAGTGCTATCCCTAATTTGTGGGGCTGAACCTGATGGATCTTCTTTTAAATGCCATACTCCTCTGTAATTGGAATCCCAAACTCCAGAAGGATTTTCTTGGCCTACAAGATCATCATTACCAAAATACATACTTATGCTTGTATCTTCTGATTCAGATAAAGATGGCACTCTCACCCATGCGACCAAATGCCCCTTAGCAGTGTTTTGACTGAAGTATTCAATCTCATGACTTAACTTAGTTCCATTTGCAGTAGTGAACAGAAGATCAGTTGCATTGTCCTGGATATTTCCGCTTTTTAAAGAACTGTCATCAATCTCTACGAGTATAGGAAAATCTGTCAGATCGCCTGAAATCTTTTCCTTTAGAATGACAATCTCTCTCCGCTTTGTGAATGAAGCATCAGCCCACCATTTTTTATATTCTTCCTCACTGCTGACTGTGTAAAAACTATTTGGGTCATGTTGGTTGATATATTCAGTAGCTATCCAATTTGTTGAACGAGCTTTTGAAGAGATTCGAAGCTCATCAAGATCACCTAGCCACCAGAAGCTATTACTGTAACTATCAGCTGCGCCTCCTATGGCAATTGTTTCTGTTGGATCCTGATATGAAATATTATTATCCATATTATTTGATGTTATCAAATGTGAACCATTCACATACAGTATTCCAGTTGGTCTGTCAAATGTTCCAACAATGTAAGTCCATGTGTCATTAACAATGCCATGATCACCAGTTCCACTAGTAACACTACTATAACTAGGATCGTAAATACGTAATTGGAGTCGATTACTTATTATCATCCCTACCCATCCGTATCCACGATGATCATGATGTGAAATCCATTGGTATTCCCCACTACTAAGAACATTGGAAGGAACACGAATCCACGCAGAAATAGTTAAAGATTGAACATCGAAACTTTCATCATATGGAATATCAATTTTATCATCACCTGATCCATCAAAATTAACAGCATAACCAATTCTACCTGTGATTAAATCATCAGAAGTCATACCAATTTTACCAGTACCATCATGACTACCACTGGTACTATCAAAAGTTGTTGTCGAAGGATTGTCGTTTAAATGATACACACCAACATAGTGAGGATCCCAAACCCCTTCGGGATTCGATTGGCTTCTAATAGCATTATTTCCATAATACATTGTGATATTAGTATCAGTTGTAGAATATAGATATGGTACTCTTACCCATGCAATTAAATGAGCATGGGTTGAATTGAATGACTGATCATAAAATTCAATCTCATGGTCTAATTTAAAACTAGAAGGACTTTTTTGTAAAGTACCAATCTTCACACTAAAAGAATCAACACTTCCAGCATCCCATCCTGCTTCATAACAAGAAGCCCAAACCCTGATGTATCTAACATTAGAAGGAATAGGATCACTCCCGATGAAATATTGTGTCCAACTATCTGGTAATGGATATCCTGTATCCAATGGAGTGGAAATAACATCTTTACTGGAATCTAAATATTCGAATCTGATGCTAGAGTTATCATAGCTTGTCTCCGCAGAAACCATCCACCCTGATACGTTAGAAATAGCTTTCCCACTGTCAATATATGTAGCATAACTTGATATATCGACATCTTGACGAATAAAGTCAGAAGAATCACCATTACTCGCCACATAAGCGCAGACGTTTCCTGCTTGAGGATTTTTATCTCCATATGGTGGATCCGTGCCTGTCCCCCAATCGCCTGATACAGTCCAACCATCTAAACTACTTGCCTCAAAATCACCGTTTGTAAGCAACTCATCACTCCAAACCCAATCAACCTCACCAGCGAATGCAATATCGTCACCATCCACTTGAGCTCGGTCATGAAGGTCAGAGTCATAAATGTCAACAAGCACTGGGAAATTGTGAAAGTCTATAGGGACTTTCGACGCGTCAATAGTAATGTTTTTTCTGTGCCGTAACAGAGGAAAAGTCCAATTATCTGTGATAGGCACATTTTCCTTAGTTCCTAGAGAATAAAAACCCGTAGGATCAGCCTGGTTTGTATATTCAGTTTCTATCCAATCAGCTGATTTTCCCACGCTAGACGCGCGGAATTCGTCAAGATATCCTTTAAAAGAAGAAGTAGTACCTCCTAACAGAAATGTACTCGAATCTGACACAAGACTGTCACTTCCAATGTTATTTGAGCCGACAATCTGTCCGTTAACGTACTTATTCAACAGCGTTCCTGAAAATGTATATGTGACATAATTCCATTGCTGGCGATTGATCCTCACTGATTCATGTTGTGTTCCTGCACTTACAAAATTAATGTCTGATTGAAAATTACCCTCTCCAGCTGGGAAATAATTTTGTCTATACAATCGTGAAAGTGATAATGCTTGAGACTTGTAAAAAACTATACGATCACTAGAACTTTCCCACTCCAAATCACTTGCGTAATTCGGGTAAATCCAAAAAGAAAGAGTAAAAGAATTATAACCATTAAAAATATCTGAACTACTAGCCATTGTTATACTATCAGTAGATGATCCTGTAAAGTTCCTTGCTCCCCCAATCATACCAAATTCCAAAAATTGGGTACCAGTAGGCGATCCATCGTGGTTATTAGCTGTTGAGTCTTTAATGTAACTGTCCGATCCACTTGATTCTTTAAGATGCCATATTCCTTCATAATCAAACCAGACCCTCTCGGGATCATCTTGATTTCCAGCAATCGGATTTCCCCAATACATTGAAATCATTGTTTCTTTGTTTGTGTAGAGAGTTGGAATTTTAACCCAAACTATCAGACGAGTGTGAGTGGAGTTATAATATCTATTATACAATTCTATTTCATGATCTAATTTTTGGCCAGATGGATCTGTAAAGAAAAAGTCTCCTCCGTCAACTTGTGCTTCTTTTCGAAAATTTGAATCGTATAGGTCAAGTAAGACTGAGAAATTTGAAAAGTCAACTCCCCCACTCACCTGTGTGTAATCAATAGAGATATTTCTTCGATATTGCCACCTAGAATCAGCCCAACCAGGCAAGGAGTATTGAGATTGGGAAAAATGAATTTTATTTATATTTGATTGGTTAATTTGAGAATCTTTTTCTGAAGAAGTTAAAAGTCTAGGTACTTGGTGATATTTTTCCTTTTTCTGTCCTTTGAGTCCAGTTCCTTGGAAAAAGGTTGATATAAATTCATCTGATTTTAAATTAAAATCTTCTTCCTGAATCGAGTAAGTTATTGAAAGAATGTTTAGAGAAAAAATGCTTATTATCAGAATTAATCTCGAATTTTTATTACTCCTCACAACTATTAACTCCTATCAGATACATCAAACTGGGAAACAAAAAGAGAAAGTGGTGATTCAATAAATAAGAAGTTGAATGAGTTTGTAAAAGAGAAAGACTTCCAAATCTTACTCAAATTGATCACCGTTATCAAAAATCTGATTTTATAACAAAACCTAGAGAAATTATCCGGATATAATGAAAGGATAATCCTTTTTGGGACAAAGACCAAGAAGAATTCAGTTTATAATTTTAAGAAGAGTTCTAGATAATCTATCCTTAATCCTCTTTTCTAAAGAAAAAGCAAGAGTTTTTCCATTTCACTTCAGATTATGCACATCAACCTTAATTATATTCCCTCTACCATAAACTACTTTTCTTTCATTTCTCACAACTTTTAAACCAAGGGATTTATAAGCAAGTTGCAGTTTTTTCTTTCAGGAGGTTTTTTTGAGAAAAGTTACGAAATAATGAGGAGTCAAAATGGAACCACGAGAGAGAGTTTTAACCACATTTCAACATGAAGAGCCAGATAGAGTTCCTCTTTTTGAGGCTTGGATTGAATCCGAAATCATAGAG
>JAEOTQ010000110.1 GCA_016839785.1 Candidatus Hodarchaeota archaeon | reverse complement strand
TCTATGAGCTACTGAATCAAATGTTTTCCTAGTTTGAACATCGACTTCCATCCCTGCTGATAATCCATATTTTTGGATCACCGATTCAGATAATCCAATCTCCCCTTTGTCCACATATTTGCCCGTTAGATACGCCTGAACTGGAAAATAAGTACTATCAAAAGATATTCGTAATTGACATGGATAGGTAACAGCTTTAGGGAAGTTTTGTTCATTAATAAATGCGAATGGGGAATCTAAAGGTATTTCTTTAAGTGTTAATATCATATGTTGTATCTCCTGTTAATCAATGGAGTAAGAGAAAATTCACACCCTTAGAATACTAACTCTTCTCCGAGATTCTAGATGCATGAAGTTTAACAGAATCTCTTATAAAATGGAAAATGATTCGTAAAAATGGTTGTCTATTGTGAATACTCTTTACTAACTTATTATTTTACTAAACCTTCAACCATTTTTACAGCTTTCTTTTTAGGAATTTTCAGATAAAGAATTATTGAATCTAAGTAGAGAAACCTACAAAAAGGGTGAGTCAGTGGAAAGAGTGATTAAACTCTACCCATGAGCATTCCTTCTATCGTAATTGGATTAAGCTTAGCAAATTTGCCTTCTGCGGCAGAAAGACGAGATTCAGATGAGGAATAAATCCGGATCAAAGATTCACCTCGTTTAACGGCATCTTTCTTCTTCAAGAAAACTATCCCTGCACCTTTGTCCTTTGGACAGCCTGCAGTTCGCGCGATTTCAGCTATTTTGGTGTTATCAATCTGTACAATCCAGCCAGATGAAGGAGCAAGAATTTCAATTGAATATTGACCAATGCCTATATCATCAGGCATCATATTACGATTTGCTGACTGCGCTTCGATTATATCGCGGAATTTTTCTAATGCTTTTCCGCTATAGAGAATTTGTTTTGCTAGTTCCCTGCCTTGACCCCGAAGAGCTTTCCCAGCCATTTCCAATAATATCCCTGATAACTCACAGGACTTTTCAACTAAACTTGAAGGACCTAATTTTGGATCCATTAGCGTCTGAAGTGCTTCTTGGGCCTCTAAGGCACTTCCAACGGTATGTCCAACTGGTGATGCTCCAAAAGTAATCCCACTTTCAACTCTAATTCCTAAACGTCTTCCTAATTCAGCAAATTCTCTACCAAGAGCTTGAGCGGTTCCAATATCAGATATTTTTGTACCAGGTCCAGTAGGAAGATCCATCACTAGAAAATGAATTCCTGTAGCAACTTTTTTGGACATGATTGAAGCTAGCATCATAGAAGTTGGATTTACTCCAAGAGGAAATTCAACATCTTTAATGAGGATATCATCAGCGGGTGCAAGATTGAATCCTCCACCCCAGGCGATCATCCCCTTGATTCTTTGTGAAATTTCTACAAGTTCCTCTGCTGTAAAAATGACCTCACATCCCAATGCTTCCATAGTATCAGCTGTACCTGAAGGGCTAGTAATTGCACGACTACTAGTTTTGGGAATTAGCAGACCTGAAGCAGCAATTATTGGAACAATTAAGAGTGTAACCTTATTTCCTGGTACTCCTCCTGTACTATGCTTATCAAAGACTGTATGTTGGCCAAAATCGATCATTTCTCCTGTTTGAGCCATAGCTCGCGTTAATTCTTCGATTTCATCCATACTGAACGGTTCAAATATTTGAGAAAGGACGAAAGCGGCTTTTTCTAATTGATTTAGTCGGTGATAGGCAATATCATTCACAACTTGTTCTATTTCATTTTTCTTGAATGGTCTTCGATGCATCATCCGTTTACGGATTAAATAATACGAATCAGGTGGTGTTCGACTCAGAGGCAATACTTGAATGGTATCCCCATCCTCTGCGTCCAATTCGTCAAGCATCTCACTTGAAATCCAGATCTTATCAACTGGGACATGGTCAGAAATAACAATGTGCTCAGTAAAGACGGTCCGAGTGGGAGATATCAATTGTATTTGGGGATTCTTGAAACTCCCCTTAAATAAGCCAGTCTCTGGGGAAAGAATTACTGTATGTTTGGGATATATCCTTACTTCTTCAGCTGAAAATTTTAATGCGCTTGTAATCTTTCTTGTAACTGGTCTCTGAGGACTTGTCATTTTTTCATCATCTCTTTATTCATTTTCACGTACATTAAGGGCTTGTAAGTAATTTCTTAATAAACCATTTGTTTTACACAGCGAAGAACATGCTGGCATCAAAGTTACGGATTCTCATTGAATCATATTCCTTAATTGCATGTTAAGACAGATTTTCGGGATTTACAAAATAAAATATTTATTGGTCGATTTTCTGAGTAGTATTCGGATCGGTACTCATCATGATTAACTGGAATGAAATTACTACCCTTTTATTCGATTTAGATAATACTTTGATAATGTTTGATGAAAAAGAATTCATTCCTTTGTATGGAAAGAATATTTTTGCTTATTTTACTCAAGAGATAACTTCTTATGAGGAATTCATGAAATTATTTTTAGCCTCTACACATGCCATGTTAGAGAAGGAGCCTAAAGGACTTACAAACCTTGAGAAGTTTGCTGCCGATTTCGGTCCAAAAATAAATCTTCCTTTCGGCGTTATAATTGAAAGATTTCTCCACTTTTACAACACTCAATTTGATCAACTCTCACAAGTAATTTCCCCAGCACCATACGCTCTCCCTCTACTTCAACTTGTTTCCGAACATTTCGGTGTTGTTGCGGCTACAAATCCTTTATTTCCTAGAATTGCTACTGAAAAAAGGTTAACTTGGGGTAATATCGGATTAGATGTAATACCTTGGTTAGAAATTACCGTTGCTGATGCTTACTCAACTGCTAAGCCGTATCTTTCATATTATGAAGAAGTTCTTCAGAAAATCGATAAAACTCCAAATGAATGCGTGATGATTGGTAATGATAGAATTAATGATATGATAGCAGGAAAACTGGGAATCAAGACCTATTTTATTGAAACAAATACTACTCCTGACAAAATTATAACTACAGATCTCGATCGTGAAAACCCCACATTTCCAATTGATGATTCTGGGACATTAAAGGATCTCTATCTTCAATTAAAGGCCTTTATAAAAGATAAAAATTGAAGTAATCTCATACCGTTACGATTAAGGAGTAGAATAATAAGATTAGAAGTACTACAAACCATAGACGAAACATAAGTTGAAAGCCAATTGTTTTTATTTTCCTTCTTGAATTCTTTAACAACTCCTGGCGATACGTTTGTAGAAATACAAAAAACGTCGGTTCTATCAAAGGTAGGAGAATTACCACAGTAATAACTGAAAGACTGATTGGAATAACCATACTACCTAAAAACAATAACCATGTAACTATGAAAGATTTAACAGTCAATTTTCCACGTAAAGTTTCAACATATTGAGTATGCGCGACGGAAACTCCAATAAACGTCCACACTAGAGTAAAAGCTTGCTGTAACAATAATGGAGTTAATTCCTCAACAGATGCAAGAATTATAACGAGTGCAAGAAATCCAATGGACATAGACCCGAGCATTAACTCCATAGGACTCACTTGCTTGCATTTCTGGGAGAAGTAGATCCATCCTAAGGAAATTGCTCCAATAAGACTAAGAGTGATCAACAATTCTATCCTTGATGTCCATATTAACATCATTGTCGCAGTTAGTAGTATTAGCAATATAGGAAACCATTGTATCCCTCTACTCGGAGTCTTAGCAAGTTTCATCAAAGAATCGGCGCTTAATAAAATACTGGTTGCAAAAAGAACTGAAAATATAACCCCAAGGAGGTTAGAATAATTCAATATGGAAATCCCTAGACCCAGACTAATAGACCCAGTCCAGATAATAGTTAAACCATGTTCACGAGGGAGTCTAAAACCATGATCATTAAACAACTGATAAATAGTTGAAGCCATGTGTCTAGTATCCTGAACTTCGATCGAGAAATTTATTATTAAAAGAAAATGTAAAGGAACCTTTATTCGATTTCTGGGAGAATCTCTTCTTCAAAGAGCTTTAAATAATTAAGTTCCTCCTGATACGGAAACATAAAAATATAATGAGATAACCCGAGATTTTGATATCTTCGGAGTTTTTCAATGAGAACCTGAGGAGTACCAATCAGAGCACCCTTAATACGATCTTTATATTCCTCTAGTGTAATATTCCGTTTTTTAGCTTCGTTTTCTAATCCTTGCGCCATTTCTTTTTCATTTGGATACATCCGTACCCAAAATCCCACAGAGCGTTTCAGACGTGGACGATTAAACTCGTTAGTATACTCATCTAACTGATGGAAGATTTTTTCTAATTTATTTACCGAAAATGCCCATGCAAGATTAATTCCATCACCATATTTGGCAGTTAGTTTTAGCATCTTCTTCCCACCAGTCATACTTCCTATCCACAAACGTGGGTGCGGTTTCTGAAATGGTTTCGGAAAACATAACGCCTCCTCTAAATTGTAATGCTTACCCTGAAACGAAACCTTCTCATCTGAACTCCACATTTTGAGGAGAACCTGTAATCCTTCTTCGAGCTGCTCTAAACGAGTCTTAACTGAGGGAAAAGGAATTCCATAAGCTTGGTATTCAATTTCTTTCCACCCAGCACCATACCCCACTTCTAAGCGTCCTTCGGACAAATTATCCAAACTGGATATTTTCTTGGCCATAATACTCGGGTGCCGATAAGAATTACAAAACACGAGAGATCCAATTCGTAAGCGTTGAAATATACTCACTAAGTACGTCATTACGGTCAATGCATCGAATGCACTCTTATCTACTGCTTGTTTATCAAGAAACATGTGATCTGAGACCCAGATCATATCAAATCGACTTTTCTCAACAGAAGAAGCCAGATTATCGATATCAGTTTTTGTATATCCAAATTGAGGTTCTAATTGTATTCCATAGGAAATATCCATTAGATATCACCTTCATTAAACATCATGGTTGTAGAATAATCTTCCCAAAATGATCTCCTTTTTCTAGCAAGGTGTGTGCAAATTGAGCTTCATTTAAAGGAAGGACACGATCAATTACTGGTTTTAATCTTCCTTTCCAGACGAGTTCCAATACAGCGTTTAAATCCCCACGACTTCCCATGGTAGAGCCAAGAAGTTCAAATTGTTTCCAAAAAAGAAGATTAATATTTGTCTCTGCAACTGGACCTGTTGTTGCTCCACAAGTTACTAATCGTCCTCCCTTACGTAATGAACGTATGCTTTTTTGCCAGGTTGCTTGTCCTGCAGAATCTATCACTATATCTACACCCCTTCTATGTGTCATTTTGAAGATTTCTTTGTGAAAATCAGGTGTAGAGTTGTAATTGATCAAGAAATTCGCTCCTAATTCTTTTGCTTGCTGTAATTTTTCATCGGAAGATGATGTTACGAAAATCCGTGCACCGACAGTTCTAGCAATTTGTAATGCTGCGAGTGCAACTCCACCAGAGATTCCTGTTATCAAGACATCCTCTCCCACTTTGATTTTCGCCCGATCCATTAACATATGATAAGCAGTCATAAACGTTAATGGTACAGCTGCTGCGTTCAGCAGGCTTATTGGACTAGTCTTTGGTATAGGAATAACTTGAGAAGCAGGAATAGCTATATATTCTGCGTATCCTCCACGTTTATGTTCTCCAAGAATTCCATAGGTATTGCATAACGAATGTTGGCCCTGACAACAGAATTCACAGGTTCCACAATAGATACCAGGATCAATAACTACATCTTGTCCTTCCGCAAGAGTAGTTTCAGACACCAAGGAACCCAGCTCACTGATGGTACCACTGATATCAGATCCTAAAATATGGGGCATTTTTAATTGTAAACCAGGTAACCCCTTTCGTACAAACAAATCCAGATGATTTAAAGCAACGCCTTTTACCTTTACTAAGACTTC
>JAEOTQ010000109.1 GCA_016839785.1 Candidatus Hodarchaeota archaeon | reverse complement strand
TCATGGGTTGGTCTGAATGGCTCCATCGTGGACCTCAATATCCTCCAGATTGGAAGACCCTAAAGGGAAAGAAGCTGTTGGTTACATGGGGTCATGGTGCACTCGCTCGTTCATGGTGTTCTGTACAAGAAGCAATGCTTATCGGATCACGGTACGGTATGGATGTCACCGTGGCAAACCCAGAAGGATTTGATCTTGATCCAGATGTCGTTAAGTTGACAGAACAGAATTGTAATAAACACGATGCCCAATTTGATACTACAAATAATGTCACAGCTGGATATAAAGGAGCACACGTTGTCTATTCACGTCACTGGATGTCACCAGATGCATATCAAGATGGAGAGTTTTTAAAGCAACAAGAGGTGGAGAAGGCACTTAAATATCCTGATTGGATATGTGATAGTAAAAAGATGGCGTTAAGCGACAATGCGATATATACTCATCCTATGCCAATTGATCGTGGTCATGAAGTTACCGATGAAGTTGCTTCTGGTCCCCGTTCGTGCATTTATGATGTGGCTGAAAATCGTTTACATGTCCAAAAGGCAATCATGGCATTGACCATGGGAGGCCTTTAGTCTTTTTTCTTTTCAACCATCTATACATTAATTTTTGTTATACAAACAATTAAGTAGCATTTCTGCTACCCTAATCTTTTTATTTGATTTTAGACTCAATTTCTATGTCTAAGTGATATAAATGAAAATTTCTGAATCTTGTCCAAAATGCCATAGATCAAGAATTGCGGGTCCCCATAGAGTTCATGCAGATAGAAGTCATTCCAAGATTGACCTTCCAGGATTATCTACTGCGACTTTACAAGCGTACACATGCATTGATTGTGGATATACTGAATTTTACGCAGATCACATGGGTAGAGAAAACATCAAAAAATCTGGTCGTTTTTTATCGCAACGTAGAACTGAACCAGATTTTCATACTGTTGATTTTGACAGAACCAGACGAATAAATAAGAGAAATGATGTATGTCCTACATGCGGAGCTTTGGTAACAGGAGAAACAATATTCTGCGACGATTGTGGTAGTAAACTTGTATAATTTTGGACGAAAGACGAAATAATTCAGATCACTCTAATCCAAAATATGCTTTAGCACTTTTGATTCCTCTCTCAATAATCGCCACATCTTCAGGATATAATTGACTAAGATTATTCCTGATTGCTTTTTCGGCACGATTTAAAAACGTAAAGTTCTTTGAGCGTGTAGCTTCGATAAGTAGACGAACATTATCAAAAATAACGTTATCCACTACACCAGAGGGTTTTCCCGAGCTTATTTGTGCAAACGTATTCTTAGCTTCGTCTACTCCATTTGAAATTAAATCACAGAGAATTGCACAGGCATAATTAGTGGCTGCATATTCAAAGAAATTCAATTCAAGATTCTTATTCCCTGCTTCGATATAATCTCGTCTAGATTCCTGAAAATGAATACGAGTTAAATCTTCTGTTGTTTTCCGAGGAGCAGGGGGTGTTGTAGGTGCTTTCTCAAGGATGCTAGACCCAAAGCTCCGACTTCTCAATTCAGCTTGAATTTCATCAGTAAGTGCTTCATTTCCGAAGATTTGTACTGGAGGCCCCTCAGATTCTGTCGATTTATAGGAGGATTTTCTTGAGTCCTCAAAAGGAGGAGGGGGTAATTCAGACGGTGGGGATTGATTAAATGGGGGTGGTGAGAATTCTCTAGGTGGTCCAGGTGGTTCAGGGAGAGCCGATTGTGGTTGTCTTTTTGATGATTGTGGAGGACGGGCAATTCCTGAATTTTTTGGGGGTACGGTTTCATATAACTCGCCCAATACTTTCTGGAAACTTTTATCGACTTTACGAGATAAATCAGGAGGTGTAGGTAAATCCTTTTTCTTTTTTTTCTTTTTTCTGAAACCTAAGGGCATTTTTATACCTCACCAATGAATAAAATGAGATTTTACTCACAAAGATATAATCTTAATTCTGTTGGATTTCTTAATGAACTGGAAGATACAGGATTTATAATGATTTATATTCACAAAAAAGAATTTCATGATAAATTCCCAATCTGTCTCTCTTTCTGAATTGTCTTCACTTTCCAATCTTCGAAGTAATCATCGAGCCACTTAAGGTCTATATCTTTGTCTGGTAAATACCCTAAATGTCCACCACAATTATTTTTGCAATCTGAACTTCCAAATCGGCTAATAATCTTAAAAACGGTATCTTTTGAAAAGTTAGATAAATTCTGGCATTCAGAGCTCTGTTGACTGAAATTTAGGTATGCACGATGAAGGATAACAGATCTGTGTGTTGTAAGATAATCGATATGCCAAAAACTTTTCTTTTGTGTGATAAAATGGCGAGTTACTCTATTTTTTAGAGAGGTTGATGTTCTTCCTTTTGCTGATCCAAAATATAGATAGAATCCAGATTTTAAACTCCATTGGAGCTTCTTAATCTGAAGTATAGTTCTTTCGCACAATTCTAGTGCAAGAATATAGGTACCTGGTATGTCTAATAGCTGATCTTTCATACTCACCCTGAATCACAATCAAATCTATCATAAACTGCAAGTTTAAAGGAATATCCTTTTCTAGGTTAAATTACTGAAAAGTTGATGTTTCATTTATGAGTGGTTTAAATAACGTAGATTCTTGGCAATTTCAACACAAGGAACAACTAAAATATCGGACTACTGGCTCTCCCATTTTTCGGATAAAAATTCATCATTATCCCTCCTATCGTCAAGAAGTTACACTCATTCAATCACCCCGTGATTGTAAACTCCTGCATAAAAAGTTAAATTCATTTTTTATCTTTAATAAGAAAGTGAATCCTCGTGGCTCAATCGCTTTTGACAGAATCGTCCGAATTAAACCAATAAAGCGACAACTCTCAGTTACTGATAATTGGGGGGAGATATCTGAGATGTTACTAGAAGAAAGACAAAAGTACACCGAAAGTTCGCACTATTGGCCTATCCAGAGCTCATTAATGGATGAGATTGTCAATGACAAGTGGTTTTTAATAGAAAATATGAAACAATGGGTTAAGAATGCAAGTTTGTGTGTATTAAACACAATAAAGATACGTGAAAATCAAGAAACGAGATTAGGAGCGCAACGAGCGATTCTCCATGGAATCGGTGATTGTGATGAATTTACAGATCTTTTCATCACTCTTGCACGATTAAGAGGAATACCTTCACGGCGTTTAACTGGATTTTATGTAACTGATAAAGGTAAGTCTGTTGAAGGACATGCTTGGGCTGAAATATTCTCCCCTCGATTAACTTGGATTCCAGTGGATTTAGCTATGAATAACATTGGTTCTCATACTATAAACTATGTAATTCTCAAAATTGAAGAGTTTAATCCATCTCTCCCTGATTACCAAGTGAATCTCAAACATACAAGTATTGTCCATCATGAATGGATTCGTCCACCCCCCAAGGTCATGCCGTTTGACTGATGATTGAGGTTTAATTGAGATGAATGAGATACAGAAAGTACTTGCTTACATCACTAAAGGTGACAAACTTCTTGTATTTGAGCAACCAGATCCAGTAACTGGGAAAGCTATTCCCGAAGCTGGGATTCAAGTCCCAGGTGGGACAATTGAAACAGGAGAAACCCCTGAAGCGGCAGCTATACGGGAAGCCCACGAAGAAACCGAATTGCATGGATTGTTACTCTCCAGTTTCATAGGTAAAATTTCCTATACATATGATCCCTCGATCTACGGAATAAATGTGACTCACCAGCGTTATTTTTTCCATTTTTATTGTACAGAAGATACCCCGTTGAGTTGGCAAACCATTGAACGAACGCCAAGTGAAGATCCTGGCCATTTGATTATATTTCAATTTTGGTGGATGGAAACTGACGAGCAAATGCCTGAATTAATAGCTGGGCAAGGATCAATGATTCCCAAACTTCTAGAAAGGATGAAACAGAAGAGATAACAAAAAAATCTTATATTTGAATTCGAATATGGAGACACAAATTATATATCAAATCGAAAGACTATTTTTTTACAGAATAGAGGAAGGCTAAGTATTGGAAATAAGCATAAGTACAATCCCTGATAATGAGTTCAAGAAAAAATATGAAACTGAGAGTACACTGGAATTTGGAAAAGTTTTTACTGATCGTATGTTTCTAATTAACTACAGTAATGGACAATGGGAAAATCCTAGAATAACAAAATACGGTTTACTTTCCTTGGAACCTTCAGCTATAGCGCTTCAGTATGGACAGACTATTTTTGAGGGACAAAAAGCATATCGGACAAAAGATGGAAAATTGAATCTGTTTCGACCTAATCTGAATATTGAACGGTTCAACAATTCTGCTAAACGAATGGCTATGCCTGAAATCCCTCCTGAAATTTATTCGGATTCTCTAAAGGTACTCCTTGATTTAGAAAGAGATTGGGCACCCAAAAAAGTCGGTTCTGCTTTATATATTCGTCCTACTATGATAGGAACTCAAGGGAGGTTAGGGGTTATTCCTTCCGATGAATACTTGTTTTATATTATCTTATCACCAGTTGGCCCTTATTTTCCTGAAGGATTTAAACCAATCAAAATTTGGGTGAGTGAGAATTACATTCGTGCAGCTCCAGGTGGGACGGGGTATGCCAAAACAGGAGGAAATTATGCCGCGAGTTTATTAATTGGAAAAGAGGCCCTTGAAAAAGGATATAGTCAAGTATTGTGGTTAGATGCTATTCATAAGAAATACGTTGAGGAAGTGGGGGCCATGAATATCTTCTTCGTCTATAATGATACACTCTACACGGCTCCATTGGATAGTGGAACGATACTACCCGGCCTGACCCGTAAGAGTGTCATTCAGATGGCAAAAGATTTTGGGTATTCCATCAAAGAGCAGGCACTCTCAATGGATGAAATTGTTGAGGGAACAAAAAACGGGTCCCTGCAAGAATGCTTTGGAGCAGGAACAGCCGCAAGTATCGCTCCAGTTGGATGCCTCCGTTATCAAGGAAAGGAGCATATCATCAACGAATTCCAAATCGGTGAGATTACTCAAAAAATCTATGATAAACTAATAGGGATTCAGTATGGTAACATTGATGATCCATATGGGTGGATCGTTCCAGTCTAAGTTTTTCATCTATTCGATAATAGGTTCCTTCCAATAGTTCATTTCATAGAAGATAGTTATCGTTTTCGATGTTGTTTTTAAATCACGAAATTCAAACATCTGACTAGCCTTAAAGGGAGATATAGTTTTAATCTGATATTGTAAACTCAATATGAGTTTCATTATATCCTCTGAAGGTCAAAGAACTATGAGAGAATACGAAATTTCGCTGGGAATGCATAAAAAAGCTCACGATCCAGAGCTAGATCCATTCTTAATTCAAGGGATGAAAAAAATACGTCTCTTCATTCAATTAATTGTACTTCCAGTAATATTTACAAGCTTAACAGTATTAGTAGTAGTAATTTCCGATCAAAATCTCAGTTTGTCTGTTCTAGCAATAATTGGTTGCATTTTTTTACTTTTAGGAGTAATTGCAACTCAGAGAATATATCGACGGATGAGAAAGTTTCGTGTAACAGGTTCGGTTATTCAAGATCTACTAAGATTACTTGAACTATTTGGTTTACGTATTCAATCTGCACTATTTCCACTTTTCTTCTTACTTCTGATTTTCTCACTTTTTAGTAGTAACACTGACGAAGGCACACTACCAATTACTGCAATTTTACAAATATTAGGGCTTGTTTTAGTATTCGTTGGGGTCTTATTAATCTTAAATTCATTCTTAAATCACATTGATGGATACAACCAGAGAGTAATGGCATTAGATGATCGTACTCCTGATGAAAGTATTAGACAAGAGTTAAAAAATTGGGGAAAGAAATTAGGATTTAAGGATGTCAAAATCAGACTAGCTGATCTTCCTCCTAACTATTTTGGAAAATTAGCGATAGGGACAGCAGTAGATAATTTGGTTTATCTTGCTTATTCAAAAATCGCCCATTTTCAAGCAAAAGGTGATAGTAGCATAATTTATTGTGTCCGCGAATTATGTTGGCTCTCATTGGAAAACCGATTTTCCTACTATCTCTATTATTTTGTTCATAATACGTTATACACATTATATCTTGCATTTTTCGGCCTTATTGTCTACTCTGCAACATCAGAAAATTTCCTTATTCAGGAATCATCTTTGATTCTTTGTATAATTGTTGTAATTATTTTAATGATAGCTGATTCATTTATTAAGGCATATATTAGTTCCTATGCACTTCTTTTGGAGTTAGAATCGGATGTTAAAGTGGTTGAGGTATTAAGTTCAGAAGAACGTCCATCTGAAGAAATTAAGCGTGCATTGAGATTAATTGAGAAAATTGATCCTCTCTCAACAGGATATCCTGGATTTAAATATCGTCGAAACGCGTTAATGCCTGATTCCGAGAGAAAAACATATTGGGATGAATTATAGCAATTTCCCAAAAATCCCACCGCTCTTCACTCTTCTTAGATTAATCATGCTTACTTTTATAAAAGACAAATCTAATCAGTGTGGTTCATTATGTTGTTTATTAAGGAGATCATTGCACAGTTTATCTGCCTGTTTAATCCATTGATTTGTACGTGGAACATGTAGAAATTTAACAGAAGAATAAAATTGTAAATAATGTTTCACTTTACGGTACAGGATTCTCAGATGAGGATTTTTGACTTTATACTCACCGTTTAGTTGTTTAATTACAAGTTCACTATCGGAAGCTAGTATTATACTCTCATTTGTGTATTCTTTAGCAATTTCTAAAGCTTTTATTATTGCTTGGTACTCTGCTTGATTATTTGTTTGATTTCCAAGAAAATAGTTCTGCTGATGAACAATTCGGTCATTTTTTACAAAAAGAAAAGCGGCAGCTGCGGGTCCTGGATTTCCTCTCGCAGCTCCATCTGTGAAAATGGAGAAATTACTGGCAGACTTCATGACTCAATCTCCTTACTCAATCGTGTATATTCTCTCAAGTTCTTCATCAAATTAAGAAGCTATTCGCAATATTTGAATCTTTTTTTCTAAAAATTTTCAAGTAGAGATAGATTATTCCAGCAAATAGAATAGCTAATCCATAGAGTACTATGGGTATCCACAATACTTCCATTCTGAAGAAATATGTGACATCTCTACCATAACCGAATGGATTGGGGAAGTATAACCAGAGAAGATAGCTTGCGAAGAGTCCAAATATTACCCAGCGCCATTGTTTACTCATCCTCAATCCAAACAAATAGGTCATTACGACTATAAATGTGAATCCTGATAAAAACATTGGCCACATATCCGAGCTAGAGAAAGTTAATGTATTATTAACAGCGACTACAACAGCATGAATAGCAACAAAACTTTCTAATAATATGATCCATTTACGATTTAAATGAAAGTTAGTATAAGCAAGAGAAATTTGGGTAAATAGGAGAAACATATAGATAAAGCCTGTCAGTAGTTGAGGATCACTATCCATTGGATGAAACCAAAAGGTATAAGCTAAAGCCCATGAGAAAATATACATGTGGGAATTTCTAAAGAATTTGGTTACTTCCTGAGTGAATGGACGACCCATTTTTTTACCAAGCAATAATCCTCGCTGTCGATTTTGCATAATTAGCAAAAATGCGAGCATAATTATTACTGATCCCTGACTCGTCCAAATGGGAACATCTTGAGCAAGTCCATCATAGAATAAGTGTGTTTGAAGAAGATGGAGGTAAATGAAAAGGCCATTGATACCTACTGCTATCCAATTATAAGTAGTTAATCCCGTCTCTGCTTGACTTTTCAATTTTGTATAATTTTTCTGACCCCAGTAAATTAAAATCCAAAGGGAAATTTGATGGGTTAGATAAAGTCCCCAAACAACGAGTTGTCCTACAGAATCAGAAACTGGAAGTTGCCAATAGTAGTGGGAGGCCCCTGAGTCAGGACCTAGTTCGAATCTTTGTAACAGAGGTCCTAGTACCCAAATAAGAAATACAAATAATACGCTAAAGATAGTACTAGCTACAAAGAGCAATTTCGGCAGTTGGGATCTTTCATCGGATCCCCAAGTCTTTTTTCTCTCTTTCCGTTGCTG
>JAEOTQ010000011.1 GCA_016839785.1 Candidatus Hodarchaeota archaeon | reverse complement strand
GAAATTCAAGAATTTGGTTTAAAGTCTTTGGTTGATTACCTGAAATCTATCCCTTCCGACATTTTTACGCCTACAAATGGCCCACCTGACTAGGATATTTCCTCTATTCTCTTTTATTGAAGCTCCTTTCGTCAGTTGGCTCTCAGAGTGTGCTTAACTGAAAAAAAAGGGAAAAGAGAGGAAAAGACTTAATCAATGGCATACGCAACATAATTTTGATCGGCCACATCAGTAAAGCCAAATTTGTGAAAAAACTTTTTTGCTGGTTTTACGTGCTCGTTTCCACCAGAATTAATAACAGTACACCCTTTTTCTTGCAGCCGTTGAATCCCTTGAGCTAATAAGGCTGAACCTATTCCCTGTCGTTGATGACTCGGCAGAATCCCCATGAAATTGATGCTTCCTTTGTGTTTTTGATCTGGGTTATTGGAACATTGGAGTATAAGAAAACCAGTCATCAATTCTTCTTCAAATGCAAACCATCGTTCAAATTCCCCTTTAGTTCTTTCAATAGTTTCTTCATTAGCCTTTAAATCGTCCACGGTTGTTGGTATAAAGTTAAAAGATTCTTTGAATACTTCATTGTAAAGATCATTGTAGCTTGCTAAATCATGATCTCCTTCTTGTTTCCGGAGAACAACATTTGGCGATGGTTTTATTTCAGGAGCTGATTTGACATCTTCTAGTTGGACATACCAACTTGATTCCACTGGTTTATGCCCTAATTGTTCCAGTTTTTCACGTAAAGATGCAAAACGGACATGATGTCCAATATGGATCGCTGGTGCACCCTGTTCTCTCGCTAATTCCAACCCTTTCTCCAGAAGCTCTCCTGGGAGTGTTGACCCAATGTGTTCTGGTGAAACAACAACGTCTACGAACCAAAAATCGGCGTTTGATTTCTTGGCTAGACCCGTATAACCTTTAACCTCTCCCTGTTCATCTATTGCAACGAGAGTATCGCGAGGGAGATCTGTTTGGTCATATATTGCCAGGAAGTTCGAAAGCCATTCTTCATTCTGAATAAATGAGCTTTCTGGGTCAAAATGAGCATTCATTTGGTTTGTTATATCAATTAGAATCGATCTACCAATCGACTCATCAAAATTTTGTATTTTCATGGTTATTATTTCTCCTCCATCCGTAGATGATGGAACATTATTTCTGTCATTTTGACCTATAAAAAACTAATTGTGTTGGGGTGAACTGTGGAAATACAGAATTCTTCTGGATTTCGAATATAAAAGGCGGAGTGACTAATCATCATTGAAGATTTCTCTGAAGTAATCCTCCGTGAGTATCTTGGTGAATATTTTCGATCTGATTGCAATAGGTGTACTGGATTTCGCAGACTGGTATGTACTTGCAGGCTTTAATGTTATTCATAGAATTAAACAGTCAATCTTTCAAGTGAAAACCTATTATTTGGGTTCGATGTCTGTTTAATAGCTTCGGTCTGATATTTAGTTTTTTATCAGTCGACATACAGTACCACTAATCGCACCCGGGCCAATTTGCTAGAAAATTGTGGAAAACGAGTATTGGCAAAAAATACTATCGTCAGGTGGCGTGAGAAGTGTAAATCTTCGTCTAGAGCGCAATCGGTCTCTCCAGGGTCTGAGCCACGTTTGATTATTGATCTCTTTGATGGGGCTTTTCTCGAAAAAAAACCTCCTGAAATCATTATAATTCATTTTTGGACAGGACTAGAACCAAGTCAGCCGTCACGGGTCTCCACATTCACTTGGATACGGATATCCGTGGACGAGGACACCTTCTCGTATCAGGTACGCTTGGGATTCAATCGTGGCTATCTCAGAGCAGGCAAAAAGTATCATCCCATTCCTCCTCCTGAAGAGTTTCCATCTGATGTTTTTACCACGACCGAGGTTCTGTATGAGATTAAATCCTTTACTACGTCTAATGCTCTTGATATCATCACTCGTGGGCATGAGTGGTTGAAACAGGGCTACTATCCAAAGTTTGATCCTGAATGGCCTAATAGGATCCATGAAGGTCAATCAATACGAGGATTGTAATACGATTCGCTCTAGTTTTTTGTCCTTTTTCTGGATAATTGTGTGGATCGCGTAGGCAATTGCAGCCTCAGTATTCGGGACTGGTACTAAAGTAATCCCTGGATGTAACACTAAAGCAAAAATTCTATCCAATACTAGGCTCAGCTGTCGTCGGTCATCAGTCGGATCCCCCGCTAAGATCCAGAAGCATTGTTTTCCTGTTTGGAGCATCCTCTGTGGTTGGTAATAGATCCGTTGATCTACAATCGATTGATAAAAGTCCTTGTTGCGTCTGATTTCTCCAATGATGGTCTTCCCTTCGAAATCGCCTGCTTTTAACAGCACATTTTCCACACGATATCCCAAATAGGTTAACTCAGCTGTAAGGATAGCAGATTCTCGGTTGTCTATCCGAATGGTGTGATTCAACATCCTAGAGCCTCACTATCATTCATCGGATTATTCTTCAGACTAGTAATAGTGAGTGATTTCATTATCTCCCAATTTTGACTCTAGATTTTTTTGGGATTTTATTATAGAAATGTGTTTCTTTTAGTTTGAGAGTACAATAGTATGCCTCTTAAAATCCCGTCAATGAATTTTGGGGTATATTTAAAGGCGAAAAAGCCCAGAATGGTTCTGTTAAAACTACCTAGGGTGTTAATAAAGGTAATATGGGGTAGAAAGAGGAGGTTGAACCAAATGTGTCCTCCTACAAATCCCCCACCTGGTGTTGGAAGTCCCAAAGAGTAGAAAGAACCATTGGTATTGATTCTTTCTCTTCCCTTCTTCTTTTTTACATTCCTTGGTCAGAAACAATTAAAAATAGTCAACGTTCGATTACATCATTTAAAAGAGCTTTATAAATATACATAGTTTTTTAAGAATGGTAACCTCAACTCAGGTTTGATTGCATTATTCGTTTTTTCTTTAGGCTTTTTGTGCATAATAGGTGAGCAGTGAGGTGGTTGGTCGTCGTGAGACCATAAAACGTTACATCAGAACAGTTATAGAAAATCTGCCAACTTTTATAGAAAATTATAATCCTCCTGACAAACAGATACTCACCGATTTCTTGACTGTCCTAAACCATTTTGAAGAAGCAGACTATGACCGGCTACTGCTCTCACAACGCTTTGAAGGTTTTAATCATAAATATTATCAAAGCAAGGAATATCGTAAGCTACCTTTTCTCTGGTTTGCTGTTGATTATTTCGGAAATGCAAACCGGATATTAAATATAACGGATTTTCACGCAGAGGACTTTTATCAATATTTGGTAACATATCTTCGGAATAATCCTGACATAGTTGGCTCATTTACACTTATTCGGGAAAATACCTCTCTAGGAGATTCCCAGTGGGAAAAATTGCAATATGCATGCAATCAAATACCTCCATTAAAAAAAAATGAACTCCAGGCGTTACAAACCGTTTATGTTCTCATTGAAGAAAAAAATCTTGGAGGATTAAATCACAACCTTATAAAAACTACGATTGCTGACACTTCAAGTTCTCAATTCTCAAAGAAACTGAATTCTTATTTCGCATCAATGGAAGCTTTGTGGTTTTTCAATTTTTATCCACCTGCATTTGGATTAGAGCCGTTTGTATTTCATTTCCAGCTAAGTGAATCAACTTCCTTGCCAGAAATTATAAATTTTCAGGATTCCACTAATTATATTCTATGTATTAGCGATGTATTTAGAATCAATGACTTTCCTAATACTTTTATTGGAATATTGTATGTTCCAACACCATTAGTACATTATCTTCATACATATCTCCAGAATTTTAAAAATCAAAGAAAAGTAATTTTACACGAATTATCTCAACTCATCAACATCCGTATGAGTGCTTCATTCGCTCTTTATAGAGCAGAAAAAGGTTGGCTGGAGTTCTCAACAAAAATACGGCGTTCATTAGAACCTCTAAAGACTATGAAACCCAAAAGAAGACGTAATGTGCTATTAAATCCTTTCTATTTTTCACCTGGATTCAGTTCTCTCTGGAACTATCTGAAATATCCTGATCCTATCCAAATAATCAATATTTTTTGTAAAAACCGAGGTTTCTATTCATATAAAGAACTTCCATTCGGTTCAACTACTAGACGGGTTAAGAAACAGTTTTCTAAGCAAGAATTCTCTGTAATCAAGGAGCTACACCGTTTTCAAGTTGTTAACGTTGGATTTTTTTGTCAACGCTTGATATTGAATTTTTCACCTGATCAATACTGGATTAAACTCCCGCTGATACCTCTTAATCAACTCTTGCGATTATTAGAATGGTTACCCTATACACACATTTATTTCACAAAGACAAATATCCATATATGGGCCTATTTAACTTCTAAAATTTCTGAATGGTTGAGAACTGACCTTAAATGGGAAGTAATGCCTATTATTCTTAACCATATCCCTCTAACTCTTAAAATTTCATGGTTCGATGAAAATTCTCTCCAATGGAAAACGCCTCATATCCTAAAAATGTGATTCAACAAAATCAACGGTGTCAAACTACTAATCATTAGGAGACATTTCTAGTTCAGGAAGACAAGAAATCCTTATGAGAGCTCTTTTAAATGACGTGTTGGATTCGTGAGAGGAAGACGCTCTCAGTACGAGAGGAACGGGGTGTCGGCGCCTCTAGTCTACGGGTTATCCGGAAGGGTACCGCCCGGCCGCCACGCGCCAAGCGATAAGTGCTGAATGCATCTAAGCACGAAACGCACCTCGAAAAGACAAATCCACTTCGCTTGCAT
>JAEOTQ010000108.1 GCA_016839785.1 Candidatus Hodarchaeota archaeon | reverse complement strand
GAATACAAAGATTCTGCACTTCGGACATCTTTTGTTAAAGACGCTATGGAAATTCCAATACCTATGGAGACAAACGCTGACAGAAACATTGTGAGTCCTATTAGAGCTAGCATGATTAAACTTGGATCAATAGAATATAGTTCAGCTGTACTAAACTCCCCTCCTCCAGTATCGGCCAAACCGATTATAAATGAGAAACCAAGTAATCCAACCATATTCATTATCGCAAAAATACTAACCAAGACCATACCTGCAAGTAGTTTTCCTAATAGAATATTAAAACGAGAAATTGGGAGTGCTAACAAAGATTCCATAGTTTTCTTCTCACGTTCGCCAGCAAAACTTGTTGATACGAAGGGAGCAGGTGCCATTACGGCGATAATTACAGAAATAAATCCAATAAATCCAACACCAAACCCAGACGCTGCAGATTCTTCACCAGGAAAAACAATTACCTCCGAATTAAGAGTTGAAACCTTGTTGATATCTACAAGTGTAAAAGGATCCCACTGAAGAACTTCCCAAATTCCAGCTTGGAGAAGATCTGAACCAATAATTCCCCCAGGGAGGGTATAGAGTTCCACAGTAGACATATTTCGATTTGTTGCAAAATCAAACGCATTGTAAACTGCTGTAAAATTCTCCGGAATTATTAAAAGGGGATAGTCTAACGATCTCTTTTCTTCTGTACTGTTTAGCATTGAATGCAGTTCCTCATAGGTAGTAGAATCATATCGAGTATCGTTGATGGTATATTTATCATAAATATATGTCGTATTAATATCTGTACTAGCGAGTTTTAAGTACTGAACAAATAGATCTCCAAGATTATCAGTGGTATTGCCTTCATCGAAATTTGCCACATAAATCACTTCACCTTCTTGTGTAGAAGTGAGAGATAACCCTACAAGCATTTGTACCCCTCCTTGAAGCCCCCACATAAGTAAAGGCATCAAAACAAAACTAATTACTATATAACGAGTTCTACTGGCAGATCTGAGTTCTTGTTTCATTAATGCTAATGTTTGTTTTACTACACTCATGATTATCACCGTCGTTTTAAAATTCGAGAAAAGAGAGTTTGTTTCTTACCCTTTGACAAGAAATCCTCCTCAATAACACCTTCACCAGTTGTTAAACCGATAAAAACATCCTCAATCCCAGCTTTCTGGAATTTTTCTTCTAATTCATCTGGAGTTCCTACAGCTGCCAACCTTCCTTTGACTAAAATCCCTACACGATCACATAATTCACCCACTTCAGATAAATCGTGAGTAGTTAGGATAATTGTTTTATGTAATTCCTTAGAAAGCTTTTTAATGACATTCCGAACAGTCCTCGCTCCTAGAATATCTATCCCTGTTGTAGGTTCGTCCAAAAAAACGAGATCAGGATCCATGACTAAGGCGCGTGCTACCAAAACTTTCCGCTTCATTCCCCCTGAAAATTCTTTCGTAACATCATTTTCACGGCCTCGCAAACCGATCATATCTATTAATTCCTCGGTTCGTTTTTCTACTTCTTCATTTGTCATATTCCCGTAGATTTGGCCGTAATAGAGAATGTTTTCTCTTGCAGTCAAATTTTCATAAACCTCCGCCTCTTGAGGTAACATACTCGCCCTCTCGCGGATTTTCATGATATCTCGGTGAATATCATAATATTCACCATTATAACTGATCTGAGCTGTACCAGAAGTTGGTTTAATCAAACCAATCAATAAACGAATTAATGTAGTCTTGCCTGCCCCATTAGGACCCAATAAGCCGAATACTTCCCCTTTCCTTATATTCAGACTAAGGTTATCAAGAGCTACATTACTTTTTCCAAATTTTTTTGTTAAATTATTAATTTGTAGCATGTCCAAGCTGTTATCACCTTCACGACACACGTGGCGTTGAATTTTAATTGATAAAGAGTTTCCAGAGTAGTTATATAAGGAATTATTTCACGGAAAATTAGAAAAAAAATGGAGGAAAATTATTTCCTCAAAATCTCCTTGATATCTTGTAATTCCTTCAGTAATTGCTTTTCAAAGCTAGCTGGTTCTTTACTATCAAGAGATTCAGGGGACTCTGTACCAGTAGCATATTGATGTCTAAAAAGTCGAAGAACCTCTAAGATTTGATCACGGACTTCAAAGTAATTATCAATCCCTTCTATTTTTTCTTCGGGTCCCATTTGACTGCCACTCCTCCCTGCAGTTTCAATTTGAACTGTACCAATCCCAAAAATACGATCGTAGATCCCATATCTTGAACTGATGTTGGTTATTGTTCTAAACGGCACATGCTTTTCCATCTTATTGATGATTCCTTTTTTCACAACAACTTCCCGATCACCAATGTAGTATTCGATTCCTCGAACATAATAGACAGCTATGATCGCAAGAACAATCATGATTATTCCACAAATCACTAAATACCATGTATTTAGAGCTGCAGAATTCGTCGTAATCCAATTTGTGAATTGATCTGCTTCTGGATCGATATCCATTGAGGAAAAAAATGTAATTAATCCTATTAAACCATAGATCGATACAGTAACTACAACAAAAACCGATATTATATACAAAAACTGCTTGTATAAAAAATTCGTCCGGGGTTTAAACACCCTCTCTAATCCATATCCTTTTTCATTCATTTATGTCACTTCTCTTTATTTTTGTAAATTCTTTCTTTATTTCTTTCAATTCTGTTAATATATTCTTTTGAAACAGGCCCTTGGGTTCATCTAAATCATGCTTAGGTAAGACTGTGGGAGTATGAGTAAAATATCGTAGTTGGAGAACAATATATTCTCTTATCTCAGAATATACTTTCAATCCTTCTAGCTTTTCTTCAGGAGCTCCTGTCATTCCACCACTCCCTGCTGTTTGAATATTTATACAGCCAATCTTGAAAAGTCTATCAAATACTCCCACATGAGTAGAAATATTGGTAATTGTTCTAAATGGGCAATATTTTACGGTCTTATTGATAATTCCTTTTTTTACAATAACTTCATCCCCATGAACAATGAATTCCATATTTCGGACGTATAGAGTTAATAATACTAAAACAACAGGCATGACAATCAATGAACAAACAAATGCAACAGTTAAGATGAGTAACTGAAATTCTGGATCACGAAAGAAAACAAATTCATTGTCAAAATCAGCCACGAAGTTAAAAAACATAATTATCAGGATTATCGCTCCCATGGCTGCAGACCATATTATGAAACTCTTTAGATAGTACTTCCAAAGAAGTGAGTTGGTAGGATAGATCCGACGCGTTTTGGGAGGAGGATAAGTTCCATCTCCTTTAATTAACGTTATTTGAGTCTGAATTGTCATGTTTTAACCCTTTTGCTTACGTATTGCCTCAAAGACATGTTCGTATTGAATTTTGTTTGGTAACGATCGAATCTTGTCATTAACTCGAACTCCTCGCTCTGAACGAATTAGATCAAGTGTTTCCTTACATGTATCTTCGCAATTGTTTGAGCAATCGTGAGTATAATATGCAAGAATACCCATCATGGGAGTAAACACCAGAAAAACGTAGGTATTATTCACCCAGTCAAAACATTTGAGAATTCCTTGATCTCGCATAATATCATTATCAGAAAATTGCAAGCGAAGCATATTTGCAGCCCTTTTAAGTTCTTTGTCAATTTTTTTACGAATTCGTGACTGTGTTTTGCGAATGTATCCGTCTTCTTTAGATAGTTTCACGCTAATTTCCTTAGGACTTAAACCAGCATCCATTGCGGTAAATACTGCCGTTTCGTCACTTGAAAGGACGTTTCGTGTTTTTTCAGTCACTCAGATCGTAACCTTCTAGAGTTGATGTTCCCAAACTCTGGGTATATAGTTACCAATATCTTATATATGGTTTTCGATTGAGGAAGAAACTCCGCTTAATTTCAACTCAAAAAGGTCCCTAGAAGCATAAGGAGGATACCAGCAAAAATTAAATTAATGCCATTCAATATCTGAGTAGTATGGTAGCGTAATCGATCTCTAGTTATAGTTTCTCCATAAACAGGATTAAGTCCAGCTCTGGATGCATATGTCACTTCACTCACGCCAAGTGAAAATATCGCTCCTATTGCTACTTCCACAAATCCAAGAATTGCTATAAAAGAAATTGTTGATTCGATAATAGATCCATCTCCCAATAATAATGCCAAAAAAACAGATAGAATTATACTTAAAAATGCTAATACGAGAACCTGTACCGCTTTGGTCAAAAGGACACTTCGTACGGATTCTATCTTTGGTTCATTAGTCATTTTGTTTTACCCATCATTGTTATTCTTCTTACATTAGAAATTGAAATAAATCTACATTCTCTCTTACTATTTATAAGAATGAACATGTCGGAATCATCGGAGAAGTGCATTAATCATCCGTTAATGGGATAAATTATTTATTCTTAAAAAAACCAGATCATTTCTGACTCTTTTAGAATATAATTGAGGTGTCTAGATAAAATGGCAGATTTACCATTAATTGATTTTATACCATTGTTGATCATTATATTAACTGTTGTTATAGCGGTTTTTGCCCTCTATAAATATGTGAAAATGGAAAAAATACAGAGTGATCTTGTTATTGGCATAGCTTTCTTGTTACTGACGTTAGCAATGCTTGTGGTCTTTTTGAATTCACTAACTGATCCAGATTTGTTCCAAGATTTCGGTGGGCTGGATTTATGGTTACAATTGATTGCATATTTAGTCTTTTTAATCACGATTGAACCCATGAAAGTCATAAACCATTTCAGGCAATAATCTCTTTTCCCCTTTTTCCTTTTTTTTTAATTTTATCTGCCTTGATTCATATACCGATCGAAAAGGAATCCTCCGAACAGAAAAACTGTTAATTCAAAGAGAAAGGATCCATGTTCAGGAGGAATACCGTCTAATCTGCTAAAAAACGCAGATATCGAATTACCCAGCAAATTCCCGAGTGTTATCATTTCACAAAACACTAAGATATCTCGTCCTTTCTCTAAACCATAGTGCTCCAGTAACCTTCGAATGGCTTCTTTAGAGGGCTGTCCTGCAGATTCAGCATAATGTTGGGCAAAAGTTAACGCTAATTCCTCGTCAGGGGGAAACTCACCGAATTGTTGAGATAATAATGCTTTTACTTCCTTCAAAGTACTTCCTGCTTGAAGAGCGAAACTGGTATGCCCCCACTCACAGTAAATACAACCATTAATTCCAGTCACAACCAACATGATATGCTCACTAAATTGCTTTGAAATACGCTGAGATCGATGAGCATCACGAATATACTCTCGATGCTTCATCGTTTTTATGATATCCGTGATAAAAGTTCTAAATGTATAAGTTCGTTTTTTAAAGAACTTAGAAGGATGGTTATACGTCCGGAGATGCTTTTGCATATTAATACCTACATATAAACTCTACTAATAGTATACCCTATCTATTTTATTGTCATGTTTAAGCGTAGTGTTATTTTAGGGAATTGTCATAGCGAAGAATTCCCACAATTACCATGCGTGAATACTTTTCTCGCTCCTATTCCAAATAAACAACACTGAAATTGCAAATACTCCTACTAGAACAAATAAATGGTTAAGATATTCGAAAGAATAGCTATAGGCGACTAAACCTACCAAGTCTAAGTAATATAAGAGGGAGAAGTATTGTAGGAGAAGCAGATCTTTACTAAAATAGGGAAGTATCGAGAAGATAATTGTTATTCCTGCAAAGCCATAAATTACAGGTTTTCGGAAACGCGGTTTAGGAATGGCAATTCCAATTGCAATCATACAGGTAAGAAGACTAAGGTATACAAATGAAATCACAAGAATCGCTAGAAGCTGTTCAGGGATTTTAGATTGAATTCCTAAGATGATTTCACCCCCAATCAATGAGATTATCATAAAGGCTGCAATAAAAGTTACTTGCAAGATTATTGCTATCACACGATAAAAAATTTTTCTTTGGGAATTTATAGGACAGCCCATGATTAAATCCAGAGTTTTACCATCAAGATCGCGCGTTATTATACGACCTGCAGCAATTATAACCAAGAAGAAGAAGTAAATCCACGAATATCCATAGAATTGTGGATATATTGCACCTAATGAATCCGAGGTGATGAGATCATTATGATCGCGCATAATTGATTTCGCAATCGGATTATTTTGGTAAAGGGTTACAAGCTGATTCATTCCTTCTTCTCCTTGTGGAAATCCCCCAATAATTGAAAGAATCGAAAATATACTAAGACCAAAGAATATGAGAAATATTAATTTATCTGCGGCCCATTGTTCTGCGGTTATAGGAGAAATTCGTTTTAAAAGAGTATAAATGATTCCATCTTTTGTTTCAGATTTAAATTTATTTTCATTGCCGATTTTATTCCTAAATCTTCTTTTTATATTAAGATCAAGTGGTAAAGGATCTCTTATTCTAAAGATAATCACTGTTAGCGCAAGAAAACTTATACTAATAACTAAAGGTATGATAATCTCACTCTGAATTGGATCTCCTAGTAATAAAGAAGAAGTCGTTTCAGTATAAAATAGCGGATTAAGATATTTCAGATCAGACAAGGAGGGATTAAAACTGATCAACATCTGAATTAAATAACCACCTAATAATACAAGACCAGCCACCCCACGACCGATGTCATTCCGTACTGTTAATGTACTAATTAAAAATGAAATTGAAAAGAAGAAAATAGAAGACACCCAAAGGATGGCAAAAGCATTTAATATCCTGGAATAATTAAATGAGCTTCCTGTTAATTCGAAGAAGATGTGAATCTGAATATAAAGAACACTAACCACCAGAGTCAAAAGAATAGCATGAATAATCAAGTGACGATGGAGTAAATTATGTTTTTTCTGGGGACTAGCAAAAAAGATGTCAGACATTGACGATTGGATCTCCTCACTTATTCCTGCTCCGCCTAACCATAATCCTATGAATGGAAAAAGAATGGCAGCATAGGCCATAAAATAGAGCAAAACAAAATAGAGGTACAAGCCGGGATCACCTGAATTTAAACTATCAAGAATATCTCCAAAAAAGATTTCCATAAAAGGGGTGTCTTCCATACCTAGAAATCCACGTACTCCTTCTTCACCTGGATAAGTGAAATAACAGAGCCAAGATCCTGCGACCCCAATAAACAATAGCAATAGATAAGTATATTTGGTTTGTCGCCATATTAGTTTGAAGCTACTTATCCACATCCCTATGTTCCTCCTTATTTTCGGAATAATACTGAATGAAGTATTCCTCCACACTTGACTCTGGAAGGGCCACGTCAAGAAGCTGGAACTCTTCTAATAATCCAAAAACTTTACTCAGATTCTGATTCTGACGGTGTAACCAAATTTGATAACGATGGTCTCCATTCATACTATAAATTTGATCATATCGATTAATAAGGGGTGATTCACATATAGTAGCCGGGATAGGAATCTTGGTTGTAATATTCAATTTTTGTTGAACTTTTAAACTCAGATCGGCGATTCGATCATGACTAACCAAGAAACCATCTTTAATTATTGCGACTTCATCTGCAATTTTCTGAACCTCTGATAAATTATGACTACTGAAGAAAATCGTCCTCCCACTCTTTCTGAGCTCTTTTAGAATTAAATATAATCGATGTTGAATAAGCGGGTCAAGGCCTGATGTTGGTTCATCTAGAATTACTAAGTCTGGATTATGCATCAGAGCCTGAACTAATCCTACCTTCTGTTTATTTCCTTTACTCAACTGAGAAACTGATCTGGACTCATCTAAATCTAACTCTGTGATAAGTTTTTCTCTTAATACTGCAGGTCGCTTTCGTAGTGATTCAAAATAATCTAGAATTTGTTTTACGGTAAAATGACGATATAGTTCGAATTCTCCTGGTAAATAGCCAATTTTCTCTTTTAAATCGATATTTGCCTCCCAACGATCTATCTTTTCTCCAAAAACCGAAATGTTCCCACTATTCGGATGTAAGATTCCAAGTAAACAACGAAGAGTGGTAGTCTTTCCTGCACCGTTGGGCCCTAAAAATCCATAAATTGTCCCCTTTTTAATTTGAAGACTCAAATTTTCAATACCACGATATTTTCCATAATATTTGGTCAAATTTTCTAATTCTATGACGAAATTATTATTCAATTCCACCTTAGTCAACTCATCAAGGTAGTAAATTGTGTTCGACAAAATTTCAAGTTATTAGGTGAAGTTAGAAATTAAGTACGATAATAATTCTTCAAGAATCACCCTATTATAAAAATGTTCACATCGGTAAACAAATTTTACTCTGAGTTTTCTTGCGGAAAATTTCCCAACGCAAGTACAAAATTTGGTGGACCCTCACGGTAACCCAGAAACCATTTCCATCTCTCTCTGTCAAGGATAAATGAGAGTACAGATACAGCAGTCTGAAATATGGCACCTAAAACTCCAAAAATTACCCATGCTGCAAAAATTCCAAGAGTAGCAGAGAATATTTCCACAGTTATACGTTGCCAACCTGCAACCATTTTTCCATGAGGTTTTTTGTCACCTGGAAAATTAAACTGGCTTAATAAGAATAAACTCAGCAAAAGGAATCCTAAAAATACCCATGAATCAAAAATCATACGATTTTTAGAATTAATAACGGGAAAACCAAATGTTTCTATTCCAATAAGTAGTAACCAAATCCAGGTTGTGGATTCCACCACAAATCGCATTATTGGGACAATATGTAGAACATCTCGAATTTCATTCATAATAAGCTTCTTCTATTATTCCAATGGTGATAAACAAACACCAAATAATATTTTCAAATCAATTTCATTTGGAATAACGTAGAGAATTTTGGGGAATCAAGTCCCGTCTTGCCAGATTGCATCTTTCCAGGTCATATCAAAGATGTCATCTTCAGTTAACGTTAGGTCTTTTATTATCACGTCATATAACCATTTTAACAACACATGATGTCGAAGCTCATCCTTAAGAATAGTCTTCAATAACATTTTTTCACGCATATCTGTGATCTGACCCAGCAAGAGACGATAAGTATCGATAGCTTTTTGTTCCAATTCAATATGCGTCTCTATACTTTGTTTCAGCTCTTCTCGTTCACCTTCCGAGATTAATCGAATCCCTTCAGTACTTTTCTCTCGAAGTGCACTTATTCCCTTTAGGATTGACGTATGTTTTTTACTGTCCTGACTTATACCCAGTATCAATTCTTTGACAAGTATATTCTTTACTCGTTTCACAGAAGCCTCTGCAGCTTGAATTATCTCTTGTTCGAGCTCAATCTGCTGTTTGTAAAATTCAGTATTCTTTGTTCTATTCATCTTTTCCACCTCGAATTTAATCTACGAATTTCTCGAATTTCTTCTTATTTTCTTCTGCTTTTTTTTCCAATAGTTTGACTTCCTATACTTGTAAAGAATTAATCATAACCTAAAAAATTACTCAACAAAATTCCAGCCAAATCATATACCCAATCCAATGGAACATCAAAAACTTCAGCCCAAAATTGGTCTGACCTTGATTCTTGAATTAAAAAAGTCATGAGTTCAAACGGTTCCCAGATAAAGCCATAAAGTGCCATTGTAAGCAAGGAAGCAATCAGTCGTGGATGCTCTTTTGTATATGTATTATCAATACGTAAGATTAGGCAATAAAGTACTCGCAGAATAATAACTGACGAAAGTAGATGTAGGATTTTATCATAAGAGAATAAAGAATACTGTAATGGTTCAAAATCGAGAAATTCCTTGTTGAAGAAATTCCCCAATGTAAGAATGCTTACAATGATGATAGCAAATAGAAAAATTCGATCATTTCTTAGAAAGTGGTAGATCTCCACTAGAACAGTGGTTACTTTCTGTTGGTTAATTTCCATACTGAGGAACAATTATACCAGAATTAATTAAACATTGTGCTTCCGAACACCTAATTCTCCTTAGCAAAATTCTTATCTATTTAGCTTGGCAGATTTCATAAGAAACTCATATCTCTGATAATTTACTTTTATTTAGTGTTTCAAGGTGATTAATTCTGTAAAATAAGAACATAGCAATTAAAGTCCCAACGAATGTTACGAGGAGAAGCGGACCAAATCCAATAATTGTGAAAAGGAACCCTCCTATCGCCGCTGTGGGAACCGACCCAAGTCGCTGAAAGAAAGACATCATACCGAAATTAGTGGAGGGAATAGAGGGATCCACTTCTATCAAGCTTATGGTAACGGCCGGTCTCCAAAAAGCGATACTTAAACCTAGAATTAACTCTCCTACCAACAATAAGAACTTAGCATCAAAGGGATTCATCAGTGCAAGTTGGACACAAATGATAAACATAATTCCTGTTATTTCTCCTATAATAAGCCCGAAGATTTTACCCAATCTATCAACTAAGAAACCTGCAGGATATTGGAGTAGAACAATTGAGATCGATTGATATAGAATTAATGTAGCGATAAAGCCGACATCGACATCGAAAAGCAAGATAAAAATTCCGTTTGCGATTGAAAGAGGTAATCCCCAAGCAAAAGAATCTATAACAAAAGCAATTACAGTGAAACGAGAAATAGGGGTTGTAAATATGTTTTTAATTGAAAAATTTACCCTAGAGATATTTGGCTTAATATCAGATAGAAGAAAGACATTTACTACAAGAATCACCAGTAAAGATACAGTCCCTATCTGAAAAAAAGTTATGTAATTCTCACTTGTGGTATTTTTTTCTATTAAGATTGAAGAAATAATTCCTGCTATTGATCCTGAATTATATATTATAGCGTAAACTAGTCCACGATTTTTTTCCGCAGTTGATTCATATACTAGTGCATTTAGAGGGGAATCTTGAACCCCAAGTCCAACATTAAATATTATGATGCTAATTATCATTAGTACAAGATGTGTGTTTTCCAAAGATAAACCGATTAATCCAATAAAGCTTAAAAACTCCCCCAAAATGATGAATTTCTTTCTTCCATGAGTATCTGACAAATAACTAAATAAGAGCGGTATTACAGCAAAAAAACTCCCAATAGAGAGTATTGCTCCTAAAAGCTGTGCTACTTGCTCACTTTCTCCATATATGTCTATGATGAAAGGTTGGATCTGGATAGCGAAAATAAAGTTAGCAAATCCCCAAAGAAAATAAGTAAAGACTAGTGTGAGAATATTTAAATTCGCTGGTCTTACTGATTTCATCTGGGATCAACGTTGATTATTTTGAGTTGCTTAGGGCAATAACAGATCATTATTTCTAAAAATAATAACCAACATGCTGTTTCCGAAAGGCCTTTTTCAAGCTACAGATCAAGACGAATTAGTTTCAAACTTATTTTCCACCCAGAAATGAAGAATTGATCCATTTTAAGAGGTTGTATCAACCTTTGATCTTTCAAGATACATATCTATTATTGCCAAGCATGCACCAAGAACAGCACCAATTGCATCCCAAACAAGATCTTTCGGGGCATCCAAAATCTCATCGACGAAATGACCAAGATTAAGTAGAGCGTTTGTTATCCATTCAAAAATTTCCCAAGCTAGTCCTAAACTAATCATAAATGCAATTGCTACCACAATCCCAAACAATTTAGCTGATGTACTCTCGGCCCCATAATTTTTAAACTGATCAGTAATAATATAAACAATTAACATCGTAATTGCGGCACTAGTTAAACCATGAGCTATCTTATCAAACGCAATCCATGAATTTATATCCGTAAATCCTGTACCCCATTGGCCCTTACCATAAAGCTCGTAGGGTAAGTGACCAACTGCATGGAAAATACTGACACTTATTAAGAGGACAAGAAAAGCCGTTCGATCTAAAGCAAATGACACAAAATCTTCAGCAAATTGCTTTCCAGGTCGTAACCTTACATATATTACGTAGATGAACAATAAAAGGATTGCAGTATCTTGAATCACTGCAAAACCTCCATAGGTTGATAGCGCAGGAAGATCCTCAACAGGGACGGTCGGATAATAGGCTTGTAAATTTGGTTCTCGCAAAAAATAAAGAGGTCCATCGCTGGGATAGGTTAAAAGATTAAAAAGCCAAATAATACCAAAAATGACTGAACCTGCAAACAAAATTACGAAATTTCGATCCGTAGAGAGATTAGATTTTATTGCTTCTACAATATTTTGTTCAAATCGTCGAGGTACCCTTAAATGTGGGTCTAGTAGCGTATTAATGAAACCATAAATAACCAGCAGTGCACCAATAATAAGAATAATCCACCCAATAACTATTCCAACATCTCCAACAAATTGCATCGTTTTGACACGATTTACATCACTCGTCCACTCTGGTTGCAACTCTATAGGAAGTTTTAACTCGGGAGGATAACGCATTTGAACAAAAAATTGTAACAATAAGAAAGCAATGAAGATAAATATTAATCCTAAACCTAGTATTCGTAATTTTAATCGTCTTTGTTTTACATCGACTTCACTCAATTCGGTAATATCCTCTGAAATCCTAGTCACTTCCCAACGAAAATAGTTGTCAATAATGCTTCATGAGATGTTAATTTGTTCGTATTAAAGTTTTAGCCTCAATCTCAAGTTATATGCTATCGTTCGCATATTACTGCTACGAGATGTATCTCGTAAGAAAATTAAGCATAATAGACAAACGGAAGAAGAATTATGAATACTGGTATATCCTTTCTGTAACTACATTGTAATAACACATTTTCACTTTTACGGATTCCGAATCATGTATTTAATGAAGTACCAGTGAAACGTCTTCATTGAGGTTAGAATGGTGAAAGGTGACTATTTTTGTTGAGAGTTATTCTCCTCCACATTATACTTTAGAGAAGCATATGCATCCTCCTGCATTTCATTATGTTGGCAATACCCCTCTTATTGAACTGGTGAATTTATCAGAATTAGCAGTATTTCCAAATGTACGGGTCTTTGCAAAACTAGAAATGTTCAACTTCGGAGGGTCGGTTAAAGATCGTATTGCCCTTTATATGCTTGAAGAATTGAAATCTTCAGGAAAACTGAATGGAAGATGTGTAATTGAACCAACTTCAGGCAATACTGGAATTGGATTAGCTTGGGTAGGCAGACTTCTAGGTATTGATATTACCCTTGTCATTCCTGACTCGATGAGTCAAGAACGGTTAGATATCCTACGTTCCTATCGTGCAAGGATTATCTCAACTCCAGGAGAAGAGGGTATGGATGGGGCAATCCGAAAAGCTCGTGAGATGGCCCAGAAATTCTCCAAGGAGTATGTAATGCTAGATCAATTCAATAATGACACGAATTGGAAAACCCATTATTGTACAACTGGCCCGGAAATATGGGCACAATCACATGGTAATGTTGATTACTTATTCGCAGGTTTAGGAACAGGGGGTACAATCATTGGGATCAGTAGATTCTTAAAAGAGCAAAATCTTAATCTCAAAGTCTATGGAGTTGAACCCACTAATACTAGTACTATTCCTGGGTTGAAAAACACATTGATGGTTAAAGAAAAACCTGGGATTCTCCAACGTGAGGAGCTAGATGGTATTTTTCAAATAACGGAAAGAGATGCTAATAATATGACTCGTCGAATTGCATCGGAATCTTCATGACTTGTTGGTCCTAGTTCAGGCGCGGAATTACACGGTATTTTAACTTGGCTAGAAAGTGAACCAAGTGCAAAAGGTTCTATTATTACAGTTTTTCCCGATTCAGGACAGAAATATTTGAGTAAAGGCGTTTTTGGAAATTAAATCATCCTTGAATACAAAATAAGATCCGTTGTTAGCACGATTTCCGTGTTAATACTCGTAGTTGAGTAAACCGTGAAAAATAATGCTGGTGCGCTTAAGGTCAAGCTGCCAGTGATATTAACTGATACTTCTCCATCGGCAAAAAGATCTATTGCAAAGTAAGAATAAGTAATCGGTAAAATCCCTCCAAGAATGAAGGTTGTATTAAACACTAGTGAGACCAAATTCGATTCCAAAATGATTTTGGGCATGCGGACAACTCCCATACGCGTTCCGTGATATTCAATTGAGAAATTGGTTTCTGCAACCGTTATTTCAATATCATGCGGATTGGAAACGGATGCATTAATGGTCAAATTGGCGCTTTTTGTTGTATAGCTAATATCTAAGACTTCTATGGAATTAATGCTTGTTTCTGTGGCATTCAGCTGTTTTTTGACCTCAGAATCAAACCACGCCTGAATAAGAATCATACTAAGAAGCAGGCTTACCACAAGAACCAAACTTGCCGTAATGATTATCCGTCTTCCACTCGAATAAAGCACCTTCAGCAATTCAACAAACACGACCCGATTAACATTATATTATTTTCATATGTGAAAAATGTTTACAATTACCAATGAGAAATCAGACTAGGTAAAAGGAAACTAGGGACCTTTTGCCTTTTTCCAGTTCAGTCATTTTTCCATCAAAGTCTACGTCAAACAGATAATAAATTTATTAGTAAACTGAGTGAAAATACCTCTAAACCGATTTATTTACACGAAGTGGGCAAGTTGAGTAAAGAATTAACTGTAGAAAAAGATATTACTATTAAAGCTGATATTTCAACGGTTTGGAATGCACTGACCGATCCCAAAATTACCAAGCAGTATTTTCTCAACTGTGAAGCAATTTCCGACTGGAATACTGGCGATCCCATAATATTTAAAATGATTTCAGAGGGGAAAGAAGTCATTCCAGTTAAAGGACTAATTGTAAGAATTAAAAAAGGAGAACTCTTGGAATATACATGTTTTGCACCTGAATTTGAGGATGATGTCTCTAGGCATACACAAGTGATATACCAGTTAAGTAAAACGGAGGTTGGAACCCAGTTACATGTTTCACAAGGTGAGTTCCAAAAAGAAGAGCAATTCAATCATACATCGGAAAGTTGGGATGTCGTCCTCAATGGATTGAAAACCCTTTTAGAAGAAAGATCTACGATGTGATCAATATTTGTGATTGAGTCACTTCCTTGGTGAAATCATCTTCGAAGGATCGAGGGCTTTATCGATTTCTGACTCGGATAGAAGCTTTTGGGCAAGCAGAACTTCTTTTAATGTCTTTTGGGTGCTATACGCTTCATGGGCCACTGCAGCTGCTTTTTCATAGCCAATTAAGGGAGTGAGACTAGTCACTAGCATTAGATTTTGTTCCAAATCGCTTTTGACTCTTGCTGTATCTACAGTAAGACCTGCAATGCATTTTTGAGCAAAATTTCGTGAAACATCAGCTAACAATTGGATTGATTGCAATAGATTGTAGATCATGATGGGTTTAAACACATTGAGCTCAAAATTGCCTTGGGAACCAGCAAAGCCAATGGCTACATCGTTTCCAATGATTTGGGCGACAACTTGAGTAACAGATTCAACTTGAGTAGGATTGATCTTTCCAGGCATAATAGATGATCCAGGTTCATTCATTGGTAATATAAGTTCTCCTAAACCATTTCTAGGGCCAGACCCTAACCAACGTATGTCATTGGCAATTTTCATCATACTCACGGCAATTACACGCAGTGTACCACTCATTTCTACAATCGCGTCATGGGCAGCTATACCTTCAAACTTATTGTGACCGGTAATAAACGCGATATTCGTATTTTTCGATATAATGTGCGCAGTGCTCTCAGCAAATTCAGGGTGTGTATTTAGTCCAGTACCGACAGCTGTTCCTCCCAGCGCTAGTTCATATAGATTGGAAAGAGATTTTTCAACTCGTTTTATACCCTTAGCGATCTGAGTAACATACCCAGAGAAGACCTGTCCATAAGATATCGGGGTTGCATCTTGGAGATGCGTCCTTCCTGTCTTAATAATATCTGCATACTTGTCCTCCTTTTCTTTGAGAGTATTTTTCAGAATTTTTAGGGAAGGAAGAAGAGAATGAAAGATTGATGAAACTGCAGATACATGCATGGCAGTAGGAATCACATCATTTGAAGATTGAGACCTATTAACATGATCATTGGGGTGAATAGGAGCATATGATCCTAGTTTACCTCCGAGGATCTCATTGGCACGATTTGCAAGTACTTCATTCATATTCATATTTGTTTGAGTGCCAGATCCAGTTTGCCAGATTAGTAGGGGAAATTGGTTAGCAAATTTCCCATTAATTACTTCTTGGGCCGCTTTACTTATAGCTTGAGCAATTTCAAGAGACAATAAACCGAGGTCCCCATTTACTTCTGCACATGCCTTCTTAACAATTCCCAATGCCCGAATAAATTCCCGGGGAAAGCGAAGGTGAGCTGAAGATTCAAAAGGAAAATTCTCGATAGAACGCTGAGTTTGGGCTCCCCAATAGCTTTCTGCGGGAACTTTAACTTCTCCTAAACTGTCCTTTTCAACACGAAAGGTCGTCATTACTTTTCCTCATCTTTTTATCATAGAAAGATCGAACCTATAGGCAGTAAATTCATGGGGTCAAATATTCTTTCCGAGTGTTTTGAATTGCTGTTCCAGGTTTGACTCCTTTGGGGCAAACTCGGTTACATACAAAGTGTTTTTCACAGGCAGGTACCCCATCCTCTTTCGAGACTCGACCAGCAATTACGCTTCGATGAGAGTCATCTACACGAGTATCAGCCATAAAACGATATGCTTTGGCTAGCGCTGTAGGTCCGAGATAATTGGAATTAGTGGCATTTACAGGGCAAGTCCAGCATATCCCACATAAAATACAGTATACAAGATGTTCGATAGATCGTGCATCTTCAAAGGATTGTAATGATTCAGGTTGAACATCAATGTACTCCCGTACAAAATAAGGTTTAACTTCCTCATAAAATTTCCAAAAAGGTTCCATTTCCACTACTAGATCTTTAATTGGTTCCATGTTGGGTAAAGGTTCAATAAGAATTTCCGTTTCTTGATTCCAATCATTCGGTACCTCTCCAAAAGTTAGCTCAGGAAGTTTGAGAGGTTTCTTTGTTGACTTAACAGCAGTAACTTGTGTCCTACACGCCAATTGGGGGAATTTATCAATGGTGATACCACATGAACCACAGATCGCTCCACGACAGGCATAACGAAAAGCAAAGCTAGAATCTAAATGATCTTGTATGTAAAATAATGCCTCTAATACACTCATTCCAGGTTTTAATGGAACAGTGTATCGTTCATAACGGGGGGTTTCTCCAGGGTTTTTTCTATAAACCAAAAATTTCTGTTTTTCTACCATTTTCTTCACCTTTAGTATTCCCTCGGTTTAGGTTCAAATATTCCCAGTTTGACTGGTTTCGTATGCATTTCAAGATCACCTGAATTATTTCTGATAACCATTGAATGGACCAGATAATCTTCGTCCTTACGTGTTGGATAATCTGTACGGTAATGTGCTCCACGACTTTCTTTTCTCCATAGTGAGGCAAACGCGGTTACTTCTGCTATGTCAATCATATTTCTTAGCTCCAAGGTTCGCACTAATCCGTAGTTAAACTTCCTAGCGGCGGGAGAAGAGATATTTGTCAGGGACACATTCTCAAAGTCTTTCTGAAAATTTTTCATATCGTTGACAGCTTGTTGTAACTCCGACTCTTTCCGAAACACAAACACATTACGACTTAGAGTTTCCCCCATCGCTTCACGGATTTCTACCGCCTTTTTACCAGAATTACTCTCCCATCGCTTAAATAATCCTTCAATATTATCCAGAGTGGCTTTTTCGGCTGCAATAATCTTATCTAAAGATGGGCGAGATGGTAAACCTCTTTCCAACATTTTTCTTCCTATATACCTTCCAAACACTGCCGTTTCAAGTAAACTATTTCCTCCTAACCGATTGGCACCATGAACAGAGACTGCCGCATTCTCACCAACAGCCCATAAACCATCGAGGGAGGTTTCGCAATAATCACCATCAAATTTAGTCCCAATTCCACCCATACTATAATGATGACCTGCATGTACAGGAATAGGTTTTTCTATGGAATCTACACCAGCAAAATCAATGGCAATGTCACGAATTCCCGGTAATCGTTCTTTTATACGTTCTGCTCCAAGATGAGTTAAGTCTAAATGAACATACGCATCTTCAAATCCGCGTCCCTCATTAATTTCAGTGGTTATCGCCCGTGCGATAATATCGCGGGGTGCTAATTCCTTGGCTTCTGGTGCGATTTTTAACATAAAACGCTCCTTTTTGTTGTTAAAGAGTAATCCTCCTTCTCCACGAGCCCCTTCGCTCATTAAAATTCCTGAACCATACAGACAAGTGGGATGAAACTGGATAAATTCACAATCCTGCATGGGGACACCCACTCGAAATGCAGCACCTACACCATCACCAGTACAAATAATTGCATTAGTACTTGCAGTAAAAATTCGTCCAAATCCACCTGTGGCTAGTATGACATACGGAGTACGGAATGTAACCAACTCTCCAGTTGTTAAATCGAGAGTAAGTGCACCAGTCACTGTGTTATACACAGAAATCAGATCAATCAAGAAAAATTCGTCATAGAAATCGACTCCTTGGCGAATACACTGTTCATATAGCGTGTGGAGTAATGCGTGTCCAGTTCGATCTGCAGCATAACAGGTTCTAGGTGACCCTGCCCCACCGAATGGTCGCTGTGCAATTTTTCCATTCTCGAACCGTGAAAAAGGGGCACCCATGCTTTCAAATTCCACCACTATTTTGGGTGCCTCTTTTGTCATGAACATAACAACATCTTGATCCGCAAGATAATCACTACCCTTGATTGTGTCAAATGCGTGCTTTTCAGGGGTATCCTCCTTTCCCTCGGGATGATTACCCAGAGCAGCATTAATACCTCCTTGTGCGGCTCCTGAATGTGAGCGTATTGGTACCACTTTACTTACCAGTGCTACTTTCCACTTTTTAGAAAGCTCTAACCCTGCACGTAACCCACTCAGTCCTCCACCGACAATTAAAACATCAAATTCTTTTACACTCAAAGAATATCCTTCCAAATTCTACTTATTCTTAATAGACTCTTCTATTATTCTCACCTATAATATATTTTTTCCTCAACGATATGGTAGAATTACTTTTTGCGTTAAGAATTCAAAAAACTTCTACGATAATCGTCG
Source organism: Candidatus Hodarchaeota archaeon (assembly GCA_016839785.1). Taxonomy (GTDB): domain Archaea; phylum Asgardarchaeota; class Heimdallarchaeia; order Hodarchaeales; family Hodarchaeaceae; genus Hodarchaeum. The sequence goes on along the minus strand of JAEOTQ010000108.1, from coordinate 723 downwards.
AATCCTCTATTTAAAGCATCTCCTGTCTTCGAATTAACAAGATTGACAGACGAACCATAAGATTTATACCCCCCTTATCAGCCTTGTCCATTCACTAATAGGAGTTGATAGTCATGGGTAATAGTGAAAAAAACCTTATGATAGCTTTCACGGGCGAGAGCCAAGCCAATCGTAAGTATTTAGCTTATGCTAAACAAGCAGACAAAGATGGACTTCCCCAAATCGGACGAGTTTTTCGAGCGGCTGCAGCTGCTGAAACTATTCATGCGCATGCACATTTTCGTACGGTAGGTGGTGTCAAATCCACAGTGGAAAATGTTAAGGACGCAATGTCAGGCGAACATTATGAATTCACAGCAATGTATCCTGAATTTCTTGAAGAGGCGAAGAAAGAAGGCAATAAACGTGCCGAGCGAAGTTTTGACTTAGCCAATCAAGTTGAAAAAGTACATCATGAACTGTACTCTAAAGCCTTAAAAGCTGCAGAGGCAGGAAAAGACTTAGATGCAGTCAAGATGTTTGTTTGTGAAGTCTGTGGATACACCGTTGAAGGTGAGGCTCCTGAAGTCTGTCCTATTTGCGGTGCAGTTCACGACAAATTCTTTGAAGTAGAGTAAGAGTTGACTGTCTCTACTAACTATTTTTTCTTTATTTCTATACCTTCTTGATAGTCAATTTTCTACGTCCTTCTCTACGACAAGCATCTTTCCAAGTTCCTTTCCG
>JAEOTQ010000107.1 GCA_016839785.1 Candidatus Hodarchaeota archaeon | reverse complement strand
TTAGTTGAATATCTTAGAAGAATTTTGAATTATGCAAAATTTTTATCTAGTTGAAGGATATATATTATGTAGGAATAACATGATTTTTGAGCCAGAATCAAGATGGAATTGGAATAACGAATTTGAAAAATTTATGACTCACTGGGAACATGAAGCTGAAAAACTCAAAGATACAACATTAGATCTAGAAGGATGTTGTAAGATTTCAGATGTATTTCATAAAGATTGGGATGGATTATTAATAAGAAAACCTGAGGAAGTATCTGATGATATTCTTTTGAGAATAGAGCAACTCGATAGTAAATTAAATTCAACGTTAGCTATGGTTTGTAGTTGTTCTGAGGAGAACTCCAATTGAAAATGTGATTTAATAATCCGTTAGGATTAATGGGCCAGGCCGAAGTTATATAGGCCAACAGGAGGGATTTTGTTCAAGAAAATGCCATTTTTGGCCCATCTTGGTTTTTGACAGTCAGATCAACTCACTAAAACCTTTCTTCTCTTTTTTTGTATTTTCAACGAGAAAAACAGGGTTTATAAATGATTATTTGTTTTGAAATTGTAGTTAGGATGTACTAAATATGGTTGAGAAATTTGAATTTTGGAAATCAGAAAAAGATGGGCTTTGGTACTTTCACTTAGTTGCACCTAACGGAGAAATAGTTGCACAAAGCCAAGGATATTCAACAAAAGATAACTGTATTAATGGAATAAAAGCGATCAAACTCTATGCCCCAACTGCTATAATATATGGAGAATGAATGAATAGCTATCTTTTGCTAGATTAAAGTGAGAAATAATGGTAAGAAAAAAAGGGAAAAAGAGTCGAAGACGATTGATTAATTTAAGAATGGATTCAGATATTCCTGAGGAAGAAAAAACTAAAAGGAAAGCCAAAAAGCGAATAAGGAAACCAAAAATGCCTGCCAGGATCAAAAAGAATCAAACGCATAGGAGAAAGAGATAAAATGAACAAATATCTAATGGCACTTACAATAGCTGTTCTGCTAATCTGCGTTGGATTGAGTGGATGTAATGAAACCTCTAACCTAGAAGCTAAATTACTTGGGAGCTGGAAAATTGACGTGATAGAAGATGATTTTTCAGTAACCTTAACATATACATTTTATGACAACGGGTCTGTTTTAGTTCATGGTGAAAGGGTTAATGGGGAAGAAATATCTTTGACGAAGTGGAGTACTTATTCACTAACCTCTGAACAATTGTGTATAACGACTGAAGGAACAACACAATGTGGAACTTATGAGTTTTCTAACAACGATGAACGTCTTACGATATTATATGAAGGTGTATCAGAACCACAAATACTAACAAGGGTACCATAACCACACCCCAAGAGTAAACAAGGATGAATAATCATCTCTTGAGAAGTTGAAACGAGAAAAACAGGGTTTATACTGATATAATTATAGTAAACAATATGCCATGATAGTAAATAGCATGGGCCAGGCCGGAATTGAACAGGCGATCTCCGCGTTGTAAGCGCGACGTCATAACCACTAGACCACTGGCCCGTTAACAGGAGGGAAATATACTCTTTGTTTTAGTAGTTTGCTATGAAAAAAGAGAGAGTAGGATTACTTTATGTTAAATTAACCCATGATGTCCCAAATTGGATTTTCCCAGTGTTTTCGTATAATATCGATTTCAATATCTATGTAAGTTTTATTATGGTCCGCTATTACAAGTTTTTTACCTTTTGTTACTCCAATTAAACAGAATGGATTTAGTTGCTTAGATTGAAGTTTTTCAAAGTCTTTTTGCCTTTCATTTTTTACTTCAACAATCCATCTAGTATTTGATTCTGAAAAGAGCTTAAAATCTGTACGTAAATCATTACTAATCTTGGAAATATCTACTAAAGCCCCAATATCCCCACCAATTATCATTTCTGATAGACTAACTCCAATCCCACCTTCACTGATATCATGACAAGAAGCAACAAATCCTTTCTCCATTGATGATTGAAGAGCGTTCATATAATTTTTAAGGAGTTTCGCTTCTGTTTTCGGTACAACTCCTCCTTCCATTCCTAAAACCTTGTAATATTCAGAACCGCCCATTTCCTTCTCAGTTTGTTTTCCTACAATATATATTGGATTTCCGTCTTCCTTGAAATCAGAAGTCACACATTTTCTAATGTCATCTACAATTCCTATGCCTACAAGCTCAGGTGTTGGGGGTACAGCAGTTTTTATTGACTCATTGTAGAAACTAACATTTCCCGAAACAAATGGTAACCTAAGTTCTCTTGCCATATCGCCTAGTCCTCGACACGCTTCATAAAACTCACCCATTCGTTTGGGTTTTTCTGGATTCCCAAAATTAAGACAATCAAGAAGCGAATCAGGTCGGGCACCAACAGCTACGAGATTACGACAAGCCTCATCAACAGCGGAACATGCCCCCCAATATGGATCTCGCTCCATGAAACGAGGATTAACATTGGCTGTAACTGCTAGCCCTCTGAATGAACTTTCTAATGGCTTAATAACAGCTGCATCACCATGAGATTCCACACCAAGTTTTCCTTGAAGAGGTTTAATTACTGTATTTCCTCGAACCTCATGATCATACTGACGAATAACCCAATCTTTTGAGGCAATATTGGTTGAAGATAATAACTTCTTCAAGATTAAATTAAGATCAGGTATTGCAAAACTCTTTTCATCTTCTTTAATTTTAGGAAGATCGTAAGGTCTGATACTTGAATCATAAACTGGACCTCCTGTAAGAAACTCCAAATCCATCTCAAGAATCTTTTCGCCATGATAAGAAACTCTGATAATCTGATCTTCGATGACCTTTCCTATTGTAACAGCGGTTACATCCCATTGTTTACAAATATGAAGTACCTTTTCTACATTTTTGGGTTTTACTAGAAACATCATGCGCTCTTGGCTTTCCGAAATCCATATTTCCCATGGTTGAAGACCTTCTTCCTTTAAAGGAACGTTATCAAGATGAATTTCAGCACCAAGACCTGCAGAATAGGCAAGTTCTCCACAAACACATGAAAGGCCTCCGCCACCAAAATCTTTTAAACCTTCTAGTAGTCCTTTTTTATTACATTCAAGTGTCGCATGTATTACAGGCTCTTTGGTGATCGGATCGCCAACCTGCACAGCTGATCTGCTGCTTTCCTCACTCTCATCAGTTAATTCAGCTGATGCAAAGGTTACACCATGAATGCCATCCCTCCCAGTTTTTCCTCCAACATAAATGTATACATTACCTTGGGCTTTAGCTCTACTATGTATGAGCTCGTTTTTCTTCATGACACCAATGCATCCAACGTTGACGAGACAGTTACCAGTGTATCCCTCATGAAAATATACTTGACCGGATAGTGTTGGAATGCCAATACGGTTTCCATAATCGCGTATACCATCTACAACTCCTTTGAATAAATATACAGGGTGTTTTACTCCTTTTGAAAGTTTTTCAAATGGGTAATTCAACGGCCCAAAAAATAGTGGATCAATAAATGCAATTGGTTGTGCACCCATACAAACAATATCTCTAACTATACCTCCGATGCCGGTAGCAGCACCACCATAAGGTTCAATTGCAGACGGGTGGTTGTGCGATTCTAACGCAGCACAATAATAATGATCTTTATCAAATTCAATAACTCCCGCATCCTCGCGAGCAACTATTCTATCTTCTTCAATTCCATATATGTGTTTCTTTAAGGGAACTTTGGAAGATTTATAACAACAATGCTCTGACCAAGCTTGACCAAGTGCTTGCAACTCAATATCATTAGGATTTCTGTTCTTTGATTGAAAATAATCTTTAATACGTTTCATTTCTACTATAGAGAGAGCTAAACCCATCCTATCACTAATTTCATGTAATTGTCTATCAGATGCTGAAAATAGATCTATTTCATGAATATTGAAAGAGATTTTCTTATCTTTGAATAAACTGTCTAAATCCACTTGCACTCCCCAATATTATTTTTCTTCAATCTCAATATCATAATTATGAATAACAGGATTTGTGA
>JAEOTQ010000106.1 GCA_016839785.1 Candidatus Hodarchaeota archaeon | reverse complement strand
TATCAATGTGGTGCCTGTGCGGGTAAGTGTCCTATCTTTAGACATTCTTCGAACTTTAATCCTAGAAGAATAATGAAAAAACTTCTTCTTGGTGAATTTAATAGACAGACTCTTGTTGAACAGCAGATTTGGTACTGCAGAACCTGTTCTCTTTGTAGTACGCGCTGTCCTCAAGGAATCAATGTTGGTTACGTCATAAAAGGATTGAAGAATGTTATGACAAAAGTAGACAACGTTCACGTCAGAAGTCGCGTCATTAAAGAAATACAATAATTGCAGAAAATACTACACTAATCAAGATTAGCGGAATAGAGGCAAGAAGATGACCTTTATAATGATGAGAAAAATCCTTATAATCTTCTGGAGCTGTACCGTCAATGATTACAAACTTAGGCGTAATTTTACTGATGATTAACCAATCTAGAATCACTAAATCAACCAGAAAAAACAAAAAAACCATGAAAAACATGTTAAAGAACGCTATTTCGAACGGAATCTCACCACCAAGCTCTGTTTCCATGTAAGCAGTAGAAATCAAAGGATAAGCGAAAATGAAAACAAACCAGGGCATACCAACGAAACCCGCGATAGCCCTTTCTCTTCGAGTTTGTGGGGGAACTTTTTCCTTTATTTTCTTTGGATAATCCTGATATCCCCATATTCGAGGGTCGAAAGTAACCATAAAAATCAATAGATAGAGAGTACCAAATGTTGTGTAAAATAGACCATTTAACACAATTTTCTCAAATACCATCTTTTCTCATCTTTTAAAATTATAGGCGATCTTTCATCTTACTAATGAATCCCTTATTAAAAGGATTGAAAAATATTATTCTATCTGGGGTACCTTCACAATGAGCCTAATGTTACTTTAGGTCATTGACAAATCGAGGACAAGTATTGAATGCATCAGATGTGAAACCCCTGACTTTATCTCTTTGCCATTTCTAAGATATGATCCACTCGCCAATCATGAAAATGAAAGGCTTCACCCCCCGTAATCGTATCGGTAGAAATAATATCAGAAAAGGTCTGTTTTAGCTGTTCTTCAACAATTCGGATAGTTTTGATATTTGGAGTAAAGAAACTTAAGATCACTACTGGCTTTTCTAGAGAATTCTGTGAATAGTTTCTTAAAAGAAATTGTAATAGATTCAAATTGGTGATGAAATGGGAGAATATCAGGAAAAGGTGGAAAAACAACTCTGGATCATGCTTTGTTCCTCCAAAATTGACGTTGGAACTAAGGAGGCATACAGGAGGAGGTTGGAACCAATATTCAAGATTAAATCAAAAAATGCAGTTAAATTAATCGCTGCTCCCTTGTGGGCAAAATTATATTCTATTACTAGAGAAATAAGAAATCCGAAGGAATTGAGGGCACAATTTGGCGCTTTAACCAACATTGACACGGGTCAAGTCAAGGAACATATCTGGAAAATCATGCTTCTCTCTGTTACCGATACCTGTAATGAACGAACCTTTAGAGAATATTATGAACCTCTGTTCAAGATTAATTCTAAAAAAGCAGTCATAGTATTCGCTGACCACCTCTGGACAGCTTTTTACTCTAAAACAAAAAAAATCCAGGATCCGAAAGAATTAGGTGAACAATTCAAACCATTTGTTCAAATTGATGTTAAACGTGCTGCTGAAGCAATAAAAGAGGTTGATCCTGAAAAATACCAGTTTTTACAGTATTACAGAAAATAATAACACGATTTACTAAGATTGTGATGATTTGGGAACGAGTTTGATTGTTAATTCGAGATGCCATTTTCTTAGGAACTTGTATTTAGGAGGAGACTCTTCTATGGATTCTTCCTTAACGTTTTATTGAGGAAAAGAATTGATAGGATACCTTTATCAAGAGGCATCCCCTTCTTCGGATCAAAATAATCTATTTCGGGGTAAAACGCATGGGCCCTCAAAGAGCTATCCTTTTACTTAATGCAAGCAATCTCAAAACTGCGTTGCTATATCCTTATGCGTTCGTGCAAGTTTCAGAGATTGCAGATAGATATGGGGTTCATACTGTCCCTAACGATATGTATGGGATTCCGGAAGATCAATGGGAAGTTTATCTCCAGAAATTACTGCAGAAAACCTCTTTTGATATGATATTAATTACCTTGAGAAACACAGACACAGTGGAGGTAGATAGGTATAGTAAACTACCTACTAATTATAATTATCACCAACCTATCGTTTCTCGATCGCAAGAACCATTATCATATTATCCAATCGAAGCAACAAAACATCTAATTCAAACACTTCGAAAATTGATACATATACCGATTGTTATTGGGGGATATGGTTTTTCTGTTATGCCCGAAAAATTAATGAAATATCTTAAACCCGATTATGGTGTTATTGGAGGTCCTGATGCCTTTTTTGAACACTTTGAAGACGTTTTAGTGCAAGAAAGTTTAGATCAGATTGCTAATCTCATTTATTATCAAGCAGAGACTCTTCAGAGAGGTCCTTCCAAGTTTTTCCCTCCTGCTTCACGTCAAGAATATACTGCAGAGATTATTGAGAATCGACAGGCATTCTATTCTCGGTTTGTAGGGGAGGATGTGGAGCTTAGTGTTCCCATAGAAGTGTCTCGGGGTTGTCCAAAGCTTTGTTCCTTTTGCTCTGAACCTTTGGTTGTAGGGAAAAAGGTACAATACCGCGATTTAGATGTTATAGTAGATGAAATCAACTTTCTTAGAAAGTATCAACTGAATAAACTGTTTTTCATTTGCTCTGAAATTAATACTGAGAGCAATGAGTTTGTTATGAATCTTGCAGATCGTATACTGGAAATTAATAAAGAGAGGGAGGATTACGAGAAAATATCGTGGTACACCTTGCACCTGATGACTTTCTCTGTGGATGAAGTCAAACACATCAGAAAAGCAGGTTTTTGTGGAGGATCTACTGATGTCGTTTCTCTTGATGATCACAATCTTGCAACGATTAATCCCCCTCTAAAGAGTGATGAGATTATCAAATTTTTCACTCAAACAAAAGAGGTGATTAAAGAAGAGTTCAGGCACAGCGGGAAAAAGTATTTTTCCTTGGAGGAACGAATATTCAGAGCTCCCCAATCATTAAATCCTGGAGATTTCCTGAAATCTTGGAACATCTTTTTAGGACACCCTGAAACGACTCCTGAAACTATCCGTATCACATTAAAGCGAGCTGATGATGCTGGGCTTAGTAGCCTCTTCGATTCTTGTCTTATTATCAAAGCAACAAGAATTTACGATTATATACACCCCTCGAAGGACACGTTAAACCATACGTGGTCATCAGTCAATGGGAAAATTAAATATTCATACAACGAACTCTGGCCCTCGTTTACATATCCTCCCGCTCTCTTACGTCACTTTGGGAGTGCAAACATTCTAGATGAATTCTTTGGTTTAATTGGCGATACTTACCTCTCACAAAAACATCTCTTCAAGAAAGACTGGAATTGGTTTGTCGCTTCCAATCTTAATCAAGATACTTTCTTGTCTTGGTGGCTTTCTGCTATTAAATCTGAACTAGACTTCCAAAGCTTCACTACAATACCTGAGGTTGTGAAATTCCTTGTATTCCTGCGGAATAGTCCTTCAATCGACAATATCAAACTACTTTTCAATCCAACACCAGGTAGAAAACGCTTAATAAATTTTTCAACCAATTTCGCCATCCAGTTTGTTTTATTTTCCCAAGAAAAGAACCTTGGACCCATCATGAAACGTATCGATTTGCCTCCCTTAAAAGCTACTCTGAATCTATCCCCCTATAAGGTTGCGGTGAAAATTTTTAAACATTATTCAAACAAAGACGAATTATTTTCTGTTGTAAATGATAATTCAGTAAACGGTGCTCTCTCGAGCTTCCTTGTTAGCTACTTGCTATATCTCAAGAATGTTCCTCTCAGCGATAAATTTCGGATTTTTTTCGTCATTGAAAATTAGTTATACGCTAGTCCAGATTCTTCATACCTTAACCAACGTCTAGCGTTTTGGAAATACAAAAAGACAATGACTATGAATTAGGAAAATGATAGGATTAATAGAAAAAAACTATGGAAAGCAACAACCCTAATACAATGGAAACTAAGAAAACGAAGACTGCCCAAAAGTATAATCCACGATGAACCCCTTTATATTCAGGATTTCTAATAACTCTCTTCATCCCAGTTATTGCAGTTACTAACAGCAACAATATAGAAATAAATCCAACAATTCCATGTGGTGTATAAAAAATCCTCCCCCGATCGATTAACGTCTGAATGATCCAATAAATAAACACGATGAAAGCTGAAATCACGTATGTTAATGATAAAAAGTGGTGAAATCTCCGATTCATAAATCGTGGTAGATCCTTAAATAATATTGAGGTTCTAGAAAATTTTAATCCCGTCATCATTGATGCTACGCCGAACATAAATGAAATTGAAAATAGAAGGGCATGTACTGACCAATCACGTTCAATAGAAAATCGAGCATTATCATTCCATCCTCTAGATTCCCAAAACCCAATATAATCAGTTTCTACAATATCGATTTTTATCAACCATTTTACCCACTTGTAGCCATAGTACCCGGGTGCAATAACTCTTAGCGGAAAACCCTGACCTGCTGGTAAGGTTTCTTTGTTCATTTCAAATACCAGAAGAATTTCCGAGGTGTTAATTTCTTCTATTGTTAATGAAGAAGTGTATCCATCAGCGGCATAAAAAACCACATCATAAGCATTTTCAGTAGGTCGAACTGTATCTAATATATTTTTTAATGGAACTCCACGCCATTCTGCTCTTCCTGAATTTCCACTTACACTTCTTAAAGTGGCATTAATCGTTAGAGTTGGTAAGGAGGTTAAATTTTCATAGGAAAAGACAACAGGATTTTCAATTTCACCCTCTATTGGCATTAACCAAGTAGATACATTTATTGTCGGTATATTGCCGATCGATAATTCAAAAAAATCATCATTGGGAGTAATTGTTTCATCATTTTGAAGTTGAAGAATAACTAAGCCTAAGGGTATCGTGCTCAAAATAAGGGTGATGACGAAAACCTGGTTAGATACCTTCAATCAAATAACATCTCCATACACACTATATTCTCAGGAAATTGATTCCTTTATAGGAGGATTGATTCACTCTTCGTAAATCAATTTTATTTTGTAATTCTATTGATCAAATTAGATTTTCCAATTTTAAACACACTTAAACGCTCGGTTAACTCTATATATGGAATTATAACTTTTCTAATGTAAGAGAGAAGGGATTTTAATACTCAGTTTAGTTAAAGAAGCATAACTGTAAAATTAAGGGAAAATCGGTTCGAATTAATACCTGTAATCCCTAAAGTTATTGGATTAAAAAAAACAGTCGAGGAATATCTTCCTAAATAGCCTAAACCTGAAGATTCAACCTAATCTGGTCCGTATTCAGCAATCCGAAAGGTGGCATGATACGATGACTTAGGAATGATCTCTGTTGAGATAGGATAGGGTTCCAGCACCTTTAACTTCACATAATATCCCATAAAGGAAGCTTTGTGTAAATTACTTGAGTTTAAAATAAAATTGCCTAGATCCTGACTATTGTAGCGTATATTAATCACTAATGACACTGTTCCTTCCCATACGCATTCTACATCGCTTGGACACCTGGAATCATCTATTACATCCACAAACTTCAGTTTAATCTCATGTTCTTTGATAATTACTGATTCCCCAATGTAAAGGGATATTTCAGTATTGATTGTGACAAGATTCTCTTCTGTTGTTGTTGAAATATGACGTAAGCAACCGTTGTTCCAACGATTAGAGGGAATATAGAGATGAGGGTAAACACAACTCCTTTTGAAATCAATTCACTTTTCTCCATGAACTGCTATGAGTTGTTTAAAGCAAGACTTCAACTAAATTAATCTATCATATCTTAAGATACTACTGATTAGAACAGGTGTTCTAGAAAGCGGAATATTATCAGATTCTCTAGTATAATGTCGGTGGAATTACTCCTTAGAAGTGGATATAGAAGAGCCAATGGGTTATTTTTGGATTCCAAAACCACTTCATGACCTGTTTCTAAGGTACAAGCCAACAATATGAATTACTTGTTGTCGGAAAAAAAAGAAAATAATATAGTTTAGTCCGATAAGTAAATTTATAGCTTAAAGCCTGCTTTTTTCAGTTGTTCAATAATTAGCGGACCTCGAATTCCATGATCATTTTTGTCCGACAATGTATGATATCTCGTATTCGGTGACCTCTCTCTCTCAACCTTAAAAGGCCTCCGTCCCTTACTTCCTCAATCCGAGGTGATGACAAAAAATTTTCCCTAACTTTTAAGCCCCCTTCTCTTGTAACTACGTTAGACGAGTTACCCGTCAAAGGCAAGAGAAAAATGGCCAAAATTGAAACAAAATTCGTGATTTTTGGGATGTTGCCAGAAGATCTGATTCAAGTAGTCCCAATGGACGGCATACCTTCTCTTGTTGCTACCCTGCGGATAGTGGATGTGTGACTCATCCTGTCCAGGATTAGTTTCTAACTAGTTATCTGACAAATACAGTCATGCTCTGACCAGGAATATTTATCATAATCATATTTATCTTCACCAAATTTCTCGTCTAACGGAATCTTGGCCTGATTTTTGATATAGTATCCCTGTGTTTTGTAGCCTTCATCCATAGCTTTCATGCATTCCTTAATTTCTTCCTCATTAGGGTCCTTATATTCATCCTCAAACGCCATATACTTCAGAGGATACCTTGGCCTTACCTCCATTAATGCTTCAGGATCAGGATACCCTAAGCATAATCCTACAATAGGAAAAACCCTGGTCGGAAGATTAAAAACCTCTCTGATTTCTTCATATCGTTTTGGTGTTGCACCCAATAATACAGAGCCTAAACCCATTGCCTCAGCTGCTAAAATTACGTTTTCCGATGCAAGAGTAGCATCTTGAATTGCCAACCACATGGTATTGGCATCTTCGGCATCATAGTCATACCCCCGCTGATTAATGATTTTCTCAATAATATTTAAATCAAGTAAGAAGAACATCAATACTTTAGTCATGGGATACACCCCTATTTTCAATTTCATTTTTTCTGGCTTTCTTGTATATACTACACTCCATCCTTGAAACGCAAAAGGTGCTCTTTGTCCAGCGATTAGTATTTTTTCCAAGATTTCCTTCGAAATTGGTTTTTCAGTAAATTTCCTTATCGATCGTCTATTATTAATAATTTTAAAAATGTCTTGTGACTGCATTTTCTTTACCCAATAAAAGAACATTTGTAATAAACATTAGTTTAAGTTTTATTCGAACGTGATTATCAGTACCTTAACCTACATAAACCTCCGAGAATGAAGGTAATTAGTCAGGCAGATATGCCTCTAGAATGGATTGAAGGAAGTTGAAAAAAGATCTACTTCACAAGGGATTCGGTTTTTACTTTTACTAACTAGTTCTTCCAGCAATTTTTGACCATGAAAATTATGAAGAACCAACGACATCAACTGAGAATTCAGTAACTGCCTTTGTTTTTATTCTACCAATTCTTATACTGATGGTACTAAATAGAAAAAATCAAAGTATTGAATAATCGAATTTATCTCTCTCAAGATTTGGTTACCCAAACTAGAGACACTATAGTATTTGCTACCATAGCTAAGTTCACGGGTATTTCTGACATATAGGTTTTTAAAAGAAAAAATAGAAGAGATTCAAAATGGTGATGTTATGGGAGAGTACAAAGAAAAGATCGAAAACCAATTCTGGATAATGCTATGTTCCTCCATTAGTGACATTGGAAACAAGGAGGCTTATAGGAAAAAACTCGAACCAGTATTTAAAATTAAATCAAAAAAAGCGATCAAACTAGTTGAAGCTCCGTTGTGGTCTAAATTATATTCTTTGACAAAAGAGATAAAGAATCCGAACGAATTGAAGACAGAATTTGAAGCAATTGTCAAAATTGACACAGGGAAAGTCAAAGAACATATCTGGGACATTTTGATTTTCTCGGGGACAGATACTCGTGATGTGCAATCTTTTCGGGAAAATTTTGAACCCTTATTCAAGATTGATTCGAAAAAAGCAGTTGATTTATTTAAAGACCACCTGTGGGCAACTCTTTATTCTGTGACAAAGAAAATCCAGGATCCCCAAAAATTGAGTGAAAAATTCGAACCAATAGTCCAAATTGATATTAATCGTGCTGCTGAAGCTATTAAAGAAGTTGATCCTGAAAAATACCAGTTCTTACAGCTATATAAATGATTTTACCAAGAGAAACACCAGGAAATTCATCCCAAATCTCCTAAGTTACTAATTACCTACTCTTATCCTTTGAAATTAGAATTCCATTTGTTTGGTTTGGAAAAAAATCTAAAATGGTTTTAGAAGATGGTAAGTAATGTCAAATTTTGTTATAATTGATCTAGAAAGTCATCGATCGATACTGGTTGATTTAAACGAAGAGTTTTTTACTTGGGTATATACTGAAATTAGGGAGAAATATGATATTCAAATTCTTCCTACGAATGATTTAAGCTACCGTGATTTTGCTGATGTTATTGTTGACGAATTTGCATTTTTTACCCCTCCAGAGGGAATTGCTTATCTATTGTATGTAGATGAGGAAGTCGCAGGTATGGGTGCTCTTCGAAATATCAATAAAGATGTTGGAGAGATTAAACGGATGTATATAAGGCAAAAATATCGTGGAAAAGGATTAGGAAAAGAGATGCTACAACAATTACTGAAAAAAGCGAAAAAATTAGGTTTTACAAAAATTTATCTTAATACTGGACCTTTTATGGAAAGTGCACGTCGTATGTATCAATCTTTAGGGTTCATTGAAAGAGAAGAATATCCTGGATCTGAAATACTTGATAAAATGAAACCCTTTTGGCTATACATGGAAAAGAACCTTTAATTAGCTCATCTAGGAACTCACAAGTAAATTCTTGATGGTTTTTTTATTTGGATATAGATGAATTTTCATATTGGAAGGATGTAGCGACAGGAAACTATATATATCATAACGTCTCTTTAAAAAGGAAAATTAAATGTGAGGAGTTTTAAATTGAAGGATATTGCTATTGTATTAGAAAATAAGCCTGGTGCTCTCGCTGCTTTAGGAGAAACACTAGGTAAAGAAAATATTAATATAGAAGGTCTTTCCGGGGCCTTATGTGAAGCAGAAGATATAGTTCATATTCTGGTTGAAGAAGCGGGTAAAGCATATAATATTCTGGAACGAGCTGGTTTTACGATTAAGGATCAGCGAGAGGTCCTAGTTATCGAAATCAAAAATATAGTCACAAAACCTGGTTCTGGGGGAAGCATATTTCGTAAATTGGCTCAGGAAGAGATAAATATTGATTTGATTTACTTAGCTGAAAATAACAGGTTAATCATTGGAGTAGATGATTTAAAAAAGGCCCGTACTCTCTTATAATCTTGTCTGATATTTCTCCTGGTAACCTGATTCAATAACTTTAGGATAATCTGCTAAAGATTAAGAATTCTAGTGGTAGCCTCAGTAGCAAATGCATGGATTTGATCCCAATCACGAAGATCATTATATGCATTTTCAGTTAAATTAGCCTCTTCCTTTGCTCCCATATTAGCAAATTTCTTATCTAACCAACCCATTCTTGACGCACTTGTCAGATCGAATACTCCCCCAAACGCTTCATGCATCACTTTATTCAAATCGAAACCTGCTTCTGTGAGTACAGTCTGCACGTACTTGGTTTTCGCTTCCTGATATTTTTCTGGATCTCCAGCTTCCCCTGAGCTTACAAATACTGCTAAGAATGATTTCTTCTTCAAAACTGAGGTATTTTTTTTGGAGGAAGTTTTTTGCTTCTTTTGTCCATCTTCCCATTTTTATGCTACTACCAATTAGTACCGCATCAAATTGATCCAATAAAGGCCATTTATCTTTTTTAATGTCTATGACAGTTGTATCTAATCCCTTGTCCCTCATGATCTCTGCAAATTTACTCGAAATTTCTTCTGTACTTCCGAATCGAGTTCCATATGCAATCAACACTTTGTTTGTCATCATTCCATCCTCTTTTTCTAGTTTACTTCATCAGAATCTAAACTTATAGAATACCAGATGTTTTCTTTCGAATTAATGCTTTATTTTCGCTTCTTTTAAAATCGTACATTTTTGCCATGATCAAAGGAAAAGAGAAGGACAGTCTCAATTAATTAATTCTTGGATACCCTCACAAATTTATCCTTTTGGGGTTGTCATATCGAAAAATTGATAGAAATTGCATTAATATCCCCTCAGCCCTTCTTTCCATTCCCAAGTTGCCTCAAAAACCAACTATTTAATACAATACCCTACAATAAGAACTGACTCATATGGTCGAACTGGTTTGAGGTGAACCAAATGACTGCTAGGAATGGCCTATATCTTAGATTTATTCTCCCAATTTTGATTCTGAGTATTTTAATTGCCATACAACCTTCCACAGCAGTAATACACGCTTCTAGGGCAAATGGGGAACTAAAGAATCCCGATAAATTTATCTGGGAAACACTGAGTATACCAAATGCCATTAAATCCTTAGATCCAGGGATCAATTATGAGACCACTGGGAGTACTATTATTGAATTGATATATGAATCCTTAGTTGGATATAAAGGGAATTCAGTCGATGAACTTGAAGGTAGACTAGCCACGGGATGGACTGTCTCACCAAATGGACGAGTATATACCTTTAACCTTCGTAAGAACGTTGTATTCCACGATGGTGTCGTTTTTAACGCCTACGTAATGAAATATTCTATTGATAGATCTATACTCATGAACGATCCATGGGGGCCCTCTTGGATGATAGCTCAAGTTATCAAGGGTGGATCAACCTATATGCAATATTTTAATCCCAATTATACAGAAGCACAAGCTTATCTTGATGCAGGAGGAGTTGTGGTTGTAGATGATTATACTTTAGAAATCAACCTTGAGTCTGCATATTCACCATTTATTAATTCTCTCGCGTTCGATGTAGGAAGTGCTGTTTCCCCAAAAGCTGTTATAGATAATCGACCAACGGAATACACATTGTTTATTGGGGATAAAGTGTATGGTATGGTTCCTCTGGATAAATGGTTTTCCACCCTCTCGGATTATACCAAATTGGGATTGACGAGTGATCATAATCCAAAAATATCTGGTGTAGTCCCTGGATCGCATCGCTTTAGTGATTCTTATCATTCATGGATGAAAAACCACGCAATTGGCACTGGAGCATATAAATTACAGTCGCTAACTGAAAATTCTATTCTTCTTCAGAAAAATGACAATTGGTGGGGATCATTTAGTTTACATTCTGTCGAGGAGATCGAAATTAGATCGGAAATAGATGATGACACCCGCATTCAAAATTTAATCAATGGTGATTCTGATATGGTTTATGTAGAAAAACCAGATGCGTATAAAATCATCACTCCTGCAGGTGAGTCGCTTTATGAAGGAATAACTACTTTTACCGCCCCAACATCTACCACATTCTTTCTAGGGATGAATATGAAAGAATCCCTATCCCAAATCTATCTGAATGAATCAGAAAATTCTATTTACAACGCGAGTCTCCTATCACGATTTGCCAAAGGTGAAGTAAAAGCAAGTCAAAACAATCCATTTACTTCGGTTATATTCCGTAAAGCCATGGCTAGTGCTTTTGATTACTCGTTTTATATCGATAATATTCTCAATGGAATTGGGAAACAGATGGAAGGAATCATTCCTGAGGGAATTCTTGGTCATAATGAAAATCTAACAGAAAAGGGTCTTCTTCCCTCCTACGATTTAGAAACAGCTAGAATACTATTTGAGCAAGTTGGTTGGCAAGGAACTATTAAATTAGTGTATCCTGTTAATAACGAAATACTTTCGTACATCTACTTATCCCTAGCTAACTCCCTGGTGATGTGTGATGTGGGGATAAGGGCAATTCTACAACCCATGGAACAGGATCAGTATGATGAGGTCTCTTGGCATCAAAAAATCCCTCTTAATTATTGTGGATGGGCTGCAGATTATGCAGATCCAGACAATTTTATTGCTCCGTATTTACATGGACAATATGGTGTTTTTGCGACAATGCTCTCATATGAAAATCCATCTTTGAACACTCTGATAGAAGATGCAGCGATTGAACAGGATATTGACGTTCGTCGAGAGATGTACCAAAATATTGAGGAAATAGCAGCTAATGATTCTCTGTATATTTATCTCAATCAAAAGTTGAAATTAGTGGCTTTCCGTGATTGGATACAAAACTATAATGAGAGTGGTTCTCTAAATCCAATGAATTTTGGTCCTGAATTTCAATACATTGACAAAATCTACGCTTTTTATGATCGAGACATTGATGGTATGCCTGATGTTTGGGAATTTAGAATGGGGCTTAATGCACAAGATCCAAGTGACGCGAAACTCGATTTAGATGGGGATTGGGTTCATAATGTAGACGAATATAGAGGGGGGACTAATCCCCGTGAATTTTGGAGTTTTCCGCTTATCAGTTTCAGTATATTTCATGTAGGATTATTAATTATTATTACCAACATTGCCTTAGCAGCCTTTATTGTCAGAATCAGACGAGAAACTGAAAAAAGAAATTGGATTACGAAATTAAAAGCTCCTGATTATCCTACTGCGTTAAAAATTCAAAAACTAGGATTTACTGATTATGTCGCATTAGTGCAAACTGAAACAGATGCCAAGACATTACTAGCAAAAGCTAATGCCCTTTACCTTCAATGTGAATTTTTAAAATCCATCCAGCAGTATGAATCCGCTCTGGATGTTTTTGAGCTATTAGAAAACGATAGAATGGTCGCTGAAACATCTCTCAGAATAGTTCTTCTGCAGAAAGAAACACAAATTCTGACCCCTGAAAGCCACATCCTTCAACGTTTTCCCACCCCACCGTATAAGCATCCCGCTGTTGTTGCATTCCATCACATGATCCAAGCCTTACTTGCTGAAACGGAGAAAAATTGGGGATCAGCAGAAAAAGAATGGATCACAGCCCTAGATAATGAGAATTTAGATGTGGAATTTCAAGTCATCTGTCAAGGTGCTCTTGTGGCATCCGAATTTAAAACCTGGTTGAGTAATCCTTCACCGGTAGCTAAGAAGAAAATGCTCACCATGCTAAATAAATGGCAAGATGACTGTGAGAACAATCAATACTACTCTGAACTCTGTCAAGTGTACCTGTTGAGAGCAAGAATAGACCTTGCATCATTTCAGTTTAATCAAGTGGAACATTGGATTAATAAATGTCTAAGAATTGCACAGCAAGAAAATATGAAGCTTTATTATGATATCGCAATGAAAGAATCAGTTAAGTTTGAAAGACTTCGAACTAACATCACTTCAATTCTTAAGCTTGATACTCAACTTTCCCCTCAAGATCAACATAAAAGAGTTGAGGAATATGTACGTGAAGCCCTTGGTATTAAAAAGAGTCAGAAAGATAACCAATGATCCCCTAAGGTTCTAAGAAATCGTTTACCATAGTATTCACTTGAGTCATTTGGGGAAATTTATTTTGATATCATTGCCTATAGTATGAGTGATATTTTTCGTACCAAAACAGGTAATTTATGTGTGTTCACTGATCTGAGGGTTGCATTCGAGCCATTTTTTCAACTGGTCAGGAGAATATCGCAATAGGTTTCGGAAAAATCGATAAGCAATGGGGTGAGTTTGATAAGAAATATGTACTCTATCTAGGGGGAGCTGTACCTTTCGGGATAGGATTTGGAAGAAGTACTGTTCCTCAAATTGCATTTGTTTTCGAATCGATGCCATAATTACCTTGCTTATCGCCCTCGCTCTAGAATGAAATACTAGGTCAGATTCAGTCCATTCATCTTCTCGTCTCTCTTCAGCAAAAATAATTGGTTTGCAGATTGACACTGAAATATAAGATTTAATTTTTGGAATCATTTTTCCAAAAGCAAGTGCTTCATAAGAGCCATGAATATACATAGGTACTACTGGAATTTTACCCTTACTTCTTAATACCAGTCTTCCTACTCCTGATTTTCCCTGTTCGACTAAATTGTGATAATCATCTAAAGGTGTAGTTGGAATTCGTTTACCCTGAGGAGCAATCAGAACGGCTAAATTATCGTCAAGGAGTTTTATCGTATGATCCAGAGCTGGTGTGGAGTTCTGGGGATAAACAGGATACGCTCCCAAGTGCTTGAGTAGATAGAAAAATTTATTTTCTTCCATTACATTGCCATTTGTCATTAATCCGCATGCGGTCCTATTTCCAAAAGGATACACCAACGCACTAGCAAAAAGGAAGGTATCCAAATGCGATCGATGATTAAAGCAATATATCACTGGTACTCCTTCAGGTAACTTCTCTAGGAATTCAACATTTTTTACTTCAAACTGAAAATAGAGGCGGATAAATCTGGGGAGAACTAGTTTAATTAGTTGATAAAACATTCGATGGGGAAAGGACCAGGAGTGTAGGGTTTCTTCTGGTGGTCTTAGGCGCATTATGAAAACCTATTGTCAAATTATCATCTGTTTTTGTTTCATCAAGTGCTTTCTTAGCCTCAGTGGATTTAAGTAGTAATATTCCTTTAAGTGTTTCATGATCTTCCTAATTTTCTGGGGTGAATATCCTTTTAACAAAGAAGAACATACCAAAACCGAAGAACAGTAGACCACCAATAATCAAAAAGAATAAATCTGGCAGAATTTGGGCAAAGGAGTGATCAAATAGTAAGATATTCCTTATGGCTTTTGTAGATGCATGAAACGGGAAGAAATCCCATAATTGCAATGCTCGAAGTGAACCCGATCCATCAGGGACGAGATTTTGAATTAGTGGAATTTCTGGAACAGGAAGGAATGCACCTGATACAAATCCTATAGGGGCACTGAGCATTGCAATCACTCCATTAGCATCACGGCCATTAGGTACAAATGCACTTACAAATACAGCCAATCCTAAAACTGGAAGAAGAGTAATAATTGCTATTAATGCTGCAAAAATTGGATTTCCTTGACCTCTAAACCCAAAAAGATAGGCTGCACCAAACATTATGACAACCTGAATAATAGCAAGGACTATTTGATTAAGAGAGATACCAAGGAGATATTCAGCAGGTTTTACCTGGCTTAATTTGAGTCTTTCCAGTGTCCGATAGTCCCGTTCTTCACCAATGATACCAGCAATACCGCTTGAAGTTAGGATTAGCCCAAACGTAAAGAATCCAGAGATGAAATAGTCGAACTGGGTTAATTCATAGCTTACAACATTTTCAAAAACCGATTGAAAGTTACCTGCTGGAACCTGTATTCCATAGACTTGAGATTGAAAACTATCTAGCGCATTTTCAACTTCTGTAAGGCCAGTTTGAAACGCTAAAAAGCTTGGATCACCAAGAATATTGATGGTTAGGTTTTGTCTTAAGATCAAAGAATTATCCACAATTGGTTGTCCAGTAAGAATAGTTTCACGTGAATTAAGTCCAGATAAAACTGCGAGTGAAAAATCACTGGGTATTACAATCCCGATTGAAACAGCCCTACTTTGCACAGAAACAAGCATTTCATCTATAGAATTGAACTCCACTATTCGAAACGTGCTATTAGATATGTCTAAATTCGCTTGACCTTCTAGACTCCTAACAAAGTATTCTCCAAATCCTACTGTAAATGGATTTATTGAATCATTATCTCCCCACGCGTCTGTGAAGTTAGTAAAATCCTCTTCCCAATCAGATTCCAGCAGTCCTGAATCATCAAGGTTAAGGAATCCTAGAGATACCGTTGTTTCATCAACGCCTCCTCCAAAAATAAATGCAAAAATCATAATAAAAAAGATTGGGAAGCCTATGATGAGGGAAAGCCGTGCTGGAGATCGAATGACCTGTTTGAATGACCGAATGAAAATTCTAATGGTCAAGTTCATCTAGATATCTCCTGCAAATCGTCGTTTACTATAGAAAATCATCCCAAATACTAGAAGAAGTATAGAGGGAATTATTAATAGCATGAGTTCACCCCAAACATCAGTTACTGAAAATTCATATAATAAAATTGACCGAAGAGCATTTACAGTATGGGTTGTTGGTATTATATCCCATAAAATGAAATCACGAGGAATTCCTGAAGCTGTAGGGATAACGCTGGGAAATAGAGTAATTGTAGGAACCTCCATAAATGCCCCAGACATGAAAGCAATAGGGGTCATTAGAAAACCAGAAGATTGACCTGCAGTATCAGAAGAAGTGAATATCCCTGCTAATACAAAACCTAAACCAGTCGTAAATACGGTAGTTACTAAGAGTACTAGAAATCCTTCAATTAAACTTCCTGCAGGACGAAAACCTAATAATAAAATGGGCAGAACGAAAAGAATTCCCATTTGGAAAAATGAGACAATAAACTGATAGATTGAAACTCCCATAATATATTCCCAAGGTTTTATGAGAGATAATCTGACACGAGTCATGGTTTGTGTTTCTGCGAACTCGCTTACAAGAAACGCAGCTAACATTCCTGACTGTGTAAGGATTCCAAATACAAGGATTCCGGGCATTATTGTATCAAATATGCTGTATTCTTTAAGTGCGACCGAATTAATTTCATAATCAACATTACCGCCAGAATATTGGAAATTATGAATATTCTCCATAAATGCAGTTAAGATTTTACTCAGGATCACTTTAACAATTAAATACCGAGTATAACCTTCGTCTCCGACAATTTTGAGTTCACTATTATCCGATTTTGGAATTGGGGGACCAACCCAAAAAGGATTTTCGTCGAGATAGAGCCCTGATTGGATGAAATTCGCATTATTGACTGCTGAAAGGGTTGTATTGGAATAATTTCTAGGAAAATAAAGTAATGCGTCAATGTCTCTAGATTCAACATCTTCATTAGGATTAGAGTTATTTAATGCTATTTCTGATGTATCATACTCTTCTATAGTAAAAATTGGGATGTTATCAGCCGTATTCTGCTCATTTGTATAATTAATTGACTTTAAAGATTGGATGAAATCATGTGCAAATCCATGTGTCAATGTTGTATTGGAGATACCTGTATCATAGACACTGTTGACTACTTGAAAATATGCAGCTAATTCATCAGCAACCCCCTCATCTTCATTTACAACTCCTAGGATATATGTTTCTGTTGAACCAAGACCTGCGCTATTAAAGGCGAACCAAAACATGAATGCCATAAATGCTGGTAAAGCCAGTAAGACAACAAGCGAAATTCGCATTCGGATGAGCTCTTTTCCAAACCGTTTAGCAATTTCCAAGGGTAACATTAAAAATATCTCCCTTAATTACGTAAAGCTCTTCCAGTGAGGGAAATAAATACATCCTCAAGTGTAGTATTCCGAATAGCCATGTTTTCTACTTCTGCTCCCTGATCCTCAATATGGTTCAGAATCCGTGAAAGATTCGATATAACATCCTTAGATCGCATGATCACACGATTAGAAGAAATGTATACTTCTTGTATAGCTTTTCCTCCATTAAATTCTCTCAAAGCAGAGGCAATCTGTTCCAAATGATCTTTTTCGGTATTTTCAAGCATAAACTCAACAAGATCGCCTTCGCCAACGGATTTTTTTAGAGCTTTAGGAGAGTCGAGCACAAGCACTTCACCATTGTCGATTATAGCGACCCGATCTGAAAGACGATCAGCCTCTTCCATAAAATGGGTTGTTAAAATGACCGTTTTTCCTTGCTTGGGTAAGTCCTGGATATATTCCCAAACAACCACTCGTGATTGAGGATCAAGTCCAGGTGTTGGTTCATCACAAAGGACTAGTTCGGGATTATGCACTAATCCCATTATTAAATTTAATCGTCGCTTCATTCCTCCCGAAAGGTTCTTCGCCAATGCTTTTCGTTTCTCTTCTAACCCCATATCACTGATTAGTTTATCAATCGTCACTTTTGCATCTGCTGAAGGAACCCGATAAGCATTCGCGATAAACCATAGATTCTCTTCCACTGTTAATTCCAAATATAGAGAGACTTCTTGAGGGATGATCCCAATTTTTTCCTTGATAAAATCTTGATTTTGTTTCTCTTTAGGATCCTTTCCTAAAATTATCACATTTCCTGCACTAGGATTAAGTAGTCCTACCATCATTCGTAAACTTGTGGTTTTTCCAGCACCGTTTGGACCTAAAAATCCAAAAATTTCACCTTTTCTGACTTGGAGTGAGACTCCCCGTACAGCTTCGACTTTATTCTCCCCTTTACCGAAGGTTTTCCTAAGACCCTTCACTTCAATAGCATATTGTGGTTCAATCGCCAATTTTCTCACCAATGGTCAATTTGTTCAGTAGAATCATATACTTCTGACGAACCTTTTTTAACTTTCTAGATTTTAATTTCTTTTCTAGTGCTTATCAAATTTAGTTCAATGCTGGATTAAGTCTCAATACTTCTATAAAGAGAAAGAATGAGAGCGAAGAAGCTAGGTTTGTGAATATCGATTTTTTTTGAAGTGATTCTAATGTAGATCCACTAAATTAGAGATGAGAATTTAACCACTCGTTTAGATCATTAAGGACAACTTCTCGATCCTCTTCTAGCTCATTATACACTTCGTGAAATAATCCCTCATACATCTTTAAGGTGGAATCCTCAGTAGTCACGTTCTTCATCAATTCCTCTGTTTTTATTATTAAAGGATCTTCTCCACCTTTTTGCACTAAAATAGGGATCTTGATATTTCCAATACTGCTTTTAGCTGCTTTAAGTCCAGTAAAAATTTCAGCTCCGAGTCTAGTGGTTATCTTGTCTAATACATATGGATCATTATTATAAGCTTCTTTTACTGCGGGATCTCGTGATACTCCATCCGATAATTCATTTTTTAACGTCATTTTTGGTAATATTTTTGACATTGTTTTTGCTAATATTATTGTAAACCAATTCACTCCTTCTCCTACAGCTGATCCAGTACCAGAAAGAATAAGCCCTTTGAAGTCATCAGGAGAATCAGATATGTAAAGAATTGATATCAAAGATCCCATAGAATGACCAAGTAAGAAAAGAGGTAAATTTGCGCCTTCTTTATCCTTTATTATCTTTGTAAATTCCTTTTGATCCTGTACAAAATCATTAATTGACTTAACAAATCCTTTATGTCCACCTGATCGTCCATGTCCTCGATGGTCATCACCATAGATTAAATATCCTTGTGGTACAAGTTTGTTAACGACATGCATATACCGCCCTGCATGTTCTGCTAATCCGTGAACTATTTGTACAATTCCCTTAGGTGTCCCTTCAGGTTTCCACACCTGATAAAAAATGTCTATTCCATCCCGAGTGACATATTTACTTTCTTCATGCTCCATACTGCTCAACTCTTTTGTTAACTTGAATACTGAAGGCAATTTTCTTGTTTCCAATTAAGTATTTGCTCGAATAATTAAATATTGTGGAAATAAGGTAACGTTCGGAGAAATTATCTAGTGCTTCTTATTAAGAAGAAAAGATGTAATTACACTATCTTTTGTGTCTATTAAATTGTTTTTCGTTAGGAAGTCCCCCAATGTCCCGCGTTGATTCCAAAAAATACTACGTACCCTTTATACTTTTGTTAGCGATCATTTTGAGTTCTATTCATAATTTTCATGAAATAAGAGTAAATGACTCTGGATTAGAACCCATCCGAGTAAGTAACGCTGCATATCCACTCAGACAAATAGAAAAAGATTCTCCAAAGCTACCACAGTTTAAAGCTCAGTCCTATACCTCTCGGAATCCCATCTACATTAGTGGAAACTCTGATTTTGCTACTCAAGCTGCTTCTGAAGGATGGTTGGGTAATGGATCGGTGAGTGCACCTTTTATTATTGAAAATTATTACATTACTAACTCAACGGCAAGTACTCACGGTATTGAGATTCGTTCCACTGGTTATAATTTTATTCTTCGAAATAATTACATTTCTGTAAATGGATCCTCTTCAAGTGGAATCTACCTTTATTTCGTCGCTGCTGATCAGGTCCTTATAGAAAATAATACATTAGTGAACAACAACTATGCAGGCCTGGAAATCCTTTACAGTGATGACGTTATTACCCAGAATAATACCATTTCTAATAATGGCAATTTTGGTATGGTTATTAGTGGTGATTCCTCTCTTATACAATACAACGAAATTTCTTCTCATCAGACTTCTGGAACTAACTATGGAGGCATTTATCTTCAAGGTACGAGATTTAGTCACATCAAGAATAATAATTTCTCATTTAATTACCATGGGATATATTCCACCAGTTCTGACAACGCTACGATAGAGCATAATTTCTTTGTATCCAATATTGGACAATGTATTGAATTATCTAATTCAGATTGGTTCAATATTCAGTTCAATTTTTTCACACAAAATCTTGATCAAGCCATCTGGGTGGCAAATGCGGAGAATAATTGGATAACCAATAATACTTTCGACGGAAATTTCGATGCCGCTGTATGGATCAGTTCTTTTGGCTATTATAGTATAATTAAAAACAATACGATTGTCAATAATGATGGTTCAGGGATTTGGTTAAGTTCCTATGCTCATTATACTATAATTTCTGACAACATCATTATAAACAACACTGATGAAGGTATTAGATTAAGTTCCACGATTATTAATTCCACGGTAACCAATAATATTATTAAAGATGGAAGATATGGAATTTATGGCTTTTTTGAAGATACCTATATCGCGAATAACTATATAGAAAATGTGATCTATAATGGGATATCGATTACTTGGTCATTTAATTCCACTGTAGAAAACAACTTGATTCGAAATTGCGGCGATTATGGAATTGATTTCTATGATTCGGGAAACGTTACTGTTCGTAACAATACCGTAATTGGATGCACTGATTATGGGATCTATGTCGGAAGTAGTGAACCCGCAAACCATATTTATCTGAATAATTTTCTCCACAATCGCGGAGGAGCGATTAACCAGGGTTATTCCACGTGGAATAATCAAAATTGGGATAATGGTACGCATGGTAATTTTTGGTTGGATTATCGAGGTATTGATAATAATTCTGATGGTATTGGAGACTCCCCATACCTTATCTCTGGTTCTGTGAGTTCAAGTGACAACTTCCCGTTAATGATTTGGTATTCTATAGAATTACCACCCGAGATCATTGATCCACCTTCGAATCTGACCTATGAAGAAGCAACAATTGGGCATAATTTAACGTGGGTAGCCTTGGATGAAAGTCCATTTATGTTCAGTATTCTTGTTGATGATATACCAGTTTTCTCTAATCTTTGGACATCGAGAGAAATTATTAACTATTCAGTTGATGGATTAGGATTAGGTGTTCATAATATTACAATCAAGTTTATTGATACCGATAGTAATGAACGTAGTGATACCGTCTTTGTTACGGTGATAGATACAACTCCTCCGAATTTAAATTCTGGTAAAATATTTGTTTTTATGGAGGTATTGCCTGATAAATCTATCAATTGGACGCTTACTGATTTACATCCTTGGAACTATTCTATATTCATGGATAGCGTTCTTTATGCTAATGGTTCTTGGACTTCTGGGCAGACAATTACTCTGAATGTAACCAACCTACCGTTGGGTGTATTTGAATTCATTATTTATGTAAATGATTCTTCATCGAACATCAATTCTTCTACCCATTATGTAGTAATATACGATGGAACTGCTCCTGTTGTCAGTCACCCTACGAACTTCACCCATGAATACGGGTACCCGACTATCCCTATTACTTGGATTGCGAATGATATACATCCTTATAATTTCACAATTTTTGTAGACGACCAGGTATATTTGGACGGTAATTGGACCTCTGATACCAATATTTCTCTAGATTATTCTGATTTCTTGTCTGGAATCTATAATATTACTCTTCTGATCCATGATACTTCAGCTTTGAATGCTACAAGTACTTTATTCCTTACTGTTCTTCCTGATTCTACCCCTCCTCTTATCACAAGTCCAGGGAACAAAACTATTGTTGAAACTACTGGTACCGTCATTACTTGGTTAGTTACCGATTATAATCCATCTCACTATACACTCTATGAAGATGGTATAGTAGTTCAATCGGATTCTTGGAATAGTAGCTTTCCAATACAATTCATAATAGCCAATGCAAGTATCGGAATCTACAATTATACACTAGTAGTGTTCGATCATAGTAATCTATCACTGAAAGACTCAGTGTTTGTCATAGTTGAGCCAGTTAAGGGACTAGCCATCAATCAACCAGAAAATATCACATATACTGAAGGGATGATGAATAATTGGATTAGTTGGACCATAATTAGTAATAAAACGGGCAATTACACAATTTATCAGGATGATCTCCCCCTTGAGACTGATGATTGGACCAATAGCACGCTAGTAAATTACCTAGTTGACAATCTTGACCCAGGAATATATAATTTCTCTATATTCGTTAAAACAACAGATAATCTGACAGTAAATGATACAGTATTTGTTTTCGTACTAATTGACTCAAATCCTCCTCTTGTTAGTGAAGAATCAGATATATTCATCTTGGAAATGAGTATCAATAATACATTAACTTGGACAGTAGCTGACTTAAATCCTGATGTCTTCTTCATATATAAAAATGATTCATTAGCGTTAACTAGTTCATGGGTTGGAAATGAGTCACTTTCAATAAGAATTGATGGTTTACATCCTGGCGTATGGAACTACACAATAATAGTCTATGATGCTAGGGGATTATCATCTGCAGATACAGTTTTTGTGCTGGTAATAGATGTAACACCTCCAATTATTGTGAACTCTCCTCTGAACCAAACCATAGAGGAGACAGCTGGTTCTGAGTTAACATGGAGAGCAATTGATTATTACCCTTTTAATTACACTCTTATTTTAGCAAACGGGACTATTATCACTGGTATTTGGGGAAATAATACCTGGATTAATATAACAATCCCAGAGTTGGATCTAGGTAATTATACATATACCATGACATTCTCGGATTTATTTGGCCAAGAATCGCAGTCAGTTGTCACTATTGAAGTAATAGATCTCACTCCTCCGACAATTAATCCACACGATGATGAAGAGTACATGGAAGGCACAACTAGCTACTTTCTAAATTGGAATATATCAGACAGATATAATGGTACTTATATTATATACCAAGATGGAGAGATGTTGACCTCTGGTGTATGGAATCAGAACAGTTCAGTTTCAATTGATGTAGGAAATCTTCCTGCAGGCACATATACCTTTTCACTTGTGGTTACTGATTTTAATGGAAATCAAGCAATTGATACTGTAATTCTTTTAGTAAAAATGGTTGAAATTACCACTACCACCATCACAAGCGCCTCATCGACTTCTACTAGTTCATCTAGTTCTACTAGTACTCCTACACCCACTACTGAGGTCCCACCTACCACAAGTTCCACCTCCAAACCCAAAGTTTCAATTGGATTTGGAAGTTTTTCCTTACTTGTTCTGGGTATTATCTTTGCTATTATACGAAAAAAACAAGTGTAAAAAGTGTTCTACTAGTTAAGGTGTGTTATGGACTCTGATAGAGTACTCCGTCTTTCACTTTTGAGTACCGTCTATCTTTTTTCTTTTCCTTCTTTTGGAGAGAAATACTAAAATAATTACCGCATAAAAAATTATTCCTATGTTGGTGAAATTTGCTTTAGAATGTGTAGTTTCTGTTGTAGTTGATTGGAAACTAGTTGTGGTTAAAGAAGAATCGTCCGTATCCTGTCGTTCATATACAGCCAGTCCTAAAATAATATATTGGATCTTGTCATCAATAGGAACCAACAGCAGTTTAGTATCTGTTTCAGGTAATTGAAAGAGAAAGGGTTCGATTTCAATCCAATCTACACTAATAGTTTCCCCTTGTTCATTAATAACAGTAATTAATGTCGCTGCCGACTCATTTACAGATAGTTCTATGGTGGAATAGGGGATAACATCGGAATACTCACCTTGTTCATATTTCTCATGAGGATATCGGTTATACCAATAAATACCTTGATAAAGCTGTTTACGATCCATAAAATCGTCGGTGGGTATCGGAACAGTGGATGGGGTCGGAAAAAAAGTATCGAACAATGCTGCAAGAAAAACTTCCCGAAATCCAGTACCAACACTGTTATGAGAAAGGAAAAAACCGAAATTTAATTCTGGGAAGAGTACTAAATCGCTTGCGAATCCGTAGAGATCTCCCGCATGGTGGATAATGCTAATATTTTGATTGATATGATCTATATACTCATAGAATCCATAACAATATCCTCCCAGCTGTGGATGATGAGTGAATTGCCTACTCTGCATTAATTGAATAGTGGATGTATTGAGGATTCTCGAATTATTGTATACACCTCCATTGAGATGGGCAACAATGAATTTTGACATGTCGGAAGCAGTTGTATAGAGGGAACCTGCTGGATAAGCCATAAAGTAATAGAGTTCCAGAGGTATAGGTTCTTCATCTTCAAAGTAATACCCTTGAGCGAAATCCTCAAGATGTGAAGAACTGAATGGTTGTTCAAAACCTGAAGAATTCATTCCTAACGGATCAAAAATGTTTATCTTCACATATTGATCAAAATTTATTCCTGAAATCACTTCTACAAGATATCCCGCCAGAGCGTATCCATAATTGGAGTAGCAAAATACCTCTCCTGGAGCATAGATTCGTTTAGGTAAATTAGTTTCTAAAAATTCAGGTAGGATACTTATATTAGTAGGGGAGGTTGTGACATTCCACACCTCATCAAATCCTGCTGTATGGGTTAAAAGATGATGTAATGTTATGGGATGGTTGGGATAGGAATCAGAAATGTTAAAAGTAGGTGAATACATATTAATATCTGTAGTTAACTCAAGAAGTCCCTTTTCATAGAGTTGCATTACTGCAGTGGCTACAAATGATTTAGAAATGGATCCAGCACGAAATATCGTTTCATTCGCATCAACAGGTACGGAGGAGGATACATTTGCCCATCCAAACCCTTTAGTAAATATGGTTTCATTATTCTGGACAAAAGTTATAGCAACTCCAGGAACTAGGAATGAGTTAAGTAATTCCTCATCAAAAAACGCATCTACAAATTCTTCTATTGCTGTCGAGTTTATTTCTGATAACTCTCTTTCAAAAGAAGCATGAATGCTCTGAAACTTGTAAACATCACCTACTCTTGTTATTGAAAGGTGTCCGATTGAGTGTATGAAGCTATTAATTGATAAAATTAACAGAAAAGTTAGGGTTAAACACTTGATTTTACTAGCGGACATTTTCAATTAATGGGAATAGGATAAACTCTTTTAAGTTTGCTGAAAGAAGAACTTCAATATTGTATCGAGTTTATTCCTGGTGATATTTTGGCAAGTTCAGTATCTAAATTGGAATCTTATCCGTTCAAGATTGTGTGTTTATCAGCATCATTAACAATTATAAGTTACTTAGCTGGTGCTTTTGTCTTGTACTTCTTCCATCCCATGTTGAGTGCTTTATATCTTATACTTGCAGCAACTACGCTTATGGTGAGTATGAAGCTCCGCTGCACGCATTGTTACTATCTGGGTAGATATTGTAATTTCGGTTTAGGAAAATTAGCTGAATTAATATTCAGTAAAGGGGATCCAAGTAAATTTCGAGATCCAAAAAAGGTAGGTTTCACTGGTTTCTTGAGTTTTGGAACCATGCTCATTCCAGTAGCAATTGGGTTATTGTTACTTGTAACAGAAATCACTTTAGGGAATCTTGGACTGTTAATTGGATATTTTCTGATTGGTATTGCCCCTAATTTTCTTGTACGGGGGGATTTTTGCGATAAATGCATGCAAGGTGAGCTTGGATGTCCGAGTTATGAACGGATGAAGAAACCATTGTTCCCATCTGACAAATAATAATTCATTTTTTCAATTCACCATCCAACTATCGAACTACCCTGATTTTCTTGTACAGTGATATTTTTGTGAATAATTTTAGCAAGAACAACAAGGTTGTCCAAGTTTTGAGAGAACGAAAAAATCAAGAGACTGATTGAGATTAGACTACTTATTGATCAGAGGTTCTTGTAACAATAATGCATTAAGGTTTTTGTCTGAATTGGAGTGAATTGTTGCAGAAATTCTTGTTCTTCCACAGATGTATCCATATTATCCGTATAGACTAAAATGGGTTTGTTCTTTCCATATCCTGAGTTAAAGCATGCTTTAGCAAGTTCAACAAAGAGTGGAACAAAAGGTTCTTGGTTCTTGATATCGTCAAATACGGCAAAATCCATAATAAGACGATCCTCTCCAACTTTGGGTGCACAAGCAGCACTAAGTACATTATTTTTCATAGACCAGAGTTAAATGATCAGTTGGTATGATTTCATTCGCAAGATAATCTCTAATCTTTCCGTCTGTATCTAATTGTTTTGCATAGCTTCCGTCTTTCTTAGTTAATTCTATCAGATCCTCAATATCATCTTCTGATCCAAGACGAGAAGTAAATTTGGGACTATATTTTGCATTAGCAACCGACGACAATGAAAGCAAGAGTTCTTTCCAAGTATTTTTGATCGCAAATCCGTGTTTAAGGAGGAACGTAATATTCGTTTTAGGTTCACACATGGGATTAACCCGAAGTTGAAAATTAGTAAATTTACTTTGATCCCTAAAATATTGGATGATGTTATTATAAAGTGTGTCTCGAACCTTTGTTGGTGTACTAGGGATTGTCCACGGAAAACTTAAGACAATCTCCTTCACTTGTTCTTGAACTCTTGCGTGTATGTATCCCACCATTTTTTTTCCAGTAAAAGCGTATCTTACGTTCTCTGATTTAATATTATATTTTGTATAAAGTTTTTTGATGTGTTCAGCGGTGGTTGGTTGAAGCTTATACATATTTGCTTCATTAAACACGTCTGCTTGCTGTTCTTCCAGTCCTTGATTGGGTTCTCAGTTCCTATACTCAAAATTTGTCATTCTTGTAACTCCTGACTCATATGTTAATTCTACCGCTCCTAATTTAATATTTTAATGCTTAAATTGTTCAATATTCTCCACTGGAAGCCAGTCGTCCATATTTCCATAAGCAGATCTGTCAATTGAAAATGGATCCACCTCTTGAACGTCTTTAACTGTAATTAATACCAAATATCGTTTTCCTGCCCATCTTTTGAACTGTTTTTCTGTTAAATTCAGTTTGGTCTGATTTTCTAATACTAACTGCTCAGATATCTCTTTGGTCATTTTTTCACTGTTTATCACTTGGGTTACAGTGCATTTTCCTCGAATCAATCCCTCACCATTATTTCGAATGAGATAGAGAACATCATTCGCATGAACTCTTCCATAGGGGAGCTTCCTACCCGTAGCTCCACGAATAATCATCGTTCGCTTCCCTGTGAGAATTTCCTCTAGATCTTTTGCTTTCGCTTTTGCATCAACATATACTACGTGATCCATTCAAATTCTACCACAAATCTCAAGATCAGTTCAGAAGTATAAATCAGTATAGGAAGTGGTAAAGAATAATGCTTTCATTGATGAAAATAATGAGTTCTCTCAAATATTTGTGTGATCCCACTTTATCTCGTTGTATCTAGCAAAAGCGAATAGAAATCATTGGACAACCTTGCCTAATAATGTTTTAAAAATAATGGTTAGGTGATATCAGTTATTATAGCTCTTTACCCTATTAGCATATTTGGCTTCGATATTTTCCAGTTGATTTTGGTGGTAATCAACTACAATTTGAGGATCTTTCAATAAATGTCCAGTTAAAATTGCTACGACCTTCTCTGAGGGTAGGATTATCCCTTCTTCCACTAACTTTTTAATCCCAGCTAAGGTTGCAGCAGAAGCTGGTTCACAACCTATCCCTGACCTATCAATCATGGCTTTTGAATCAAGGATTAATTGATCAGTAACGCTTGTTGCCACTCCTTTGGTAAATCTTAATGCTTCAAGAGCTTTGGAATGACTTACTGGATTACCAATATTAATCGCTGTTGCTAATGTCTGTGGATTAGGTTCAGGAGTGAAAATTCCACCCTTCCACAATTTCACAAAAGGATTTGCTCCTTTTGCTTGAACAGCTGCAAGCCTTGGGATTTCAGTAATGAGTTCTAATTTGTAAGCCTCGTTCAACGCTTTTCCAAATGCAGAGGTATTCCCTAGATTTCCCGCTGGAACTACGATCCAATCAGGTGACTCCCAGTTAAGCTTCTCCAGGAGCTCAAAAATAATTGTCTTCTGGCCTTCTATTCGCCAGGGATTAACGCTATTCAATAAATAACTTCCATCTTTTACGGCGAGATCTATCACCTGTTGCATTGCGTCATCAAATATTCCCTCTACAGTATAGACATTCGCCCCATATGCTAAGGCTTGAGCTAATTTTCCAAATGCAATCTTTCCTTTAGGTAGAATAACCGTAGCATTAATACCTGCATATGAGGCATATGCTGCTAATGATGCTGAGGTATTCCCAGTTGAGGCACAGACTACCGTATGTATACCAAGTCTTTTTGCTTCAGAGATCCCTACAGTCATTCCCCGATCCTTGAAAGAGCCCGTCGGATTTTCTCCTTCATGTTTAAATTGGAGATTATTACATCCCGCAAACTCAAGAATACGACGTGAAGCACTATACAATCTCGTATATCCTTCACCTCTCGTTACTATGTCTTTATCAGGCATTTCAGGATGAATAAGAGGTTTAAATCGCCACACTCCAGAGGGATGGAGTTTGTAATGTTCAAGTTTTTCGGCCAGAGAGAAGAGTGTCCAGTCGTGGTTTACTTCGAGTAATCCTCCACAGAGACAACCAAGGTGTCCTGATGTGATGGAATAAGTTTTTGTGCATTTTACACATTTAAAAATGGAAACTTCTGGCAAGCACTTTTGCTCCATCATTATTCGGTAAACCTATTCTAACTGTTACTTGTTTATGCATCTCAAACGCTTCTGCCATTGCTTTTCCTATGTTTTTTAAATCAGAATTTTCATCTGCAATCGCAAAAACTGTTGGTCCAGCCCCAGATATTGAACAGCCATATGCCCCCGCATCTAAAGCTGCTTGTTTGACATCATAAAAGTGGGGGATGAGACCTGCTCTGACAGGTTCAATTATTGTATCTACAATCCCTTTCCCCATTAATTTAAGATCTTTTTTAATAATTCCCGCCATAACTAGCCCCGCATAACCAGTACTTTGAATTGAATGTTTTAAAGCAATTTTTTTGGGAATAATCCGTCGAGCGTCTGCGGTTAAAATGGAGATGGGTGGTGTGGCAAGAATAACTCGTAGCTCCTTTGGTAATAGAAATTTTGAAAAGAGAAGTGGACTTCTAGATGAAGGAATTACAATAAATCCTCCAAATAGAGATGGAGCTACGTTATCTCCATGAATTCCCCCGTCAATAGCTTCTTCTGCTACAATACATGCTTCTAGTAAGATTGATTCTAAATTTTTGACCTCATTGTTTAGGAAATGGGCCACGGCTTTAACTCCAGCTGCTGCACTTGCAGCACTACTTCCCAGTCCAGTTCCAATTCCCATCCCTTTTTCAATCTTAAACTCGACTCCGAAGTCAGCATTAATTTTATTCAGAACGAATTGAGCTGCGATCCCGGCTGTATTCCGATCTGCTTCTAATGGTAGTTCGGGGAGATTCGCTCTACTAATAATTACCTCTTTCGGCCGATGTTCTAATTTTTTAGCTTTAATGATATCTACAGGGGAGTCAACAGCCAATCCATAAACATCAAATCCTGGGCCAATATTAGCAATTGTTGCTGGCGCTGAAACGACGATTTTTTCCATGAAAATATCCCTTATTGTCCATAATGTGTTACGATAAGCTCGTAGCAAATTATTAATTCTATAATCTCATCAATTTATATGAAATTGTCTGCTTAAAATAAAAGTCTTGCTTTATGAGCAAAAAAAAATTCTCAGTTCCCTTTTTTTGATATTAACCTGTTTTTCGGAATCTAATTTTAATTCCTAAGCCATAGAATTCCATTTCAATTCCGAGATATTCACTCCTTAAAACTGGTTTAAGATATGATATGAATATAGGGAAAAATTCGTGATATAATTGTTTGAATGGTTTAAAAAATCAGGAGAATTTTAAATGACGGAGTTAAATAATGAAAACTCACTGGAGAACTTAACATATGTATTAGGGGGAATCGCATCTTTAAGTATCGCAGTCATTTTCTTTTTTGCATTAATCGAATTAATGACAAATACTTTCGAGTTATTTCAGCAGAACTTTGTAATTAGATTGATTAAACAGCACGCTGAATATAGTGAAAGTAAAGAGGAACTATTATCAGTGATAAATCTTCTAGATATGAGTATTTTAGTTTTGGTTAGTATCACTGCACTTACTCTTTACCCTGTTCTTAAAGATATAAATAAATCTGTAGCTATTATTGCAGTCGCTCAACCTTTTCTCGGAATAATACTTTTCCTTGTTACTCAAGAGATCGGTCGAACAGCAACATTTTCTACTGCTTTAACAATTTCAGCTATACTATTATGGAATTGTCGATCTGACAAGGTTGCACTTTTAGGAGTTTTATCAGCAAGTTTGATCCTAATCCCCGATATTAGTTTTATGTTCGTCTATTCAAAATTAATGGCAATGATTATGAGCACAGGGTATTTATTATTTATTCCTTGGTGGTTTCTTATTAGTTTGACACTATTCCATCATGAGAACAATTTTAAGCGTTTTTTTATCTCCTAATCTCAAAAATCACCCCTATATCAGATATAGATTGTTCTCTACTTAATAGCAATTTTTAGATACATTCTTATAAAAGATTTCTTTTCCCTAACCCCATAGCAGTTCTCATTAGTGTTTTAACAAATCACTGAAACACTAAGGCTGGATCTACTCCATTCAGGTTAATGGTAGCATCATAGTTCAGATACTCCAGAATTTTGATGATATTTTTGATTTCAACTTCAGAATCAGGTTCTTTAGATTCAGCAGACATTTTTCCTTCACGTGTACTTATACCCTCTTCCTTTATAAATTTAATTACAGGGGCATAAGAAGAATACCTTCATCCTTCCTTATTTTCTCTCATAATTCATTTTACTATAGTTGAAGAAATTTCTCATGATAATAAGCCTGATCCACATATCGGATCCTGATTCATCAAATTAATAATTAAAAAATGAAAGGGAAAATGGGAAAGAGAGCCCTAGCGTTTTTTACGGTATATCAGTACAAAACTGGATATACTAGTCAAGAGTAAGAATCCTTGAAATCCTGAAGC
>JAEOTQ010000105.1 GCA_016839785.1 Candidatus Hodarchaeota archaeon | reverse complement strand
CTAGGAACTTTCTCCAGTCTACTGCTAGCTGAGATGGGGGTTGGATATCTTCGTATTGTCGATCGAGATATAATAGAGAAGACGAATTTACATCGAACTCCTCTTTACACCGAGGATGATTTAGATCAAGCAAAGGTGGAAGTTGCAGCCACTCATCTAAAACGATTAAATCCTTCTATGACGGTTGATACTCATGCCTGTCACATTAATCCTACGAATGTGGGGGTTTTACTGGAAGAGATTGATCTGGTCATTGATGCTCTAGATAATTTTGAAACTCGTCGTGTTTTGAACCATGAATGTGTAAAACAAGGCATTCCTCTCATTTTTTGCGGCGTTAGTGGGCGAATTGGCAATATTGCAGTATTTAATTCAGATAAAAATGCCCCTTGCTTATCATGTCTCTATCATGAAGTTAATGATAATGATCTAGAAAGTTGTGATATTACTGGAATTCATCCTGCTCTTCTTGCTGTTATGACTGGTCTTCAAGTTCACGAAGCAACTAATCTTATTTTGCATGATGATACATCTCTGAATGGGTCATTACTCTTTGTAGATCTACAAACTCTAAGTTTCAATAAAATTCCCATTCAGAAATCAAAAATTTGTAAGGTATGTTCCACATCCATAAGGTCACAATCTATTCCCTATTCAAAATCCTCCTCCTCTATTGAATTATGTGGATCAAACTCTTTCATGAGTGTACCAGAAGGAAGACACGATATTGAGTTAGAATTAGTTACTGATTCATTAATTAAAGATTTTTCGCTAATTAAGAAGGGTAAACTTGCAATAACATTCAGATACTCTGATGATGTGACAATAACTGTATTCCGTGGAGGAAATATTCTCCTTAGAGGATTGGAATCGAAGTCCTCTGCGACAGAAATCGGGAAAAGGATTAGAGACAAATATCTCTAATCAAATGTCACCTCAGGGTTCATATGGTACTTAGTTCTCGCTCCACGAAAAGCGAAAGGTTTCTCTAGTTCAGCTTAACTTCTCAAAATATTAGGAATAGACAATCAAATATTTTGTATAAATTTACGAATATTAATATAAAGTGCATATGTGATCCCCTACAGATACACAATCCTAGTATATTGAACTTTAATAAAACGGTATGGAAGAAGGTTAGACATGGCTGACGTAGTATTTTCTGCTTTTGACGAGAGGGCGGGACCTATTGCGGTTTTTGCTACCATTAAAGATCCCGTTGTATCAAAGAAGATTGCTGTAAAATCTATTGTCTCCACTCTCACAAGCATTCGTTCTAATACTTCTGAGAATATGGAAGGAGAAGCGATAATTCCGTTTCCAGATGAAAATCTAATTTCGTTTATATATTACACCACATTGAATCAACGGACAGAAACTGGGGAGCTCAGAGTTGTTACTATGAGTGCGATCGTCCCTAAAACTCAAAATTCTTTGCTTTACTCCAACGCAGCTTTACTTTCTCAATCTGCCATTGCTATCAAAGCCTTACTCAACCAAAATTACGAATTCGGGAAACCACTCCCAAAGTCTCTAACAGTTGAATTAGAGGGGTGGGGAAAGCTAAAAGAAGCCCCAAAATCTGATATAATTGCCGAAAAAGAACTTGAATTTAGTTTAAGCAGTCTTTTCAATCTGTTTCCAGCAAAAAAAGGAAGAAGATCCTTTTCAGATCCCTTATTACAGCTTTTCTTTGGTATCATGGCAAAAATCCCTGTAATCTTAGTTGGACCGAATGTCGAATTCTTGTTAGAAATCTCAGATCTCCTTAGAGATTTTCTTACAGATGAGGAACTGGATGTAAGGATTTCAATAGACTTACAAAACCAGGATGATACGGCGGTTTTTAACATTCCTCGTGCAGATATTATTCTCTTAGATGAAAGACAAAATCAACGAAGACATCTGTATTATGATCCAATAGCTCTGGTGGGTGTTGGAAGAGAATCCAGATATGCAAATTATGCTGGTTCGGAAAGTGTCGAAAAAACTTTCAATACATTTTTGAAAAAAGCACGTGAAATTTCTGACGATGGAGTCGCCTTTCTTTATCTGAAAGGAGAACTGCTATCATTTACAGCAAAGTTAACAAATTTAAAGGCATATTGTCTTTCGGGAAGACAGGGTAAAGCGAAAGAAATTGCGAAGATTATCAATGTCGACGAAGAATATTTATTTGCGTTAGCAGAAGTCCTGCGTCTAAGAAATATGGTTCCTATTACCGAACTGAATAAGATGTTTAAAAACACTACAGAATATGAGGAAATGGAGATTCGTAGTAAAGAAGTAATTGGATTTGTTAGATAAAATCTAAGAAACAACTCATTTGGACAGGCCATCAATGTCACAACGAGAGAGAGAAATTTCTGATAAAATAGCATCATTAGAAAAGGAAAAGAAGATTCTAGAGGGAACTCGAGCATATTATGAACAGAATCTCTCCTATTCGGACCTAGAAGAGCTATCAGGGATTTCAATCCGCGAATTTAAGAGATTCCAAAGTGATAATGAATTTCCTTATCGTGTCGGATCTTTTAATCGGCAAGCGATTTATGATAAAATCCAACAGCGAACGAATGATATCATTCAAGAAATAGGAAAACTTCGGGGCTCTGTTTTCGGTGCACTAGATCAATTACTTTTTATTCCTTCCTGGCAAAATATGATCGATTCATCTTTCAATGGCTTTTATTTGAATCAACCAGTACAAAAAATATTCCAAGATACCATCATCTTCCTACCCGAGCTAGCTATGACTGGGATGGAAGAAACAACAGGAGAAGCATTTATGGTAATTACTGGATTAGGAATGTACTGGGTAAAATTTGAACTTGGTGCAGGATCCATAGTTACTGATTACAGAGAATTAACTGGAATTGTGTTACCTTTTGACTTCTATCATAGAGCCCAAGATGAAACAGAGCAAGTACTTAAAAGTGAAAAGATGCGTATGACTGAATATATGACTTCCATTCCGTTTTCACTTATACTAGAGAAGTCAACGACACAAATGTATCTCCGAGGAGTTATTTCTAGAAATATATTTCACCCATACAAGGAGAGCTTTGATCAATTCTTAGGATTGTGTAAAGATCCCAATAGTTTTAATCCAGAAGATGGCCATAAGATTCTTTCTGGAGGACTGACGGCAAATAAATCGTTATATGGTAACGAATTACTTACTGAAAAACCGTTGGGAGAATATTCTAGGTTGATAGCTGGGATCAAAAATACCCAACCCAAACTGAACAAAATTTTAGAAAATTTACAACTCGAAACAATGAGTGAAGCCTTCTTTGAAAAGCTTGACAAAATGAAAAACGAATTTAGCGAGATTGGAAGGAAATATCTTGTTGATTGGATGCCTGGCCATATCAGCTAAAGAAGTTTAACTAAATATTTCATTTAACGCGTTCCTGATCATCTCGATTTCCGGTTCTGTAACTCCTGGATGAATCGGGATTTCAAAGTGATTTTGAGATATCCTATCAGTTATAGGGAGATTAACCTGACTGTAATCTGGATACTTCACAAATTTACTCCAACGCCATTCATGAATCCCTTGAAGATATGTTGGTTGTTTATGACATCCAAGAGCATAAATTCGTCGCGAGGCAATATCTTTTGTTTTCAACTGTTGAATAACAGTATCTACTGAATATTTATCAGCATCGACAACGGGAGCACAGACATAATGACTGTGAGTATAACCTTTTGGTATTTTTTGTTCAGATACAGAATTTAACTCAGATATTACCTGTCTTATTGCCTCTGCATTTCGTTTTCGTTTTTCTAGCATCGAGGGAAGTTTTCTTAATTGAATTAATCCAATTGCTGCTAATGGATCTGGAAGACGCATGTTGTAACCAATTCTGTGATGTTCATAGCCACCACTTGGCCCCCTGCCATGATTTTTGAGACATTTAATGCGCATAGCGAGATCATCATCATCAGTAACAATCATTCCCCCTTCACCGCTAATCATATTTTTTGTTGCGTAGAAAGAAAAACATCCAATTTCACCGAAGGTACCCACATGTTGGCCATCAATTTTTGCTCCATGAGCTTGACATGCATCCTCAATGATAACCAAATCATTATCGTCTGCAATATCTTTGATAAGCTTCATATTACAGGGTAAACCAAAAATATGAACGGGAAGAATTGCTTTCGTCTGAGGCGTTACTAATTTTTCGATGTTTTCAGGATCTATGGTGAAAGTTTCAGGATCAATCTCTGCAAATATTGGAATACCCCCTCCAAACGTGATAGAATTAGCAGAAGCAATGAAAGTAAAAGCGGGGGTAATTACTTCAGCTCCTGGTGATATGTTTGCTGCTTCCATAGCAAGATGCAATGCTGCTGTTCCATTCACAGCACAAATAGCATGTTTAGCACCTACGAACTCTGCAAATTCTTTCTCTAAAGTTCTGGCATTTTTTCCTTCAACAAATTGACCTTTTCGAATAGTTGAAGAAACTAACGATATTTCTTCTTCCGAAATTTGGGGTTGTGCAATAAATTTCATAAAATCAGATCTCTTAACTAAATTCGTTTTTAAATGTGATTATATGGGAATCAAGGTTACCAAAAGTGTTTCTGTTAGGATAGTAACCAAATTAGGACGGAAACAAATACTCTTAATTCATTTTTGAACAGAGTACAAACAATTAATTACATAATGAAATTACTAATATAAGAAAAAGAAGCGCACGTAGCTGGGATAATGAGTGAATGTGAATGCGGTTGTTGAACAGATTGTTTCAAGATATCGAAATGTTTGTTCACAGCTTTCTCAGTATACACAAGACGGAAAACAGCCTAAACTCGTATTAGTAACTAAAAATCAACCAACAGAATTAATATTGAAACTTTTAGAATATATCAAATTGCCAATATATGGCGAAAATCGTATTTCAGAAGCCCTTTCTAAAATTGACATGTGTAAAGATTCCGATGTAGAATGGCATTTTATTGGCCATCTACAGCGAAATAAGGTCAAACACGCATTAGGGAATTTTTCTTTAATCCATTCTCTGGCAGATTTAAAGCT
The DNA here is from genome assembly GCA_016839785.1 of Candidatus Hodarchaeota archaeon. Classification (GTDB taxonomy): domain Archaea; phylum Asgardarchaeota; class Heimdallarchaeia; order Hodarchaeales; family Hodarchaeaceae; genus Hodarchaeum. The sequence goes on along the minus strand of JAEOTQ010000105.1, from coordinate 7,647 downwards.
AGCAAAAGAAATTGATAAGAGAGCCGCAGCTACTGACCAAATAGCGAATTGCTTAATCCAAATTGATATATCTGAAGATGGAACAAAGTTTGGTTTGTCGCCAGACCAGGATAATTTGGTCGAAGTGATTACAGAATTGGCTCAAATGTCCCATTTACAAATAAAAGGGTTGATGACTATTGCACCGTTTATATCCTCTGAGGAAACAAGACCATATTTTAAAAAGATGCGTTCATTATTTGATTTCCTAGCAAAGCAATGCAATCATCTAAACAATATTGAAATGGAAACCTTATCCATGGGGATGAGTAATGATTATATTGTTGCACTGGAGGAGGGTTCGACGATGATTAGAATCGGCAGTGCAATTTTTGAAGATTATCCTTCCTAAATGAAGATGCGAAAAGGCAGAATATGCAGTTGATAAATATGACAACTCCTGAAATTAGTTTTACACTAAAGAAAAGTGAAACAAAAATCTTAAACACGTTAATATCGTTTGGTAGTCAAACCAAGAATGATTTAATGCTTATTTCCGAAGTCCAAGAAGAAAAAGCAGAACAAGCAATAGCAGAATTGTTGAAAAAAGGGTATATTCAGCTGAATGAAGAAACAGAGCTTGTTTCTGCTACTTTGCCAGTTTCTGCATTAACTAAAATGCTCACTGCAAATATGGATCTTATAGAAAATACGAGAGAGAGTTATCAAGAGGAATTTCAGAATTCAAAGACTTCTGTGGAAGAAGCTTTGGGCAAATTTCAAGAAACAGTTACCGATGGTTTTAAGGCCCTACAAACACAAAATAAAGAATTAGATAGTTTTTTGAAAGAGGTTGTAGAAGAAAAAGAAAAACTCAACCAATCACAATTAGATGAAATGGTGCAACAATTAGTAACTTCTATGACTACTAAAATTGCTGAAACCCAAAATGTTGTTCAAACCAATATCTCGGAAGGGACGTCTAAATTTGATAAACATTGGACAAAATCTATTGATGAATTTCAAAGCTTACCTGACTCTGGAACTCGTTCTCTTAAGGAATCAATTACAAAATATGAACAAGAGTTAAATGGGATAATAAAAACCTCGGTTGAGAAGATTAATAGTATTCAACAACAATTTAATGATTTACTAGATGCTGTTGAATCTGAATCTGTTTCTAGGATACAAGAATATTATTCAAATACTGGTACTGTTGCTAGTGATCTTAAAGCGAATTTAAAAACTGGATTACAAGAATCGCGTATGCATGAAAAAGAGTTCATAAACGAAGTACGTAAACATGTAAGAACTTCTCTTGAAAATGATGTACTCAATGCTTTGAAAGGTGTTATCTCAGATTTATCAAAAGAGATTGACAAAGATATTAATGAAGCCCTTAAACTTGTTGTTCAACAAACTGATGAAGCAATCAACGCAAATTCAGAACAAATGAAGACAGAGTTTACTGAGTTTACTGAGAGCGCAAAAGAGTTAATCGAGGAACAGAAACTTTCGTTAAACGTCCTTGAAACAGAGATTTCTGAGCTTACAACAGAGCAGAAACTTGAATCAGTAAGAGATTTATTCCTAGGCCAATTACAAGCCGCTCAGACAACTGAACTCAATCATTTGAAAACGAGCTTTCGACACACTCAAAAATCTGTAATTGATCTCGTAGAATCTTTAAGAAGTACTGCAAAGTCCAAATTAACCCAACAAGGAGTAGAATTTGAAAATCTCATCAAAAATTTTTCTGATATAATTGATGAATCAGTAGGGAGGAAGGAACTAGACATTAATAGGTTACAACAGCTTTCTCAATCCATTGAACAATTATTAAGAAATTTGCTTGTTTCAATTCCAATGCGTACGAATCAATTCAGAATTTCCTTGAAAGACTCATTAGATGTTACTAATAAAGGTCTACAAGAAGAATTCACAGAATCAACAGGTGTTTCGGTAAATAAAATCTATGACACCCTCGCTGATTCACAACAGAGAATTGAATCGATGACAAAAGAAACACTGGATGAAAGTAAGGATGAAATTCAAAAAGCAATTGCCTCATCAGATAAATTTCAACATGGAGTTGCCGCGCTTCAAGAAGATTATCTAAGTAAAGTGGAGAATCGATTTGATCAGAGAGCTAAAGTGATGAATACTGAACTAGATGCGATAACTCGGAATTTCCAACAATTGCTGGAAGGTATCGAATCAGGAGTTGGAGGTATTCATTCTCGCTTGACTTCAGAAGGTGTAACAAATATCTCGGCTGTTGAAACATCTCTTCAGAGCAAATTAACTCAACTTAGAAGCGAAATCACGACCATTTTTTCCCAGAGTCAATCAGAAGCGCAGGTATTTGTTAATTCTTTGAATGAAAATCTTCAAACTCATTTAGATCGTACTTTGGATGTTATCAAAGAAGGATTTAGTCAAATAAAATCTGAATATGATTTAGAGCTCTCAAACCAGTTAGAACAGCTAAATACTAAAAATAAGTCCCAACAAGAGGCTTTAATCGAAACAATAGAGGATTTCTCTCAGAAATCATCCTTCAGTGATTTCAAGACGAATCTCGAGAAATCTCTTGAGGACAATCAAACTAGCTTAAACGACTTCATTGTGGAGAATCGAAGTAATTTGGATGAAGTTTTTTCTTTACAAAAAGATAATATAACAAAATATCAAGAGAAAGGGCCCACCGATATATTAGGGTTCATTAATCAAATACAATCAGATGCTACCACTCAGAATAAGAATGTTAAAGATGCAATGGAAAAACTTCTCTCTTATCATGGCAGTTTCTCTGATTCAACCATGTCAGAGGTAGCTACCTTAATTCGTCAGGTTCATGATAGTGGGGATAAGCTTAAATCAATTTTAAATGAATCTTTGCAAGCTATGCTAACCAATCTTAATCGTACAAGCGAAAATATTGATTTATATTATTCTGATACACTAACAGAATTAGAAAATCAGCTAGGAGTCGCGTCTGGATTTGTAACGTCTGAGATCGAGACTTCATTCCAATCAATTCGTAGTGAAATTGATTCACTGAAGGAAGGGATGGAAAACACCGTAGAAAAGCTTAATACAGATCTCAAGGAAGTTATTGCTGGTTCGGATCGAGAATTCAAGAGTAATGTTCCTGAAATTACAGAACAATTTTCTAGTTCGTTTGAAACTCTGGTAGAAGAAAAAACAACTTCTAACAAAGAGTTACAAGCGTCTATGTCTGATAACATGACAAATTTCATGACATCGTACAGTTCTCATGTATCCACTATTAGAACAAAGCTGCATGATTTATTAGCTCAGTTTAACAAAGCAATCGAATCAAACATTGAGAATTTGGATGTTATTGTCGAAACAAATATTAATCAGGCCTTGAAAAGAATTGAATCAATATATCATATCGATTCTAGCAAAGAAGATCCATTTAGTTTGCGAGAAATTCATTCCAAAGTCTCTGTAGCTAATAAACGATTGAAATCGGTCGTATCTGAATCGATACGTACTCAGCTTGAGGAATTTGAATCCAATATTCCTGATTTACAAGCCTCATTTGACGCTATTAACACCCAATCTGAGGAAGATTTAGTTAAATCGATTGAGGAATTATCAGATATTATTTCAAGTTCTCAAATGACTCTTACAACTGATTTACACAATTATCTAAATGAAGAAAGAGAACAATTGGATTTTTCAGAATTGAGAGATAGCCTTAAAGATGTTACACAGGATTTTAATAAAGAATCAACTCAGAATGTTGAACAACTCTCAATAGATTTTACCGATAGTATTCAACGCGCAATTAATGAGGTCAATAAATCACGGGATGATATACAGTCAATCTTGGAAGATTTAACAGAAGCAATGAAGGAGAATAGTGTACAGACAACCAATCATTTATCCACAATGAGAACAGAACTAAATTCCAAAGTAGAAGGAATGAGCACTGAGTTCTCAAAAGATATCGCTACAAATTTGGAATCGTACAATAATGATATTGAAAAATCTATATTAGAAAACAAAGGAAATATGACTAAATTTATACAATCATTAAATACAGAAGTTGAGAATTATCTTTCAAATTTTTTAAACAAAACCAATGAGATACTTAGTGAGATAAAAGATACCCACTCCCAGCAAGCTGACACATTGGAAACTTTAGGGGCAGAACTATCTGAAAGAGAGCCTATTTCATATTTACGATTGTTAAAATTATCATCAAATCATGCGATCAATGAATACATAATTGATTTCATAAGTAAAGCTTCTAAACAAGTTACACTCTATATGTCAGATCCTACTATTCTTTCATCCTCTGATCTCAAAAATATACCATCTGGAAAGCGAATTTGGATATTTACAAGCTTTGATTTCAGCAAAAAAGGGAAAAAATGGTTTACTGAGATTGGAAACCAGGTAAATATAAACTTACGAAAATCTAAAGGTGCAAAAAATATTACAGGTATATTAGCGGTCAAAGATGAAGATCAAGCAATTGTGCTTCCAGATGATATTGGTTTTACTACATCTGATAAGAAGTTTGTATCTTATTTATTGAGTATCCTAAATATGTTAAAGGGCTCTTCACTAAGACCTGGTAAAAGTTCAAGTTAAGAAAGAATATAGAATTAAATCCTGATTATTCCAAGAAGTTTTGCCTTCTTCAGGGTAGTCAATTTAACTAATCCATCAGAATTCAGGCCTTTCATCTCATAATAGGAAGAAATGAGCTCATTCTGTAATTTATAAAAATCGCTTTTTCCCTCAAGATAGCGAGGAATTACATCATTAGATGGAGTTAATCCTGCACGAGTATTAAAAAGGCGTTCTAGTAATGTAATTCTATTTCCTATCTCTAAAATATCTTTAATAGATCCAGTTGAAGAAAATTGTTGATTTATTACTGAAGTTAAATGAGTGAAATTGCCTAATAGTTTTTGTAACAATTTTTTTGGCATTATCTGCAATAATAATCCAGTTAATCCTGAAGGTATATTTCCAAGGATCAGATTAGACTTCAAAAACATAGGCATGAATCGTGGACACAGAATTAAGGAGTCTAGAACTGCATGGAAGTTTTCAAACAATATTTTCAGTTTTATCTTTCCCTTGATAGAAAGGGGAGAGAGTTGAAAAGGGAAACCATGAAATTCAGGATAAATTAAACTGCCTGATTTATAGTGATTTGCTCCATATGGAGAAGAACTAAGATCCATACTTAAAGCTGGACAATTAGGATAGTAAAACATACCAAGCATTTGGTCCTTAACCATCGGAGAAGGTTCACTTGTTTGCTTGTAGAGATAGTTTTCTCCCCGAGCTAATTGATCTCCTAATCCGATTTTATTGATGATATCATCTATTAGAGAGTAGATTTGGGGGTCTCCCCAATTAAATCCTAAGTGAATATTTAAAAGCTTACGCTTATCTTCCTGAATTTGAAACAGGGACGCCAAAGCAGCACCTGTCGATATTGGGTCAAGTCCCTCATCATCACATTTTTTTATGGCTCCCTGAATAAATTTATGATCAGTTATCTGGAGATTAGGGCCTAATGCAACAAATTTTTGATATGAATTTCTCTCGCATTTAACAGGACAGTGCCAGCAATCATAAGCTTCACCATATCCATGAAATGAAGAAATCTGATCTGATTGAAGAGTTAGCTTTCGTGTACAATTTTTTGTTGGAAGAGAATCAGCTTTAATTATAGAATAAATAGTAGAAAACGTTCCTTGGGTCTTTAACATGTTGCTCCAAGGATGGCCTTCCAATATTGATTTAATATGAGATAAATTATCTTCAGTGACATCAAGTAACTCTAGAGGTTTAGGGGGATCCGTAAGTACAATCGCTTTAATGTTTTTAGATGCAAAAACGCTTCCTAAGCCTCCACGCTGGAAATGGTGAGATCGATCGACAACCACACCAGCATAGATGACTTTATTTACAGCCGCTTTCCCAATACAGGCAATAGATGATTTTTGGCCATATTTCTGTCTTAGAATTTCATCTGTTTTCTCGATAGAATCCGACCAAAAGCTAGATGCATCTTCGAGAGAAATATCGGCAAACTCGTCTATCACGATATACTGAGGTGATTTCGCTTGTCCTCTGATTTGAAGAAAATCATAACCTGCGTGTTTAAGATACGCGCCAAAATGACCTGTAACTGTTACTGTACATAATGTATTCGTATGAGGAGATTTAAATGTGGCTATAGTTGTACCTGAAGAAGGAAAAACTGATCCAGTTAGAGGGCCTGTCCCTAAAATGATTTTATTTTCGGGACTAAGTGGGCTTGTGTCAACAGGAATGGATTCATAGCCTAAATAAACTGTAATTCCTCTTCCTCCTAGGAAAGTATCGACTATCTTAGGATCGATAGATTTTTTTGGAATCACTTTATTTTCAGTTAGATCCAGAGTTACAAGAGTTGGAGAATACATATAATTTTTCCAAGTTCGAATAGTTGAAAATACTATTTGTGGTTTCTGTTAAATAACAAGGGAAATTTTGTAATATCTTAGGGAAAAACCAATCTTTGTCGTAAAATATAGCAGTACTTCGTAACTTTGGCAGAAGAGGATAGTCATGAAATCTCGAAGGGGAAAGACTTAAATGTGGAGAAAAGTGATTAGCAGTTATCATGACCAAAATCAAACTACCTCGCTTTCCGCCACGAAAAGCTAGAAAAACTCCGACTCTTATAAAGTTTGTGGTACGCTGGTTTGACAAATTTCAATTTTTGCCAAACCCCATCCCAACTAGTTCACCCTTTGGCATGAAATCTCGGTTAAAATTACTTCTACTGTCCACCATAGATCGAACTTCCATTTCTCGCAAAGCTCGAGATCTACGAGAACAAAACCTCCCAATTCCCTCAGGTGAAGCGACTTTAGCATGGTTAAAAACCAATTCTGTCGATGAGATTACAATATCACAAGAAGTTGGCTTTCTTCACTTTCTAGATAGCCTTCCCGAGAATTCTCAACGTGCTCGAAAGCGCGGGATGTTACTCGCGATTGATTTTCATCTGGATCCTAATTATGCTAAAACCTCATCTTCGTATATTCGCAAAGGGAAGCGAAAAGCCAGTACTTCCCAGTTTTATCAATTCTTCAGTGTTATTTGGGTAAATGCGCCCGAACCGATTACGTTAGGTGTGCATTTAATCCCCAAGGAGTACTCAACTCTTCAAAGAGCCCAGGACCTCTTGAGCCCTCTAATCACTCACGAAAAAGTTATTGGGATACTGGGGGATGGAGATTTTTATAATTATGACTTGGTTGAATGGTTCCTTCATAAACAGGTCTTCTTTATTATCCGAGGGCGTGTCAACACGGGTGTCAAACCTCTGGTTCAGAAATACCAAGATGAGTTCCTTAACAGAGGGGATACGACAATCGTGGATTATCGACTGAATAAAGGTCATACCCGAAGAAGAATTCCCGTTAAGCTCGTTCTCTCTCAAGAAAGTGATCGGGTCGTCGCCTTTATTGTCCCTCCCACCTGTCAACTCTCAGGAAAAGAGATTACATTCCTCTATCGCAGCCGATTTACGATTGAAACCTATTACAGACAGATGCATCGCTTTCAAATGTTTAGTTGTTCCCAACACCCAGCAGTTCGATATATTATTGTTCTCAT
>JAEOTQ010000104.1 GCA_016839785.1 Candidatus Hodarchaeota archaeon | reverse complement strand
ATTCGGAGTAAGCTTCACAAATAAAATTATTCTTTGATCGTTCTTCCATTTCTGACCGATTGCTAGACTATCTGCCACTTCAGGAAGAGCTTCAACAAGATTATAAATTTCTGATGTACCAATCCTAACACCAGATGGTTTTAACACAGCATCAGAGCGTCCTAACACAGTCATTCCACCCGTATCACTGTGTATAATGCTATAATCTCCATGTCTCCAAACTTCCTTGTCTAACTCATCAAAAAAATTGAAATATGCACTTTTATATCGTTGATGGCCTGGATCGTCCCAAAAGAAGAGAGGCATACTAGGAGAAGGATTTTCACATACAAGTTCAGCTTGATAGTCTCGGATTGGATTTCCTACTTCGTCATAAGCTTCAATCTGCATCCCTAAAGCATTGGCTTGAAGTTGACCTGCATATACGGGAAGGATAGGACATCCACCAGCAAAGATAGCATTCAGGTCAGATCCTCCTGTAATGGAATTGAAATGTAAATCCTTTTTTATGCTTGAATACATCCATTCATTAACTTCAGCAGAAATGGGGGACGCAGTTTGAGAAATTATCCTCAAAGTTGAGAGATCATACTTTGACCCTGGTTCAGCATCAATCCCATGGAGATAATGCAGATAGCTGGCCGATGTCCCAAAAATTGAGATCTTTTCTTCTTCGATTATCTTCCACATAGCTCCCCAATCGGGGAAAAGAGGATTTCCATCATAAAGAAAGATCGTTGAACCTACTGCTAGGGATGATGTCAGCCAATTCCACATCATCCATGAAGGCGATGTTATGTACGTTATACGATCACTTCTTTTCAGATCAGTATGTAAGATTAAATCACGTAATTGAGTCAAAAGAACTCCCCCAGCACCTTGAACCATTGATTTTGGTTTACCAGTGGTGCCTGAACTAAACATAACATATCCAGGATGATTGAATTCGACCTGTTCAAATTGTATAGCAGATTTAGTAATAGAAGAGGAAAAATTTTGAATTGAAACAGCATTGGGGATTGTTGATACATCTAGTTTTTCCCTCCTTGTATATGGTGTAACAATTATCTTCTCAATTGACTTTAAACCCTCTGCAACCTTTCTTATATTAGGAAGTAAATCAATTGTGACACCTTTGTAGAAGTAACCATCAGCAGTAAACAAAACTTTTGGTTTAATCTGGCCAAGACGATCAAGCACAGCTGTTGAGCCTAATTCACCTCCACAAGATGCCCAAGTGGCTCCAATGCTAGTTGATGCTAACATTGCGATAATGGTCTCAATTAAATTGGGTTGATAAGCTGCTACAAAATCTCCTTTTCTGAGCCCCATTTCTCGCAATGATTTTGCTAGCTGAGCTACTTTTAGATTTAGCTCAGAATATGTCATCGTTTCACGATATTGGGTTTCTCCACGAAATATGAATGCAAGTTGATCATCTTTATATCTTAACAAGTTTTCAGCGAAATTTAATCTTGCTCCAGGAAACCATTCGTTACCAATAAACAGATCTAAGTTTTTTCCTACTTCAGTGTACTTATGGGAGGAAATTATTCCTGTAAAGTCCCATAAAGTAGCCCAAAAATCCATCACATATTCTGTTGACCATTCATGCAGCTGTGGATAATTTGATAATTGCAAATTATACTTTTGATTTACGTAATCCATGAAATGAGTCATATTAGCGCTTTCAATCTGTTTTTCTGATGGTTTCCATAGTAATTTCGCCAAAGCTAACTACTCCTCCAGATTCCACTTCTCAACTTGATATATTAATTTTCGGTTGGGATTTTCTTCTCTCTATCAACTGATGATTACTCTCGCTTACACAGGCAATATTGACGTGAGAATCCATACAAAAAATACTGCATTGAAAACTGCCCCAGGGACAATTGAGTTACTCTGACGATACCAAAACCATGAAATTATAGATCCAACTACAAAAAATAATCCCATTACCCAATAAAATTGTATAGATAAGGCAATCAACCCACCTGGTAATAAATTTATTCCAAAAAGTACCAGGGGAATGTAGATACAGGAAACTACTAGGAGAAATGGCCATACCTTCGCAAGAAGCAATCTAGTTAGTTCTATCAGATCTTTGCTCAGATCTAGCTCAATTTTTGTATTGATACGGGCTGTATGAAAAAGTAAACCGTCGAGAATGAAATATACCAGAAAAAGTGGTAAAAGAATGAGAAAACTTACCATTCTAGGTAATACCAGTAAATTAGAGAATACCGTGATTATAAAACCGAGCTGGATAGCGAAAAGGCCTTCGAGTAGAAAAAGAACTGCATATAAACTTGCAATGATACCACAGACTAAATATATACCTCTTTTCACCCACCATGCTTGTTCATCTTTTCTAAAAATGTCCTTGAAGGAAAATTCCACTCCAAATTTTGAAGAAAAGATATAAACAAGAGTAAACGAGATTACATTGATCAAGAAAAACCATAATGCGATTGAAGGTGCAAAAGACATGGGAGGTACGGGAATAAATGTTCCAATAAGCATTACAGGAAAATATAATCCTATCACCAAACACCCCCAGACTATACTTGTTCTCTTAAGGAGGGGTTTCTCAAAGTCTAATTCATGAGTCTCTTTTTCAACTTTGAATGCATTTTTAGCATATAATATTGGTACTGGTGAAAGTAATAGACAGATAATTGAGATAAGAGTAATTAAAGACATTATATCTCGATATGTGTAGATTAAATTCTCATGAGGAATGTAATAATCATCTAAATAACCATCAATTTTAAGCGCTATTTGCATCCATTGAATAGTTTCAGTTATTATTAACGGATCGATTGGCTCCAAGATATGGATAGTATTGGAAATGACTAGACGTCTTGCATCCTGTCTTCCTGGCTGAAAACTTCCGTAAAATGCATGATTAGGAACAACTGGATTCGTTGTACCAAAAAGCTCCATTAATTCTGTATTCAAGCTTTTGACATCGCCATAGAATTCATCATACTCACCTACAGCTACTAATATATTTTTTGGAAAGGTTGAGTTATACTTTCCACTATTTGACCCATTTTCACGGAGATCAGGAAGTCCACCAATTAGGACTGAAGCAGTGATATTCCCATGAGCAAGAGCTGTAGCCCAAGTTGCGAATGCTCCCATGCTATGTCCAACAACACCGATCATACTGGTATCAGCGTAAGGTAAAGAGTTAACGTAATCAATTGCGGATAATATACCAAGAGATGAGTCATCTTTCGCAGGATCTGAATTACCATGGCCAGCTAAATCTAGTGCAAGAGCAATAAACCCACGACGACCTAGTTCAAGAGCCAAACCACTCACCGCTTGTTTGGAATTAGACACTCCATGTGCACAAATAACAGTAGGAAGAGGTTTGTCTCCAGAAACATCCATGGGCTTATATAATAGGCCAGATAGATACAAATTCT
>JAEOTQ010000103.1 GCA_016839785.1 Candidatus Hodarchaeota archaeon | reverse complement strand
TCAAGTTATACGTAAAGACCTTTACTTGGTCCTAATGCTTCTTGTTGCGAGATCTGACGATTTTTGTCCGCTAGCTCCATTAAAGATTTCTGAATCTTTTCTGCATCAGCTAAAAGTTTTGTTACATCAATATCAAGGTTTTTGATCTTGCTTAATGCTGCAATCAGCCGCGCTGCTCCTCCAGGATCAGGATAAGGTGTTGAAATCGGTGTTAAAAGTGATATTCCTTCCATTGGACTGAGTAAAGCCTCATTCATAATTGCTCCTGACAAACCAGAAATAAAACCAGTATGCGGCTTTTGAAAATTATGATCCTTTAGTTCTTCATTCTCTTGATAGACTTGAGGTTCACAAACAAGATAAACCTGGTCGGATTTATTTTCACGAGGGTCTGCAATAAATCCATCTAAGCAAATAACCTGCTTCGTCCCATTATTAATTGCCCATTGCATCATTGCATGAGCTAAATAATAATATGCTTGTGGGGGGCACGGAGATTCGCCTATCAAAACACCAATTTTCTTATCTTTACAACCATAAATTCGATAGGGATATGCAAGAACTCCATCAATGAACACAGATACTGGAGGAATCAATGGAGAACGGATTGAACCGATCCACTTTAAATCCAGTTCACTGATGATGTGTTTAGCAGCAATATTGCCCACTAAGCCGTGACCAGGAAATCCGACAACGATCCATTCGGGGGAGATATCACTGGTGCATTCACAAATAGTCTGATCCGCATCTGTTCTAATAACCAATTCTGATGATTGATTGTGCATCATAAAACCTCATTTTATATTCTTTCTATCCATCTTCAATAATATTTAGTTTTTCAGCCAAATAAGGAAGTATTTATTCATTTTTAGCAATCGTTTGTTAATAAAGCTTGGGTGATAATTAATCTTGGTTTGTCTACAAGTCTAATAATCCTTTCGACACTAATTTGGTGAGAGTGGAGAATTGAGAGTAAAAACGTAAAAGATATAGATTTTTAATTAACTGCTTTAAATATGCATTATTCATCCTTTAAACTAACCTATATGGTTAAATGGGTTGTTTTCGTCCTCTTATTTTGCTTTTGGATAAATACGACGAGCAATATAAACGCAGCCACTATTGCCGACTGGGGTGATGTTGTTGACGTTCATTATAAGCGTTATGAAACAGCAGATTATTCCACCCCGCCCGTTGAAGACCAGCCTATTAATTCTGTTTATCTAACAACTGGATCTACCGTACCCGCAAATATTTTGGCCTTATTTCCCGATGCTAATGCAGGGCTTGTCCTAACCTTTAAAGAAGGAATCGTTGGTGCAACTGTGAATGTTGAAAAACAATTTACTGCGGTAAATGCGTATGGTGATGGTGTCGATCTTTATTTTCGAGTTACAGTTTTGGAAATTTTGTATGATGCCTCTGGCGGTGATTCTGAAACCACAACAACTAGTACAACTACCACGACTACCACTAACAACCCTTTCGATGACGTCGGTAATATTATCATATTTGGAGGAGGAGGAACGATAATTGCTGGAGGACTTTTATCCTGGGCTATCGTATCTTCTCGAAGAAGAGGTCGAGCTCTAAGCAGTGAAAGTTCGAGTGCCTCAAGACGGGAAAGATCAATTAAAGAGAGTAAAACTAAGCTTAAAGAATTGCGTGAACTCGCAGAATCCCGTATAAGTGATGGATCCAAAACTGAATCTGAAGATTCAACTGATATAAAATTCAGAAGAAGAAGATAATATCTGCATCCTGACTTAGGAAAGCAAATCACAACAAGTTTAGGCTTAGAGCATTCCGGTCTATTGTCTATTATGGTGTTGTAGGAAGTTCAGAATTTCAATGTCCAAGAGATTGATTAATGGGTTATGGAAAACTGAAAAAGAGAAAATATACAACTCTCTTCCTCGCAAAAAGATCTCTTTAAAATTGTTGAATGAAACACCTTCATTAATACTTAGAAATAATCAAATATCAGATATCAATAAAAGAGAATTAGACTATCTATGTGAACTTCTTCCCTCATCACTTTGGGATAAGTTGTATTTACCTCTAATTTTCCAAAAGCGAAAAAAGCTATATATTCTTCTTGGGGAGAAATTAGAAAAGTGGGTAGTTGAAAAAATTCTTGATCTAACCAATACATCCCCTTTCGTGCTCGATCTGTTCTCACCCCGGGGCGATTATTTTGCTTATCATTACCAACGAGTACAGAAGACCATTCCCACACTAGTATTCCTAACTTTTGTTATAGATTTCCAGCTACAAAAATGATTTACTGTAAGACAATATTTTCATGATCATCTGAACGGTCTTCCCACGGTCCCTGTGGGGAATCAGAATCTGAAATGATTTCGATCAGGTCATTCTTAGTTAATAAAAAAATACCAATTTTTTCTGCTAATGACCGGGCAGGATCAGAAAAATGATTAGATACTAGTAGAACTTTTGAAACGTAACGACTGGCCTTCATTAACTGCTCAGCTCGAATAATAATATCCACCCCTACGGCACGTTTCCAGTCCTTTATGGTAATTCCGATACCTTCCTTGTCACCACCATTTTGAATGACAAAATCCCAACGACGATTACTGGCCCTAGATGTATTCTGATCGATGGTTAATCCACGCAATCGACAATATTCAGAGGTAAGATCTTTAAGAGGTAAGAGTTCTAGATTACTTGGCACGATTAATTCCTTCATCAACTATTATTGGACTCTCTTTTGGAAAAATTTCAAATTTAAATAAAGTAAAAATGTCATTCCGGGTTATCTTCAACTTTTTTCAGCCTCCTGCCGCTCTACTTGTATTGAATGTGTACTAACATGGTAGCGTTCAGGTTGCAGTTTATAGTGTACAGTTAATATCTCAAGTGCACTAGCTACCGGAGTTTTCATATCGACCTTGAATATCTTCGATCGCGCATCATGAACATCATCTTGACTCTCGAGAATAGGAAATGGTTCGGTTTGAGTAAGAGGTTTGATGTGATAATTCATTGTCGATAAGTTAACACCAAATTGTTGTGCAAGATTTGATATCCGTAAGCCATCTACACCTGTTGGCGGGAAAAAGTATCGTTCTCGTGTTTGATGTTGAAGGATAGAAATGACAATGTCACGACGTTTGGGCGTGAGAATGTTTACTGAATCTTCCCCCTCGTCACGATCCAAAGATTCGATCAATGATACAGCATTACGAAAGCCAGATTGATTAATAACATTCATTACTAAGGATGAGGTCATTCTTTCAAGATTTTGTGTAATTAATTCATGTAAACAAGCGGAGGCAATTTTCAAAGCAATTGTAGGAAGTCCCATACTATAATCTGCTATAACTTCTAAAGATTTCACGGAGAATAGGTCAATGGGTTTACGAACATCCCACAGACGTTTGGTAAGTAGCTGACGAACTTCTGTTTTTGAAAAGACTGGGAAAAAGAAATGATCTGGGTTGAAATTGGAATAAAAAGATCTTGAAAGATTGGTATTCTCGGTTTCTGCAAGGATGGTAAGAGTTAGACTACTTACGAATGCAATAATTATTACACCAAAGGGGGCTCTAGAGACGATATCAGCAAAGAATTCAGTACAACGTGGAATAGCAGAAGTACCTGTTATCGTATAATCAAAATCGTCAACAAAAACAATAAGCGGTTTTGTTGCTCTGAGTATTTCATTAAGAAAGCGTTCATAGGTCTGTAGAGTTTTTGAGGAGGCACTATATAACCCACGAGCTTGATGAGGTTCTCGCCAGTTCTTTAAACTGGTAAAAATTGTTTCGTAATCTTTGAAACCAAATTTTTCCCATTCTTCAGTGAAATGTTGAGCAATAGTAGTTTTTCCACTACCGTGTAACCCATGAGTGAGCTGATGACGAAATGGCGAAGAAGAATCTTCTTCAAACAATCGAATTGCGTAGCCAATTTGGGTAGCAAAATTAACTAATACATCTTCACGCATAATGAATGATTCTTCAGTACTATGAGATTTCAGCTGAAAAGGGTTCTGTTGGAATCCAAAACGCTCATATGGGGTTTTTCGACTGACTTGGCCCGATCTCCCAGCTTGTAAAGCTTCTTTAATTTTGTCGGTTACATCAGCCATATTAGAATGCCTCTAGGTTTCATGAAACAATAGATAAATATTCATTTCTTTCGATTGAAAATTCCAAACATTTACTTCCTACTCTTACAATATATCCCTCTAACATAGATTTTTATGCATCATCTAATTACATTATGGGAAACTGAGACGGAATATACACAATTCGAACTAATTCGAGCTATTCGATTTAAAGTTTTGTCAATATAATCGCGATATTATTTATTTTTTAAAACGTAAATTTTCCAATTAAACTCTAAAAGTTTGTCAGAAATTCCAAATTTTAATGTATTATTAGGTATTTATTTGGTAAAAAATTATTTAAAGCCATGTTATCTTTTTAAGATCCTAATAAAGTCCTCTATTCAATTTCGAACTAATTCTGGGTTTTTCTTTTTCAAAATTTAACTTCTCGATTCGATCCCAAGAGCCTATTTTTTAAGAAAAATCGCTCTATCAAAGTTTAATACCTAATTATAAAGTTTAATCAGGTTTTTACGGTTTTTTAATGAAATAATTACTGTTTTCAGAAGCTAAGATGTGAATTAATACAATTTTTTGTTCTGTGTTCCAATGTTTTTCATGGTTCAAATTTGAAAGTGCCGTGATAGATTTCTTTAATAAGAATAATTGCTATTAAGTGCACAAGGGGAAACATTTATGGAAACCAATGTTGAAATAATGCCTGACTTAGTTAAGACGGCAGTCTATTATGGGAAAAAATACATAACTAATCGAATAGGATCAATTCTCCGTTTTTGGTCATTAGATGACATTTTAGAAGAAAATTTTCCTTTTGAGGAAAATTAAATCATAAATCAAAATCCAGAAAATATTATTGTTGAGAATAAAGAAGGAGAAGAGCTATTTTCGTAGGATTGCTCTAGGATTTCGATGAAGAAGAAGTTCCTCGTTTATCAAATTGGGAGTCCACATCCCTTTTTTCATTAATTTTGTCCCTTTTTTGATCTTTCTATGGATAGATTTATGAAATTTAAGAGTTGCAGCAAAGAGAATCAAAGTTCTTACAACTACATTGGAGAGCAAGTTCGGATCAGAAGATTTAATATCAATATCGTAACGACCACCAACATCAAATTTCTTACCATTAATCAAACCAATTTCTTTATCACCAATTCCATGAACTATTCGATAATCAATTCCTGGGCCCATTTTATGTTTGAGAATTACGGGATAGAATTTTTTATCTTTGTCAAAGTGGACTCGGAAAGAAAACCATTCAGGTACAAAGAGACCGCCCCGTATTTTACTTACTGAAAGGATGTAATCATGTCCATCAATTAACGTATAAAAATTCGGAAAATCTCTTCGAGAGGTTAAGGAACGTGTAAATTCACGAGCAATCATTTCTTCGATGGTTCCCTGATAGTACATACTTTTGGAAAACAATTTTATGACCAATCTTCGGTTAAGTTTTTCCTCCTCATCATCCCAAAGACCTTTTCGATAACCTAGATATCCAATAGTTTCCTCTTCACCGTTTTTTTCTTCTCTAACCTCTCCAAATAATTCTAAGTCTCGATTAAATTGTCGAGATTTCGCCATATGATCTTCCTTTTGTTTAATTCCAATTATTTCCCCATGCATCTTTGTTTTCCAAAGATCCACAATTATTTTTCTTTCTTTTTCTGGGAGTGCTTCTGCAACTTCCTGTACAGTATCTTGTTCAGACATTAGTATTCAACTCTAGTATAGGAGATCGATATTTTCACTTCTCATGTAATTTAAGATACCTGAAGTAATCTTCTATTTAAAAAAGTATACCATTGGATTCGATAGAAAGGAAAACCCAGTTCTTTTCAGGATATTCATGACAAAGGAGCAAAATCTTCCTCGATCCAGTCAGAAATCTCATCTCTAAGATGCCTAACAGCTTCAAATACTTTATCATCAGATCCAATGAAATCATTTGGATCCTTGAAATATTTATGTTTGTACTGTTTAGCCCCGGGGAAAAAAGGACAAGTTTCTTCTGCAGAATCACAAACTGTCACAACTAAGTCTATTAGATGACCTAGAAATTCATTTACATTCTTTGATTTAAGATCCGTGGTTTTTATTCCCATTTCTGTTAAAACGTGATCCACAAAAGGATTTATCGCAGTTGTTTCAGTTCCTGCGCTAAATGGTTGGTAGTATTTTCCAAATTTTTGTCGAAGAATTGCTTCAGCTAGCTGAGATCGTGCAGAATTATGTGTACATACAAATAGAACGACTTTTCTTTGAGAAGGCATGGAATAAGCACTCCCACTAAATCCAATTGGATATGATCCGTTTAACACTGTTACCTCGGATGGATATACTCCATTGATTCTTAGAGGACGCGCCTTATCATTAAGATAAGCAAAACCTACACATCCTATCGCTAACTGGGTTGTCACGATCTATTCATGAATTATGGATTACACCTTTAAACAGGAATCTGTGTTAGCTTTTCCATTGGATAATATTATCGAGTGCATTCGAAAGTTAGGGGAATATTCCCGAGATATCTCTGAAACTGTAACGAACATAATTCTTATGGAGAAATCTTGATAGGCACAGTAAATGTAAACAAAGTGTTGAGCTTAACTCATGAAATTAGTTCTACCCAATACAGAACCTAGAATTTATCAACAGGTCATATTTTCTGAGTGTGTAACTAATCCAAAGAATACGTTGGTTGTTCTCCCAACAGGACTTGGAAAAACAATCATTATGGCGTATCTTAGTGCTTATAGCCTCAATAAGACATCTGATAGACAAGTACTAATTGTTACTCCAACTCGTCCACTTGTTCATCAAATAAAACAAATGTTTTCGGATTCTATTGGAAATTTACAACCTGATTCAATTTTAGAGATTTCTGGTGAAATATCACCAGACAAAAGAACACTTAAATATCCTAATGCAAAAATTATTATAGGAACACCGCAAACCATCGAAAATGATCTCCTTTATGGAAGGATAAATATCAAGAATGTGCAGTTACTCTGTATAGACGAAGCTCACAGGGCAACAGGAGATTATGCGTATGTTGGCATCGCCAGAGAAGCAAAATGTCAAATAATAGGATTTACAGCAACTCCTGGTAACAATCCAGAAAAAATACTTGAAGTTTGTGAAAATTTAAGGATAAGTAAAATTTCAAATACAAATCCAGCTGATTTCGATGTCCAAGACTTCATCTCAATCCATACCCCTGAAGTCCTGTGGATAGATCTTCCAGAGAAGTATAGATCGATATTGATGAAATTGCAGGAGCTTCAAGATGAACTACTTACGTTATTAAAAGAACGTCTTTCGGGAATAAAAAAATCAAAGTATCTCGGAAAACGTGAAGCACTGGCAATCCATCAACAAGTTGTGATTCAAACCAAGCAAGATTCATCTTATGGTGACCTATTAATATCCAGCTCAAACCTCATTAGAGTACAACATATGAAAGAGTTGGTAGAAAGTCAGGGGCTTCCTCAAGTTATGAAAACAATCGGGAAATGGCGTCAAAAGAAAACTTCCAAAGCATTACGGCTTTTCCTCGAAGATCCAGTAATCCACATGCTTGAGACTTCCCTTGGTAGAAAACCCCCTATTCACCCCAAACTTGAGTTTCTAATTGTAAATTTGAAAGAAGAGCTAAAAGATGATTTAAGAAACGAATCCCGAATAATTGTATTTAGTAATTTTCGCGATACTGTGCATTTTCTTCAGGAAGAGCTGAAAAATTCTCAAATTAACTCTGGGGTGTTTATAGGACATTCAAGTTCAAAGACGGATAAAGGATTGTCTCAAAAAGACCAACTGAAGGTAATTGATCAGTTTAAAAATGGAGATTTTAAGGTTTTAATCAGTACTTCTGTGGGAGAAGAAGGATTAGATGTCGGTAACTGCGATTTAGTTGTTTTTTATGACTCTGTTCCTTCAGTTGTTAGGGCCATCCAACGTCGGGGAAGAGGTAGAAAACGAAAATCACGCGTTATTCATCTTGTAACAAAAGGCACGAGAGATGAAGGGATGTACTGGGCAATTAAGCAAAAAGATAAACGAATGAAGCATTTTCTCAAAGAAGAATTACCAGATTTACTAAATAAAAATCACAAGAAGCAGCAGCATACTACTCTGGATGGTTTCTTCACGGGAAATACGAAGAACGGTTTTTAGTGGACGTACAATTACTCCTCAAGTTTTGAATAAAATAATTCCAAAGTTTGTTTCATATGAAGGGCAAATCGACTTTGGTCAGCTTTGAGTTCCTTAATTTTTTCTTCTAAAGACGATAAGCTCGAACCTATCAATGGATCCATATTTCCCTCTTGAGATGAGGAAATAGATAATTCGAGTTTATTTATTCTTTCATCTAATTTCGTAACGGCACTGTACAATCGATTGATGTCATTTGAGAAGCTAGCCATCAAAATCTTTAGCCCTTTCGCAGTTACAAGTTTTCCCCAGGGTGTATCGACAACGTGCTCTTCTGGACCCATGCATTAAAGCCCTCAATCACTTAACTATGAAAATTAAATCTCTCCCCCCATTTAAAACTTTCTAAAGTAAAGCGACCTCTTTCTTTAAAGTTCCATTTAATATTTGTAGAGGGAAATTAGAGTTGTGAAATCTACTTAAAAGTAACGTTTTTTGATTTTTAAGTTTAAGAATTGATAAAGTGGAGAAAAAAACGATTATATTTATTTTTTCTAGTGGTAGAATACAGAATGAACCTGTTTCTTATTTTTGATCGCGTAAAACTGTACGAATCATAGTCGATCGATAAATTCCATAGAATGGACGTTATGCTTTGATTATATTTGTATATTTCTTCCGCTGTGAGCGTATACTCAAAGAATGATAAATTAAATTTACAAAGGTTTAAGAGAGGGGTTTGAGGTTATTTCTTTCACAAGAGCTTCAAGGCGATACTGACAATGACTCCCAAAGGCGATATAGTTGACTTAAATTGTGAACCGTGCACAATTTGTAAAACGGCCATTCCATTGAAAATGAATAAAAATGACTATAAATCTTCAATTTCTGGTGTATGCCAAGTTGTAGACGTACATGGGCTTGATCATCCAGAAATAAAACATGTTCGAATTTTATATGTGGATGAACGGTTTTCTGTTCGTAGTATTTCATTGATTACAACGATAGCAGACAAACTACGGTAAGATGTTAAGTTTAGTTTACACTTAAGAGTGAGGATCAGGGGTTTTACTTTTCTCTCTTAATCATGGGAATATGAGTGTAACCCTTCTTTAAACCACCAAAAGAACGGTAGAGTAATGAATAACTCGGTCCCATAAAAGGGGAGTATAAACATTGCCAAAAATGAAATATGAATGATTTTCTCGTAAGTGGTATGACTTCTGAGAATGATTATAGAAAGAGCTAAAATGGCAATAATAATTGGTACGTAGAGACTCTCAAGGGCAAGAAATTGTAATATTTCAATGAGAAGAGGGCCCACCAATTGAGCTACTTCACCCCTTGCAGCTATATCTCCTTGATAGAGAAATACAGAAATTATAACATCGAAAATATTGAATGGAATCGAAACTATTACCAATGCAAGACTACCTATGATGAATGGATTTAACTCCTGAATAATTAATGAGCGTCGGTCATTTTTATTTTTTTCCGATAATATTGCTTGGATTGCTTGATAAAGATAAAAGATTATTATGAATCCTACCAAATATTTCACTGATGCTGCAAACACATAAAAAACCATTCCAAGATTATGTCTGCCTTTTATTTCATAAAAATAATAACCAATAATGAAGAAGAACCACATAAGCATTGAATTCGTAAAAAGGAATGGAGTTACAAGCAAAAGATAGAAGGGGATAAGTTTAGAATTAGGCCAATCGACGATTTTTATCAAGAACCAGTATCCAGGAAGTAAAAACAGGAGATGAAGAGGGACAAACCAGTACGTTCCTAAAAATGCGAACAGTCCCGCAGATATTAAGTAAAAACCGCTATAGACAATCAAATCGGGCGGGAAATAATGATATCGACCGTAGGTAATGCCTGTTGGTAAATGATGGATCACCACATCTTCTTGATATGGATTATCACCAGTTAAAAAAGCTTCAACTCCAGAAGT
>JAEOTQ010000010.1 GCA_016839785.1 Candidatus Hodarchaeota archaeon | reverse complement strand
GACTCTAAGAATCTTAATTATCAGATAGCTGATGAAGAGAATGGTTCAACAGCTATGAAATACATGTTTGTAAAAAGTGAAGAGAGATGAAAACACAATTATTAGAAGATGCTGTTCTGTCTGAAATGAACTTGAATAAGCAATATGGAATCTTCAATGGGAACATGATGATGTTGCTTTCGGATGAGGATAAATCATTCGTCGAAAAGATTCAGAATATCTGTTTAGAGAAAGAAGAAGAGATTGGCGGAACCCGTGGTCATAATAAACTGGATGTTTATGATTTATTTCCCTGGGCTGGAAGTCATGGGTTAATTAACAGAACCAATGAATATCCCCATCGTGATGATTTAGAAATCGGGTTGAAACCTGAGATTCTGAGACAGTGGACAATGGATATATTCAATCCTCAATTGAGTATGGCTCTTGGGGCCTCTGTTCTTGCGATAAACCCTATTGCTCATCATAACGAGGGTAAAGACCCTCTTGTGAATGATTTGAAGGATCTCCTTGATGGAAAGAAAATTGGGTGTATTGGTATAACTGAACCCTTACAAGGATCCGATGCTGTTAATATGAAGGTAAAAGCAGAAAAGGTTGATGATAGAATCGTCATCAATGGAGAAAAGTGTTACACAACGAATAGTCCAAAGGCAGATATCTGTGTAGTTTATGCTGTTTACAATCCAGAAGATCCCCGAGGAACAATGGTTCAAGGAGCATCACATAAAGACTGGGCTACTGGCTTTAAAGCTGAGAGAATTGGTATTCCTTCAGTGAATAAACTTCATATAGGAAAAACTATCTTTACAGACTCACATATCCCAACAGATTATATTACAGGAGACAATGGTGCAGGTTACGAAATCCTCTTTGAAGGGTTAGTACCAGAACGTATCGGAATCGCAGCTGAATGTGTAGGTAACATGTGGGGTGCTTTTACTCTTGCTTCTATCTATACAACCGTACGAAAGCAATTTGGTGAGAAGATCTTAAGGCATCAAGCGGTGGGAATGTCAGTTATGGCAAAGTATCACGCCCGATTAACAACTGCGACAATGGCTCTCCTTAAACTTGCTGAAACATACGATGCAAAGAAGGAAGAATTAGCCGATATTCCCCCAACAATGAATCCTTTAGTTGCAACTTCATCACACATGAAAGAATATTGCTCATATTTGAATCATGAGCTATGTTATGAACTTATGCACGCAATGGGTGGAACAGGTGTCACTGATCAGACCAAAATGCCGCATTATCAAGGTCTATCTGAAATATCCGAGGTAGTTGGTGGAACCAGAAACGTTCAACTCCTCATAGGTTCTCGAACTATCAATACCATGGTTAAAATGGCTTAATTCTCATCCATTTTTCCCCTTTTTCCTTTTTTTAGAATGTTTTGTTTCTTATTTTTAACATTTTAGAGGCAAGAAAACAGAGTAAAGATAATGAGACAAAGAGTATCAGAAGTAGAATTACATTTACAATGAAGTTCAAGAAACCTAAATCCCTACTGTTTAGAAAAGGATACAGGTAACTTCCTGTCAAAGCTCCATGCGTTTGTGAAAAAAATAGATAGGTTATTGGATATATCAACCAGATCATTAAATATTTCCACTGATAGGATACCTTTTCTGTTGTGATCCAATCAAATATAAATATTAGTGGAATTATATAATGTAAGACAATATTAAAAAAAGCATCAAATCCTGTGGGTTGGTATAATGGACTTAATATCGTAGTAAAAACGAGAAAAGTCACTGAAATATAAATTGTAAGAGCTCCTTTCACGGGGCCATGTAACTTGGCTATGACATTGGGGTTGTTGTAATAAAATGATGCGAAACTTAACCAAATCAATACGAAGAAATTCGTTTGCATTGTAAAGTATCAGTAAGAGCTTAGGATTTTAATTCCTAGAGAAAATGATAGTGAACCAAAATCTACCATTTGTAGGTAATGACTCATAAAGAGTGTAAACCAGCCCAAAAGAGCAAAACTAAGCCTAGTTACCCATATTAAGTTTTTTTGTTTTTCAGAAACCATTATTCAATCCATCCAAATACATACATCATATAAAAAAGTATTACGGCTTAATAATGGGGAGTTAGGAAGTTATCCGTCAAATATAATTTAAATTCTGCGGATAATTTGTCGAGAATTATTTATTATTAATTTTACCCTCAATTATTCTGTAGAATATCTCTAAATAGAATTTTAACTGGGATAAATTCTCTAGGTGTCGATTGAATGACATTGCTTTCAGTCAAGGTTTATGATGACAATAATCAAGAAATTGTTTCGACAATTTCTGTTACACCCGATGATTGTCAACTTTCGATTTCCTTGCCTGCAATTCGAAGCCTGCTCATTCAGAAAGAAAATGCTAGGCCTGTTCAAGGATGGGTTTGTGGTGATAAACTCCTAGCCTTTTCCTATTTAAAGTCACAACAAGTACTTTTGGTAGCAATTGCTAGTATCAACACTTCTTTTTCAAAGCTTCAATCGTTTTTAAAACTACTAGGAAAGTCGTACAAATCCGACCTCTTTGAAAAACATCAATCTTCGTTCCAAAGGGATTTTCAGGACATTTGTGATACGATTGTTAGAATGGTGGACTCCTCGAAAACGTTACGTATTTCATTATTAGGACTTGCTCGTTCAGGAAAAACTACATTTGTTCAACAATATCTAACAGACCAGCAGCTAGCAGGTTTCAACACATATGAACCCACGAAACTAGTAAACATAGTTACACAAGAGAACTCCCCAGTAAATCAACAGTTACGTTTTTACGATCTCGGAATGGCCTTCCAGCAACACTGGTGGAAATTTAGTAAAGAATCTGATGGTTACATCTTTTTTATAGATATTTCAGAAAGTCAATCTATCAATGCATCGAAAGAATTGTTAGAGGAAATTCGTAACTTCTGGGATTTACCATATGTGATTGCTGCTAATAAAATTGATATCGGATCAGTTAAGAACGTCAGGAGATATCTTTCTAGAAAATTGCTTGTACCTATTAGATTAATATACGAAACTGAATCTTCAACAGGATTTGGTTTTGATCCTTTACTTCAAGGATTGATTTCAGAGATTCAAAAGGGAAAATCTTATTCTTCCATTATCCAACCTCAGTCAACAAAGAGCGAATCCTAACGTCCTACCTAGAAGATACTCTGCCGTAGGATTTATGAAACATTCTACAATCCTCACGTAAGAACATATTCAACGGTGTCATGCCTCTTGACGAAAATCTCCAAATCCGAATCCGAAAATCAGATATTAGAAACTGTTGTTTCAATCACTAAGGCATTTATTAAGTATGATTTTCAGACAATGTTAGATTATATTATAAAAACGGTCACCGAGAAGATAGATGCAGTGATGGGAGGAATCTTTTTACTAGAAAAAGATACTGTGGTCCTAGTCGCTGAAGTGGGAGGTACACTTTCACTTCATAATACTATCAAGCAACAAGCTCTTTTTCCCTCTCTTGGACATTTGAAAGATAAGAACTATTCTACCATTAAGGGTCTTGCCGCACAAACAGTTTTAGACGAAAAAACTATCGTAATAAATGATATATCAACTTTGAATATATCTAAAAGAGCACATAAAGTCGTAAAGGATTTGGGTATGACTAATTTGTTATCTAGTCCAATCATGTACCATAATATTCCACACGGTGTAATTCAAGTAGCTCGTACAGGAAATAGACCATTTGATGCTCATGAAGTTACGTTTATAGAATCAATCACTGCAGAACTCGGTAGCGTTATAATTCAAAAATCTGCGATTGAGAGAGCTAATGAAACCATGGATGAATTAGATTTTATGGTAGATTTGCTCACCCATGATGTCTCTAGTCAATCAATGGTTATCTGGAGCTGTCTAGAGGAAGTAAAGACAATGTTGGAACCCCAAAATCAAGATGGACAATTCTTTACTCAAACAGCAATTCAAGCTCTTACCCGAGTTCAAACCATTATTGATCAGGTGAGGGTTTTGTCTAGTTTAAAACGACTAGGAAGAACTGATTATACACCCATTGCTATTGGAGGAGTAATCAATAGAGCTATTAAATCAGTTGAGTCTATGTTTCCAGATGAAGAATTAGATATTCAAATTACGATTTCTAACGATGAAATTTTTGTTAATGGCACAACGATTATTGATAACTGTTTTATGAATCTTTTACAGAATGCAATATTGGCTGATAACCATACAGTGAAAAATATTAATGTTAATATCACTGAAAACGATTCAGAAGTAATTAAAATCGAGATAGAAGATCAGGGAGAGGGAATTCCAGAAGAACTCAAGCCTAGAGTATTTCAAAGGCTTTTTCGGGCTCGATCCCAAGAGAAACCTCAGGGTTCTGGATTGGGATTATTTATTGTGAAAACTGTAATTGAAAAGTTTGATGGGAGAATTTGGGTGGAAAATAGAGTAAGAGATGATTACACCAAAGGTACTCGCTTTGTTATTGAACTACCTAGAATTGAAATTATTCCTTATGAATAAAAGTATTAGAACCAGTACTCAGAAGGGTACTACCTTCCGGAAGTCCCACCTCTTTTGCAATGACATCACATTTTAAGATAAGAAGAAAAAATATGTAATCACGATCGTGTAGATCTTCAAAGTTCGCTTGACCTTTACTAATGACAATATCAGTTTCTTCTAGAAATTTTATAAAGCTAGGATCCCGTCGATCTCGTCCTACCTCGTATAACTCGACCTGGGGAATGGTTGTAATTCCAACAGTTTCTGCATCCAGTTTCATTACATCATTCAGAATAGGATCCTTTTTAACAACAAAAGTAATTCGTTGTGGATTGAACTCTTGAAGGATTGTTTCTATGAGTAATTTATCAAAAACGATTTCTCCAGAGTTATCTGCGAGATATATAAGAGATTTTGTTCTCTTTAAGCGCTTTCTTAAGAGATAACTGTGATCAATAGTTAAATCATTCTTTAGAACTTTCGTAATTTCATCTTTTACATTGAATGGCTTTAAAGCCCCAAAATCTATGATATTTCCTGCAATTGCAAGTTTACATGCCGTTAATAAGGGATTATTCGAAGTTTGTACCATTTTTTGTAATTCAGGATACAGAGTAAGGACAAATTTATTGTACTTTTCCTTCAAATTGAAATAAGGATCTTCATTACCAGTTAATCGACTAACTATTGCTTGAGTTTCATAAGCCAGTAGAATAGTTCGTGTATTCCATTCTGACGCAAGGATGGTTTGGAGAGTCTCCTGAAGTATTTGTTTTTGAATGTCTTTATCTGCTGTAGCTAGCCGTGCGGTCTGTAAAACCTGTTTCTGAATACATGGAATACAATCAAGGTGTATTTGCATTGGAAGGACTTCAAAATTCAAGCTTGAAAAAGTTATTTATAATCACATTTACATTAAATCGTCATTCTACTGGGGAGGGGGTGAGTAAATAATAGTGAAATGGCCTATATTCAAGTTTTAAAATACTGGACGCATTCATTCTAGGCTGAAATTTCAATTTTCCTTTTTTCAAATTCTAAGAAGTAATTTATGAATTCAATTCATATATTGCGTTTACCAAAATATATAAATTCATATACCATCCACTTGAAACAAGATTAACCGAATTAGAGTGCTCTTTATATAATGTATCAAATAAGATGTTATGTCCTATGGTGAAAGTAATTTTTCTTGATGATGGTGGGGTTATGAATGACAATATTAGTCGTGAACCTCAATGGAGGGAATTAATTGCCAAATTTTTCGTTCCTCGATATGGAGGCGCCAACAGCATTTGGAAATCCGCAAATAATTACGCATTCAACCGGTTGATGGACGATTACAATTCTACAATAAAAAATACTCCATTAATAGAATATAATACATTTTGGAAAAAAACAGTGAGTCAGTGGATTACTGATATGTTCATATTCGCTGAAATTGAACCTCCTCCCGTCAAACAACGATTTCAACTTGGTCGTGAAGTAGAGGAATGGATTACCCCCAGAGTTGATTCTGCATATCCTGGGATAGTTGACACCATAATTAGCTTAAAAGATAGAGGGTATACCCTTTGTACTGCGTCAGGGGAATCTTCATGGTCTTTGAGAGGATATCTCCTTGGAATGGGAGTTAATGATTGTTTTACAAAACTTTATGGTCCAGATCTTATAGATACATTGAAAGGAGGTAAGATATTTTATAAAAAGATCTTAACCGACATGAAGATTTCCTCGGAAGATGGTGTGATCGTGGATGATTCTTCAGCTTATTTAAAATATGCTAAAGAAATGGGAATTAAAACTATCCATGTTTTACATTCTCTGAAGTGTGAGGAACCTTCTTGTGATTATCATATCAACGCTCCACAGCAATTACTAGATTTGATTCCCAGAATCGATTAAATTCCAATAGAAAGAGTCACTACTACAAATAAAAATCGGTAGAGAATTAATTGGAAAATTGAGTAAAAGTGAAGGATCAACTAGAAAAGTTCGTTAGAAAGTTTGTTAGCCAAAATTCAATTACTATTAATTTTATTTGCTCTGGTAATATAATTCGCAGTCCATATGCAGAAATTTTGTTTGAACATCTTCTCTTAAATGCTGATATTGATCTAGGGAAGAAAGTTCAGGTCGAATCAGGAGGAGTTAGGTATCGTAACTCTATAATTTCTGAGGAATCCGCTGCAATGTTACTTGAAGAAGGAGTTCCTCAAAAACGAATAGATCAATTTATTCCACGGTATTTTCCTGATTATCCGAAGATGTTTGACTCTGTGGATTTAATTCTGGTGATGGAACGATCACATCTTAGATCAATTCCAACTGAACATAAAGATAAAGCTTTTACATTGTTAGATTTTGTTTATGGTCGAAATGAAGATGTTCCTGATCCATATTTTGACCCTCCGTTCGAAAGATCATTTATTATGATTAAGAAAGCGCTAATTGTCATTGTTGAACGGTTAGTCTCAATCCAGAAATGATAACCTCAAGTAACAAGAAACTCAAATCTAACTTCTTATTAAGTTATTAGGTTAGGTTTGCTTCATAATCGATCGTGGTTCTTTTCGATTTTATCCATTATTTACATAAAAGATAGGAATAAACTCCCCCCAGACCTTCAGAATTATAGTATCGCTTTACAAAGTGAATAACAATGTCACTGGATCAAATAAAAATACCTGATAATGTAGTGAACGTAGAAGGCTCTCGTAATAGACATAAAATCTTCGTTGCTACCTTAAGTACCTGTATGTGGTGCAAAAAAGGCAAAGAATGGTTAAAAGAAAATGGCTATGCATATTCTTATTTGGATGTTGATAAAATCCCTCTCGAGGAAAAGAATCGATTGAAAGCTGAGTTGCATGCCACCTTTGGTGTACGTCCTCGCTTCCCTTTCATTGTTGTAGATAAATTGGCTGTTGATTCTGGTTATAATCCCGACATATGGGAGGACATGCTGAAATGAATAAAAAATCGTATGAAGACGTAAGTTCTTATGTCTCAAAGATTGCAGAGCGGAAGGGATGGGTGTTAAACGATAATTCACAGACTTTACAAGATCTTGTTGAAGGATTAATGCAAAATTTTAACAGACACGGGTATTATAATTGTCCTTGTCGTGATTCTCAAAACGATCATCATCTGGACCGAGATATCATTTGTCCTTGTAAGTATTCAGATCCAGATATCCAAGATTTTGGACATTGTTACTGTGCATTATATTTTGATCCATCAACTGATTTAGGTGGACGTATCGGAATGATTCCTGAACGGAGACCAGAATAAAAAGCTGCAGAAATTTCCAGAAAACAAAAATTATTCTTGGTAAGTGTGATAATGGGAATAAAATCTCGCTTCGTTAAAAAAATGTTAAGTACATTGGGGAAGAGAAACTTTCAGAACCTCATTGAGCTGGAAGAGCAATTAACTCAGATAGCTAACACTTATCAGAGTGTAGAAGAGTCACCAATACGGTTTGAAATTGTATTCGAAGCCATCGAATATCCCGCAGATAAGCTTAAGCTTTTTTCCTCGCTTAGAACAATGAAAGAAATTCCCTCTATAATGA
Organism: Candidatus Hodarchaeota archaeon; assembly: GCA_016839785.1. Classification (GTDB taxonomy): domain Archaea; phylum Asgardarchaeota; class Heimdallarchaeia; order Hodarchaeales; family Hodarchaeaceae; genus Hodarchaeum. The sequence continues at coordinate 15,605 of JAEOTQ010000010.1, read as the reverse complement.
GGAACATCATCAAATCTCTCAAATCTATAAATCACAATCCAGAAGAACCAAAAACTTCGATCAGTGATGAATTCTTACAAGAATTTGAGGAATATGCTAAATCATTGAATATCGCATCCATTGGATATGCAAAGTTACCAAGAAAATTTATTTTTAAGGAAAAAGCTGTCTTGCATGACAATGCCATAGTTTTAACCATGGAGATGGATAAAGAAAAGATAGAACAAGCTCCGAGTGGTAAAACTGCAACTATGATAATGCAAACTTATGATAGACTTGGAAAAGCCTCGAATAAATTAACAAAGTACTTAAGGGAAACTGGATACTCCGCTCAAGCCGGACATCCACTGGGAGGCTTGGTGCTATACCCTCCACTTGCTGAATCAGCTGATTTAGGATATCGGGGGAAAAACGGATTACTAATCACTCCTGAACATGGTTCACGTGTTCGACTCACTGCAATTTACACTAACATTCAGAATTTACCGTTTGCAGAAAAAAATAACTGCAAAATGATTCAGGAATTCTGTGAAAAATGTTTTCGATGTGTGAGGAAGTGTCCTGGATTTGCAATTCGAGATTATCCAATCAAGAATGAAAATGGCCTTTTAACTCATATCGATAATGAATACTGTTTTCCAGTGTTTTTGGAATATCACGGATGTTCAATCTGCTTGAAAGAATGTTCCTTTAGTAGAGTGGAGTACAGTAAGCTCATGAGGCAATTTAACACTCAATCACTTGATCCAGAGCTAATTTAATTTACTTTTCAGACAATCAGATCAACAATTCGATCCTTGAGCAAAAAAACAGGGATTATTTTTCCATTAATGACTACTGACCGTCCAGTCACTCCAAGCTCTCTTGCTCTAGTAGAATCAGAAGTTAGACTGGTAATGTGAATTTGATCTTTAAATTCATTAAGGATATCCCAAACACGGTTCATCCAGACCGAGAATGAGCAACTACAAATATCATTTGGAACAATTACTTCAATGTGGGGCATTATTTGCTTATTTTGCTTGCTCATAACCAAAGAACTCCATTATAAGACTTGGAGTGAGTGATACTGGAGAGAATATCCCCTGAAGATCAGAAAAAGCCTTTATTTTAAATTTAATGATAGTCCATAGGTAATGGAAATTGAATTGGAGTAACCATCACACTAAGCTTTCAAATATGTATCACAACCATCCTTTGAATGAATTTTATAAGGCAACGATTGCAATATCAAATAAGAGTGCTACAGTTACAGTAGCATTAAAGCCTGAATTTCATCATGCTGCAGACGCAGTTCATGGATCAGTATATTGGAAAATGCTTGATGATTCAGCATATTTTGCGGTCAATTCGATTATAGAAGACGTTTTAGTCTTAACTGCAAGTTTTACAATATATTTAACAAGCCCTGTATCTACTGGAACTTTAATAGCGAAAGGTAAACTCGTTAATGCTACTCGTAGCCAATTTATTGGGCAATCTATACTTCTAACTGACCAAGATGAAGAAGTTGCACGTGGAAGTGGAGTTTATATTCGAAGTAAAACGTCTCTATCTTCAGAAATGGGGTATAAACTCTGAGATGATTTTTCAGACCAGAAGCGTAAATCCTACCAAATATCCGAGTAAGGACCCGATTAAGGGAATAAATGCGGTTATTCTAAATAAACTAGGGAGGGGAAAGGAATGCATCCTTTCCAATCTGGAAAGGTTGTTTTCATTTCTTAAAATGGTCAAATCACCTTCGCCAGTGAGAATCAGGTGGTGGAGAATTCCTTGTTGACGGGTAATCATTAAATTTCGTATCCGAGTATATTTAGACCAGCTTCGTAATATAGTTAACGTATTAGAGTAGAGTCCGACTATTATCAAAGCCATTACTAGCGTCATTCCTAAAGCAATGATCCAATTACCCTCTACAATTGCTATTAATAGGGAAAACAGTGTAGCCATAGAGAATGGGAGAAGTAAAGAAAGAAACATGATTTCAATCAATAAAGGAGGAAATGCGTTGAAAATAAACGGAAAAATCCATTGAACTTGGAGGTCAACAGAAAGTTTCCTCAGCTTGAAGTGCTTTTCACCACTTTCATCCGTTTCTAATTGTATGTATTCTTGTAATAGATTCATCTCTGATAATCTTTCGACTAGTGAAATAGTCTGATCATGAAATTTGGACCAATTGTCTTTTGTGAAGAAATATTTAAAACTTAGAGTGAAGATAACTAATATTTGACCAAGTACAGATGCCAAAACAGAGGTTAATACTAATAGTGAGAAAAAATCTGATTGTAGATCAGGAGGCCCAAGATATTGCCCCTCTAAGAAAAAAATAATCATAAAATCAACCAGCATCATGGATGTATAAAGAAACAGAAAAGTAAGTCCAATAATAACTCCAACTATAGGTATAAGTTTATTCAGAGGTCGATACCTATCATATAGTGCTTTCTCTTTAATCAAATAATTAAGAAAAGTTTCCGACTCAGGATTGAACTCCAATCCCTTCTTTACTCTCCAGATAATCTCTTTTTCTAATAAAATGTCTCTATTCACAGTTTTCATTATTTTCACTTCAAAGAAACAATGTTTGGAAGCAATTCGTTGATCTCATTGAACAGGTGAATTGAATCATCTGACTTCATTTAAAAAATTTATTTCTGTGTGAGTTATTGTTTAAGAATAGAAAAGTCTATATTGTGTCATTATTTCAAAAACGATTAATTGATTTATGATAATTTATTGCCATTGAATGTATAAAGGGAATACCAATGTTCTGGAAAAAAAAGGGACCATCGGAACGTAGACTTGATTCCATTGAGGAACAAATCGAAAGTACTGCATCACGATTAAGTGATCTTTCACAAAATCTTGAACAACGCTTAGTTGATGCTCGTTCTCAGAGTAAAAAGGAAGTAACTAACACTTTGGACGAGTTACGAACATCACTTGAAACATTGAGCTTAGAACTCAACAATCAAACACTAGATTTATCCCAACGTGTTGAACAATTGGATACAAATTCAAGTAATTGGGCCTTTGCTATTAATGAACAAGTAGAAGAATTTACGAAGAAGTATGTCGATGTATTAGAAGAATTACGTCAAACTTCTGCAATTGCGGTAGAAAAAGAAAAAATAATGACGGATAAATATGCAGAGCTTGTAAAACAATTAAAAGAGAAAGAAGCATTGGCCATTGAAAAGGAATCGCTTACACAGCGTCATATTGAGTCTCTTCATTGTGAAAATCAAAATAAAACGGAGGAGGTTGACAAATACAAAGCTAAGATAAACGAGCTGGAAGAACTGTTGATTTCTCGTGATAAGAAGATAGAGGAGCTAACAAAACGAAAAGAGGAAGCAATGGAGCTTGAGCATCGGGTGAAAAAATTAAGTGATGAGACAGAAATGCAAAAATACGAATTGGAACGTGCTCATACAAAGATTCAATCAATGTCTGATGATACACGAGATACTCTTAGTAATAATAAGATCATCAAGACCTTCTTAGCTGAAACTGAATCTGGACGTGTCCTTAATCATCTTTTAAGTCTGGAGCAAGTAACAGTAGATGAACTTTCATCAATGACTGGAATTGCAACATTCACCGTTCAACAGATCGTTCAACATTTTCGGGATGTCGGCATGGTTACTTTTGACGAGGGCACACGTAGAGTTAGACTCTCAGAAAAGTATTAAAGCTTGATGAACATATGGAAGTTACAATTAAAAGCACAAAAATTCTATTAATTCAGAGTGATATTACTCTAGAAGAAACGGATGCGATAGTTAACGCAGCTAATACTTCATTAAGGGGGGGAGGAGGCGTAGATGGTGCAATTCATCGGGCTGGAGGGCCTGAAATCCTTGAAGAGTGTATAGCAAAATACCCCCAAGGGTGTAAAACAGGTGAAGCTAAAGTCACACATGGCGGTTTACTAAAAGCAATGTGGGTAATTCATACACCTGGCCCAATATGGAGGGGAGGAGACCAGAATGAATCAGAATTGCTAAAAAATTCTTATCGGAATTCATTTCAACAAGCAGAATTCGCAGGAGCTACCTCGATATCCTACCCCTCAATATCAACGGGAATCTATGGTTTTCCAATCCAGAAAGCGGCCCCGATTGCCATAGATACTGTATTAGATTGCTTACCAAGTAATAGCATTCGTGAAGTACACTTCGTACTGTTCAGTAAGAGAGATTTAACAATTTACACAGAGATTTTGACTCAAGTATTGGACAGTTCTTTGGAATAGATCTATATTTTCACTTTATTTTAAACTCAAAAGAGGAAAAATATCAGGAGTTATTCATGAAATGACAAAATTTTACTTCTATGCCCAATCAGTTACGATAGAACAATTGCTATTCTTGGTAAGTGGTTTTATGCTAATTTCAGCAGCAATCATATATTACTTCTATTTGCGTCCAAGGATATTTCAGCGACTAATAAAAGAAGAGTAGCAAACTGTCAAGAGACAAACTTTTAAAAAATCAGAGTTTGCAGAAGCGAGTGCGGTTGGAAAATCAATGACAAGTCTAAATTTCTCTCCTTGTGATTATTTTAATGCACTTGTCACTCCAGCTATCATGTGTTTCTGAACAGATTGAAGATCCTTTAGAATAGCCAACCCCGTGTAACCTTCTTGTCATTGTTTCTGGGAATCTTCGGTGAATCCATTTATATCAATCAGCGTTGATATATTAGCTCCCCGAGATTTTTTAACGTAAATATAGTGCAATTGGTGAATAGAATGATACAGATACACGAAATGAAGTGACAAACATGTTTAATGACGGAAACTATCTAGAGAAACATGTAGGTTTAACCCAAGAACAGCTAAACATGAATATACGTATATTCCAGATAACAGGAATTGATGTCACAGTGTTACTGGTCCCTGTACTCGCGTTGGTATGGATCCGAGCTGGTTTAACTTTCAGTGAAATGCTAGTACTGCAAGGAATATTTATGATTCCAATACTACTACTTGAAGTTCCAAGTGGTTCATTTGCAGACTACTGGTCACGAAAGGGATGTACGGCATTATTTCATATATTATTTGGAGCTGGAATATTCTTCTATGCAATTGGAGATACGTTCCTGATGTTTGCAATTGGAGAATTTTTAGCAGGAATAGGAATTACCTTTAAAACTGGTAGTGATACAGCACTTGTTTATGATTCACTGCTAACTAGGGAAAGTAATCCAAATGGGTATTTTGGCAAATTAGTATCTAATAGAATGAGTATTATGTTCGGTGCTAGCGCAATTGGTGCAATACTAGGAGGAATAATTGCTACGGTAACCTTGTTGAAGCTACCAATATTTTTGACAGTCTTAGGACATATTGGTTTTGCCTTGCTAGTTACATTAGGTTACACTGAACCTCCACGAATTCAAGCCAAATCACCAAGAGCGGCAATAATAACTGCTGCAAAGTCCCTCTCCACGAAAAAAGAACTTCAATTAGTATTAATCGTTATGATTGCAGGTATGGTATTTTCGAGTATTGGCTTTTGGGCGTCACAACATGCTTTTATTAACGATTATACAGTCGATGCGTTAGGAATGGGATTGATCATTGCCCTTTTCAATCTCACTGCTGGTTTAAGCTCATTGGCAATTAGATCAAAAGTATCTCGATTAGCGAATTCTCAAATGCTATTCCTCCTAATCTTAATTGACGGAATATATCTTCTCGGTTTGATGGCTGGATCTTCATTACTAGGTGTCATTGTTCTATCCCTATTTGGCCAATTGACAAGAGGCTCAAGAACTCCACTTACCCAGGCAATTATTCAAGATCAGATCTCATCTATGGAGCGAGCTACATTTTCTTCACTAATCTCTTTAGTTGGATCGTCTCTTTACTTTGCATTTTCGACTGCGATTAACATCTTTGAGCTTTCTAGACAGAGTGCACTAGTAATTGGGTTTATTGGAATCATCATCTGCACTATAGGATTCCTTGCTTTAAATTTCAGGGAATTTCACCTTAATAAGGTATATGCAAGTGTGTTTCGGTAAACACTTTTTCCTCCCCCTTTTTTTTGATAAAATGGAGATATCTCCAGAATTTTATTCTGGAGCGTAATTCTTAGCCATTTCAGCACGTGAAATGACAATTCGTTGGACTTCATTTGTACCCTCATAAATGGGAGTGATACGAGCGTCTCTATAGTAGCGTTCTACATCATATTCTTTGACATAACCATAGCCGCCATGCATTTGAATAGCCTCATATGTTACCTCTTGCGAAATTTCAGATCCATATAACTTGGCAATACTTGCATATTCGGCAAAATCCAAATTTCTATCTTTCATGCGCGCTGCAACGAGATAGGCAATACGTGCAGTGTGAATTTTTGTAAAAAGATCCGCCATTTTAAATTGGGTAACCTGAAAACTATCAATTGGACGACCGAACTGCTTACGGGACTTCACATAATTTACTGCCTTCCGATAAGCCGCATCAGCTATTCCAACTCCTTGGGCACCAATACCAATTCGTGCGGCTGATAATTCATAAAGAACAACACTGAAACCACGACCCATTTTTCCAAGCATATTTTCTTTTGGGATTTTCACATCCTGAAGTGTCACCTCTCCAGTCGCATTCCCATGTAATCCAAGCTTCTCTTCAATCCGTGAGACTTTAAATCCAGGATTGTTCTCTGTATCGAGAATGAAGGCAGTTAAACCTTTTGATTTCTGTTCAGGATCAGTAGAACCTAGAAATAGGTATGTATCGGCAATTCCTGAGTTGGAAATGAAGTTTTTTGAACCATTTACAAGGTAATGATCACCATTATCAATCACCTTTGTCTTTAAAGACCCCAGATCTGAACCTGAACCAGGCTCAGTAAAGAGAAGTCCACCAAACTTTTTTCCGCTGGCAAGTTTCGGTAGATATTGCTGTTTTGCTTCATCTGTCCCAAAATGCTCAATAACATCTGATGAGGAGTTCTGAAGTCCAAACAATAATGAAGTACTTGCATCTGCCCGAGAAAATCTTTCATAGCAAGCATTTACCAAAGCGAATGAGAGGCCCATACCTTCGTACTTCTCGGGAATTGCTAATCCCATTAAATCGCTTTCCCCGAGTTTTTTCAAGATTTTATACGCTTGTGGGGGATAAGCCACCTTCCCAGTTTTTGGATCATGTTTACAACCCATCTCATCCATTTCTTGTGCATAAGGTTCGATTTCCTTTCTACAAATCTCATCTACGAGATCTAAAATCATTTCATTTTCTTCAGACTCTTCCTTTGTGAATCCTAAGGTTGATAATACTTGATACATATCCTTCATTGTGTATTCACTTACTTTAATTTGATTAAATCTGATAAAAAGTAGTTCTCCTATTGGGAGTTCATATTTTCTTTTCCATTCCCTGTAGGAAAATATGTTAAAACAGCTCTTTCTGTGAATAAATAAAATTTTGGTATTGAAAAGTAGTTATTAATTTTGGAAGTCTAACGATTTTACACCGAAAAATGGGCTTATCTCAAATAATGCACGACCGACTTCCCAAAAAAAATTCAGATGTGTAATAATCCTTATCAAGTGAACTACTCTATCTGAAGGATAAGGGTTGAAAAATGAAGCTATTAATTCTTGGTGCGGCAGGGGATATGGGATCATATATTTTGAGAGATGCAGTAAAATTTGGCGATTGGACAAATATTACCGTAGCTGATATCAATGAAAAACGTGCGAGACAACTAATTAATGAACTAAATGACCCTCGACTAGATTATAGAAAGGTAGATGCAACTCAACATTCCCAATTAGTAGATCTACTAGAAAGGTATGATGTAGCCTGTTCTGCAATAGGTCCATTCTATTTTTTCGGGCCAAAAGTCGTTAAAGCCGCTATTGAAGCTAAAACTCCTTTAGTAGATATATGTGATGATTCTGGACCAACACTAGAGATACTAAAAATGGATGAAGAAGCAAAAAGTGCAAAAATTCCCATTTTTCTCGGGTATGGATGGACTCCTGGATTAACCAATTTATTAGCAAGATATGCATACAATAAATTAGATAAAGATAAACCAATTGAGTTTGATATCTCATGGGCAGGAGGAGCAGCTGATTCTGAAGGATTAGCGGTAATTATGCATGTACTTTATGCAGTAACTGGGGATTTTCCTGCGTATATTGATGGAGAGTATAGAAATGTCCCAGCAGGAAAAGGCAATGTCAGACTTGATTTTCCTGAACCTCTAGGGACAATTGGAGTGTTTGATTGTGGACATCCAGAACCAGTGACTATTCCAAAATTTCTTCCTGAAGTAACAAGGTGTACATTGAAGGGAGGTTTAACACCGGATTGGAATAATAAATTCGCAGATTCCATGAAACAGCTCCATCTAACTCAAGGAAAATTCCGGAAACAGGTTTTAGGTAAGCTAGTTCATCTTACTGAAAGTATTTTTGCCACGGGTGGAGTAGCTGCTTCATCAGCAAGAGTTGATATCCAAGGAACATATAAGGGGAAAAATATCCATTGGGTGTATGCAACTCCATCCTTAGAAATGGGAGAACTGACTGGTTATCCTGCAGCTATTACTGCACAACTATTTGCACAGGGAAAATTAGCGATGGAAGGCATTATTCCCCCTGAAGCAATTTCCGATCCAACTCCATTCTTTGATGAAATGAGAAAAAGGAAGATAGAAATGATTTTTGATGAGAATGAACCTTTACAGATATTTAAAAAGCCAGAGCCTTTTACTCCGGGATTCGTTGCAAGATATGGTCTGTCGATCGGAATTCTCGTTTTTCTTGGAATCATCCTATGGTTCATACTTGGGAACTTATTGACTTTCCCTTGAAATTCATCGGATCGATGTGTCTCCCCCTTCCATAAAATCAACTTTTAATAGTTCTTTTAACTGAACAGTCTCTTACAGAAGGAATCACTTATGAGTAATTCTAGTTCCCCTAATGTTCCAGTTCACACAAAAACCGTTGAGGATCTGAAAAAAGAATTCAATACTGACCTCCAACGAGGTTTATCTAGTGAAGATGTAATAAAACGCATAGAAAAGTATGGACATAATGAATTAATTGCTGCAGAAACAATCTCACCGTTACAGATTTTTCTCCTTCAATTCAAGGATTTTATGGTATACCTACTTCTTGGGGCGGCTATTCTTTCAATAATCTTTAGTGAGTGGATTGAAGCAGGAATCATAATTATCATCGTGATATTGAATGCAATTCTTGGATTTGTTCAGGAATATCGAGCTGAAGCAGCTCTTGAGAAGTTAAAAGAATTAACAGGCGATGATACCTTGGTAATTCGTGATGGAATTGAAACGAGGATTGATGTGCGAGAAATTGTGCCTGGTGATATTCTTCTTTGCTACGAGGGAGAAACGATTGCTGCTGACGGAAGAATATTTGAAGCAAGCCGTCTTCGAGTAGAAGAGGGTCTTCTGACAGGCGAATCTGTTCCTGTCGATAAAACAACCTCTCTTCTTGATGACGAAACCATGCCTATCGCTGACCGAACGAATTTAGTTTACATGGGTACCACAACAGTAAAAGGAAGAGGACGTGCCATTGTAACAGGAACGGGAATGGATACCCAAATGGGCCATATTGCTAAATCAACAATTGAAACAGAAGAGCAGGAGACTCCTTTGCAAATTCAACTTTCGCAATTAGGAAAAGTTTTAGGGGCGATTGTACTAATTGTAGTGTTTATTGTTCTTGTTGCTCAAATTATTCAAGCTGAGCATACATTTTTTGAAATGCTGGATCAAGCGTTTCAACATGGGGAAGGTGAACTCATAGAAGTTATTGAGACCGCTCTCGCCTTAGCTGTTTCAGCTGTGCCAGAAGGACTAGCTGCAGCCATAACATTGACCTTTGCAATCGGTGTTCAACGTATGGCGAGGAAAAATGCCGTTATAAGAAAGCTTCCAGCTGTAGAAACCTTGGGATCTGTTGAAGTCATTTGCTCTGATAAAACAGGTACTTTAACTCAAAATAAGATGACTGTGCAAAAATTATGGACTCCCCAGATGGGATATATTGATATTACAGGAACAGGGTATTTACCCAAAGGGAATTTTATTCAAACCAAGGATAATGAGAAAATTAATGTAAAAGATCATAGAGATTCTTATCAGTTATTGAAAGCGGGAGCATTGTGTAACACAGCAGCAGTAAATTATTCTCATGAAAAAAATCAGTGGGATGTCGAGGGAGATCCTACAGAAGGGGCATTAATTGTCGCAGGAATGAAGGCAGCTCTTCTAACAAGCTGGGAGGAAGGATACGTACTTAAAGAGAATGGTGAGATCTTCTTTGATTCAGATAGAAAAAGAATGACAATGGTTTTCAGTCGGAAACGACCTGGTATTGAACAAACATGGGCATTCATGAAAGGCTCACCTGGTATAGTTCTTGATTTATGTACACACGTATTATTGGATGGAAAAGGAGTCCCATTAACAGAGAAGGTACGTCAAGATATAATAAATAATAATTCAGAGCTTGCCAGTCAGGCTTTCCGTGTTCTAGGAGTGGCTCAAAAAGAACTCTCAAATGATGAAACGGACTTTACTGAAGAATCTGTAGAGGTTCAAATGACATTTCTTGGGCTTATTGCTATGATTGATCCTCCTAGAACTGAAGTAGAGGACGCAATTCGCAAGTGTAAGAATGCAGGTATTCGTATTATCATGATTACTGGAGATCAACTTGATACAGCTTTGGCCATTGCGAAATCTCTCGACTTGAAACCATACGAAGATACCTTCTATTTAGCCCATACATCAACTGAACTCGAAGCTATGGATGATGAAGAATTTAAAGAGGTATTAAAAGATTTAGACGTCTGCGCAAGAGCTTCACCAAGTATAAAACGAAGAATAGTCGAAACATTACAAGAGGAGTTTGGATTAGTTGTTGCAATGACTGGTGATGGTGTTAATGATGCCCCCGCATTGAAAAAAGCAGACATTGGAATAGCGATGGGAATAACTGGAACCGATGTTGCTCGTGAGGCAAGTGATATGGTGTTAATGGATGATAATTTTAGTACCATCGTCAGTGCAGTCGAAGAAGGACGTATCATTTACGCCAATATGAAAAAGTTCATTCGATATCTCCTGAGCTCAAATTTCGATGAAATATTAGTTGTTTTTACCGCTACTGTACTGTTAGATTTACCTTCCCCGTATCTTGCATTAGGAATTTTATGGATCAACCTGCTAACGGATGGTCTCCCTGCACTAGCATTATCTATTGATCCAGGAGATCCGAATATAATGAGTGCGAAACCTCGTGGAAGGCAGAGTAATATGCTTAATGAAATTCTGATTTTTTCTCTGGTTGCAGGAATAATATCATTTGTGGCCACAATGATTTTCTTCTTGAGATTCGGAGGAGGATTCACAGGAGAAAACTTAGTCACAGCGAGAACACTAGCATTAACTGTTTCGGTAGTTTTCGAATTATTCCAAGTATTTGTCTCTAGGGCCCCTGATAATCAAAGTGTTTGGGTTACAAATCCATTTAACAATCTTTATTTGATTGGCGCTGTAGCATTAGCATTTATTCTGCACTTGTTCATCGTTTACATTGAACCACTGGCGAATATCTTTGAATTGGCTCCTATCACATTTATCCAATGGATACTTATCTTCGGAGTCGTTATTATTGCAACTGCTATGTTAGATGTCATTAAATTGGCACAAACGAAATTTATTAATCGTTCATAGAGATAATAACTCTCTTACTCCTTCATTTTTGAAGATAAGCCCCTTGGGGTTCCAATCTTTTCTTTTTTCATGTTTTCAGAGAAAAGCATTTAAAGGAGTCACTGCTCAATTATACTCTGTATAACAATTAGTGATGGAATAATTTCAAATGTAAATCTTTAAAAGTGGCTTTCTTTCGAGGAATCCCTAGATTTGCATTCTATTAGTGGAATTTCGAATCAAAAACATCATTGGAAAAAGGTGAAAAGAAAAAATGGCTGTCTTTGCTAAGGCAAGAATTGAAGCAATCATGAAAGGTGCAGGCGCTGAACGCGTTTCTGCAAAGAGTATTGCCCGTATGGACGAATTAGTCGCTGATTTTGGTAAAGATGTATCTAAATCTGCAATTGATTTTGCCAAAGCGGCAGGAAGGAAAACTGTACAGGGCGATGATATCAAAGTTGCGGTATCTAAAGTGGGAACCCCAAAATCATCTCCTACTGGACCCAAATCTAAAGCATTCGCAAAAGCTCGTGTAGAAAGAGTCATAAGAGATTCTGGAGCTGAAAGAGTTAGCGGAGATGCGGTCGAGTATCTTAATAAGCAATTAGAAGCTTATTGTTACACTCTATCGAAATCTGCGGTTGATATTGCTCGACACGCGAAAAGAAAAACAATCAAAGATACTGATATCATGCCATAAGGGATATAAGGCAAGATAAGTCGGTTATTTCCTTTTTTATACTCAGTCCATTCTCTGTGCTAGGCAATCTAGCACAATAAAATTTTTTCTCTTGTTGTGTGCGAGAAATGCAACAAAATCTTCCAGATAGAATCAAAGAACTAGGCCAGTTTTTTACTCCTTCATACATAGCCAATTACATTGTAAAGAATACTATTTGGACATATTTACAAGAAGAAAAAATTAGCGATCAGGATGATCTGTTCATTTTAGATCCTTCAGTAGGGGAAGGAATATTTTTGGTTGCGGCAAAAGATTTTCTTACTAATCTCTGGGAGGCTGAAAGCGCGAAAGATTCAACTTCTAATGAAATTAAAAAGAATGTAGTTTTTAATCATCTGTATGGGATCGATATTGATCCAAACAAAGTTAAGATGACACGTATAGCATTAGGGTATCCGAATTATTCAGATAATGTCAAAACATTTGATGCCCTTCTGCCAAAACGTAGCACATCACATAGTACTCAGGATTCGTTTCTTATGGATTGGGAAAAGAATTTTCCTAAAACTAGAGGAAAATTTCATGTCATCCTAGGGAACCCACCCTGGGGAGCAGATATTTCGAAAATTAAAGGGAAATTAAAGCATTTAAAAACTGCTACTTCACAGATGGATTCATGGAGTTTATTTTTAGAGAGAAGTATACTTGGATTACGCGATAATGGATACTTGGGGTTTGTTGTTCCGAACACCCTTCTGACCAATCCGAATTATGAAAAGATACGAGAAATCATTCTAAAAAAATGCCAAATAACTCATTTAGTGAATCTAGGAGAAGGGATTTTTCCAGGAGTAATCCAACCTTCATTGATAGTAATCATTAGAAAGATTAGAGCTGATGAGTGTCATCTCATTCGTATCGTACCAAGAATTTCAAAAGATGAAAAACAGCTTTTAGCCAATCTGCAGATGAAATTAGAGGATTGTAATTCATTCAACTGTCCTCAAATCCGATTTCAGAAGAACCCTCAAAAAGAATTCGATATATTTGCAGGGCCAAATGCAGCATTGGTACAACTAATGGAGAAGGACCTATACACTGATCAAAAAGAAGTCACTCGTCTTAGTACATTCGTGATGAATGGAAGAGGAGTAGAAATTGGGAGAAAAGGACGAGTACTTCAATGTTTACGCTGTGGAACTTGGAATCCTCCTCCTCGTACAAGAAGGAAGTGCATCAACTCGACCTGTAATCATTTCGTAGATCCTAGTGATGTTCATTCCGAAATCGTTCATGAAAATCCACTAAATTCCGAATATGATAAACCATTCTTGGCGGGGTATCAAATTCAGAGATATTACACTCACAACCACAAGTATATAACGATAGCTTGCCAAGGAATCAACTACAAATCTCCAGAATTGTATCAAGGGCCCAAATTATTAGTCAGAAAAACTGGAAATACCATGAATTGGGTTATCGATTATCAAAATCGTTGGGTGTCGCAGGTAGTTTACATATTTAAACGACGAGATGAATTAACTGAAGAATTTGTAACTATTATCCTTGAATACCTTTTGGGAATCTTGAACTCAAAATTAATGATGAGATATATCCAATCGAAATTCTTTGACCCTGAAAGAACTGATTTTCCCCATTTTGTGCAGAATTCGATTTTGAACCTTCCAATTCTAATTCCAAAATCAAAAGAGTCAAAAGAGTATGCAAAGAGGATTGCAGAACTTGCGCGAGAATTGCAGAAACTATATCAAGAAATTTATGCAAAAAAATTTCAGAATAAGCAGCAAGAGAAGCTAGAGGAGCAATGTGGAAGATTGGAGGATGAATTGGAAAAAGACATTGAATTACTCTATGCGATACCCCAGGATAAGAGCTATTTATACTGAAAACACTTTCTCTTTCCATTAGAATAAACTGTCAGTCTGAGGAGATTTGTGAATAAATGGAACCTTCTTCTGATAATAATAAGCCAAAAAATAGACAACAAATATCTTATTACTTTGAAACATCAGACTTAGTTATAATAGCTTTATTCGCAGCCCTTGGTGGGCTTTCGAGCTCTGTCATAGCAAATATAGCTCGTACGATTTTCCTACCCTTAGGTATACCTGGAAGTGGCCAGATCGCTTCAGGATTACATATTGTTTGGTTTGTCTTAATTTATTTCCTAGTTAATGAGAAAATAGGTGCTGTTCTCCTTGCAGGAGTAATAAAGGGAATAGTAGAGTTATTCAGTGGAAATACTCTTGTCATTTTTGCTTTTATATTAGCTGTGGGAGCCGCTTTAGTCTTTGAAATGTCAATGTATATACTCACACGATTATTCAAAGGTAAAAGTTTACATCATGTTGCTATCGCAATTTCTGCTGGATTAGCATCAGTATCAAATATAATAATTCAAATAGAAACATTCATTGGTAGAAATTTTCCACCTGAAGTATTTCTCCTCATAATAGTGTTCAGTTTTTTCTCAGGAGTCTTATTGGGCGGATATCTAGGTATTGTAATCTACAAAGTATTCGAACAGACTTCAATTCTGGATTGGCGTCGGTCGAACAATTAATAATATCTCCAAATCAAGAATATCTTGATAATTAATTAACCAAGTGAGGTGGACAACAGATGGGTACCGTACTCGGACCATGCAAAAAATGCGGACGGTTGATGACTCGACACCATACATCAGGTTTATGTTATGAATGTCGGCAACGCTTAGCAGATTCCCGACAGATAAACGATCCTGATCTACCAGAACCTCTAAAATATGAATAAATCGATAATTTGATTCAATTGTTCCTTATTTTTGATTATACCACTATTTTCTACTTTTGAACGCATTTTTTCATATAGAGGGAGAGAGAGAGCCCAACGTAAGATTTATCAGAGGAATTTAGAGTGAGGGGTTCAATCAACTTGACTACTAATTGAGGTATTAAAATGCCTAAAGATATTTTTGCACAATATGATCCAGTAGAAGAAGCTTTACAAGAGGGGATTAATCCAGAGGAATACATAATCGGGACTTACATGGTTCAACTAGGTCCTCGAATGGACCCATGGTATATGGGCAGAGCTGCAGCCTGTGAACAAAGTACAGGAACATGGGTACCTGTACCAGCAAATACTCCTGAATTACGTTCACGATATGGGGCCAAAGTGCTTGGAAT
>JAEOTQ010000102.1 GCA_016839785.1 Candidatus Hodarchaeota archaeon | reverse complement strand
GTATCGGCTAATAATGCGGCGATTGGTATACCGACATAGCCCATTCCAATAATAGCCACCTTAGTTACCATTTTCATCTAGATAAAGCCCTCTTCACACTTACTAATTAACCCTCCGCGTAGCCAAAGGATTTTTGTATTTCCGTGAGAGGCACTAGATAGCATTGGTTAATGGAACACTTGCTAAGGAATAAATTTGAAAAGTTTCAAGTAATAGGGTTTCAAAAACAGGCACGGAGAAGGATTAATGGAATATTCATTAGAAGAATATCTGGAGGTACTAAAGACTATTACAGTATCTGGAGGATTAATTCTAGGATCATTTGAAGGAAAAGTTGTCAATAATCCAAAAGAATCTGATCTTCCAAGCAATAAAATAATTGATAATTCGTCCACCGCTCATACGATATTGGATGATTTGATTCAAGAAATCAGTCTAGAAATTCTTTTAGCGAGAATCGGTAAAAACATTCAACCAAAAGTTGAAGAAAATACGCCCAGAGTGAAATTATTTTCTGAAGATGAAAAGCTAGATCTTTTTTTTCATTTAGATCCTCTTGATGGAACATGGGCGTATTTGAATGGAAGTCCTGATTATACAGTCGGGGCAGCAATTTCTATTGGTACGAACTTTTTAGTATCAGCTATATATTTTCCTGCATATGATAAATTATACTCTGCGATCAAATCTAAAGGAGTACGGGTTGAAACGGGATTAAAAAGCTCTATAGAATTTGAGCGTAAACCAAAACCAGCATTTTTATTTTGTGAAAAGCGCTGTAAAGAGTTTATCCCTATTGTTCATCAAATGGGCCTTTCTCATTATGATCTATCAAAGAGTGCCCATAATACTATGATATCCGTTGCTGAGGGAAAATTAGCAATGCAAATGTATCATTTAGCTTCCTCACACGACTTTGGTATCCCTCAGGTCATTCTGGAAGAGGCAGGTGGAGTTTGTACAGATTTGAATGGAGAACCAGTTACCTATCAAGCTGATTTCAAACGTATTCCATATTTCTTTGCTTTCTATGATAGCTCAATTGCAGAGGAATTCTTCAACAAATATAATCAAAAATTCTCAAGTTTGTAGCGCCAATCAGCATGGTACTCACTGAAATTACCCAAGCTTTCTTTATTGCATTATTAGCAGTTTTTTTGATGGAGTTGGGAGATAAAACTCAATTAACTGCATTCGCGTTGGGATTGAAGTTTCGTGCTCCTAAAAAAGTCTTTATGGGCATTTTATTAGGGTTATTTGCAGTCACATTAATTTCTGTAACGCTTGGTCAAATTTTAAAAAATTCTGTAGAAATTGAGATATTAAAACCTTTAATTGCAGGATTATTCATATTAGGTGGAGTTCTCTTTTTGATCAATGAACTAAAAGGCAAAAAAGATGAGAACTCGCGGATTTGTCCAGTATCACTTGATTTATGTGAACAACCGAGAGAAAATTGTACGAAAATGAATGATTGTGAGCTCTATTTAGATAATACTGTAAGAAAAGGGGCTTTTTTAAAGAGCCTTTCATTTATATTTTTTGCTGAGCTTGGGGATAAAACTATGATTATGTCTCTTGGATTAGCTACTAATTATAATCCAGTAGGCGTATTTTTAGGGGCATTACTGGCATTAGGCCTAGTAAACGGAGTTGGAGTCTTTGCAGGAGATAAGATCGCAAATCTCATACCAAAACGAACCTTGACCTTAGCAAGTGGTGCTCTATTTATCCTTGTAGGAATCGTAATTGGGCTATTCTAGCAGTACAAATTTACACCATCTGTGGAGAGCATGTAGGTTATGATGAAAATCGAAAAATTTCTAAGTAAAAAGCTTAAATATGAGAATAAATCGATCGGTGTTCACGTTGATACCGTAAGTATGCCAAGCGGTAAAATTGAAGAAAGGATTTGGGTTGATTTTCCCTCAGTGTGCGTCATAGCTCCTTTTATTAATAAAAGAGAGGTTTTATTAGTTCAGCAGTATCGTCATGCGATCAAAGAAATTACGTACGAATTTCCGGCTGGAAAATTCGTTTCCGAGGAGCCTGTAGAGACAGCTGCCCTTCGTGAGTTAAAAGAGGAAACGGGTTATACTGGAAACGTTAGATCTGTATACAAATTTCGTCCCTCTCCCCATTATTCCAATGAAATTCTGTGGATATGCATTGCAACTGATCTAAAACCAGTAAATTTTTCCATAGACTCGGATGAAATTCAAGAGGTCAAAAAAATTACACTATCTGAAATTTTTCAGATGATTGAAGAAGGAAAAATCATTGATGGTAAGACGAT
The DNA here is from genome assembly GCA_016839785.1 of Candidatus Hodarchaeota archaeon. Taxonomy (GTDB): domain Archaea; phylum Asgardarchaeota; class Heimdallarchaeia; order Hodarchaeales; family Hodarchaeaceae; genus Hodarchaeum. Next base: position 458 of record JAEOTQ010000102.1, on the reverse strand, counting down.
TACCACACTTCTATATTTATATCATACCAATATTGTAGATACTTCTAGCCTTCTGGTTTAGGTATAAGCTACTTCTTCAGCTTTTTTCGGATATTCGGTAAGATTACTTTTTCTGCACGTTGTATATCTCTTGGAAGATCGATATCAATCCAATGATCAGTACCAATACTCTTCGTGAATATTTTGATACCCTTGACAATTAAACGGTTAATTATTGCGGGAAATTGCATATTTAAGAAACCTTCCTCTCGTGAAAGTTCTTGTAAAGTTTCATAGAGGATTGTTGTCCCATCCTGATCAAAATGCGCTATTCCAGCAAATTCAAAGACCGACGATGAACTTGGAAGTATATCCTTCCCAATTTCTACCGCAATGTTATTTTCTACAATAACCCTTTCTGCTTCTGAATCAAGATCAGTAGTAGAGATTGCCAAGGAAATTTCGTTTTGATCCTGCAT
>JAEOTQ010000101.1 GCA_016839785.1 Candidatus Hodarchaeota archaeon | reverse complement strand
TCTAACATCAGAAATTGCTCCTTTTCTGACAATATATTCTAAGTTTGTATCCTTAAGTGACAAATATCCCTAAAAACTCTTTCCTCTTTTGAGAATTAAAAGGAAAAAATTGAAGATAATTTCCTCTGACCATTCCCTCCATGGTAGAAACGTAAATGTGTGTGAATTGATTGAGTCCATCTAATATCACAAATGTTCTATTTACCTGGGAAGTAAATGACAGACTAAAATCTTATATTCAAGAAAATCTTTCCAATTATTCTGAAGTTAACCTTATATTTCCTTCTTCCCAATCTGAAGAAGAACTTCTGATATTAGCTCCAACAGCGGACATACTTATTGGATGGAGGGTAAAGGATGAGATTAAGTTAGTCGCTAAAAAGATGAAACTCTTTATAAATCCAGGAACTGGAATAAAACATCATATTGAATTCTTTAGAGAGCTTAATCAGTCACGAAATGTGACTTTGATTAATGGTCACGGGAATTCATATTTCACAGCTCAACATGCTGTTGCTATGTTATTAACACTACTAAATAAGATAATTCCTCATCATACGTGGATGAAAGAAGGAAAATGGAGAAGGGGTGATAAAGAAGCAACTTCCATCCCCTTGAGAGATAAGAAAGTAGGTTTACTCGGGTATGGAGCTATCAATTCTAAAGTTCACAGGTTTTTATCTGGATTTGATATCCAATTTTCTATACTCAAAAGAACCAAAAGAGCCCTTTCATCCACTTTTACAGATGTTACGATCTTCTCCAAAGATCAACTCAATGAGTTCCTAAAATCAATCAATATTCTCATCGTTGCTGTACCTGAAACGACAGAGACGAAAGATTTAATCAATGAGAATGAATTAAAGCTATTAGGGTCTGATGGTATTATCGTTAATGTTAGTAGAGGTTCTGTAGTGAACGAAAAAAGCTTATTCAATGCTTTAAAAGAGAATAAAATACTTGGCGCAGCAATAGATGTATGGTACGAGTACTCCCCTAATGAGGATGAGAAAGGACATAAATTTCCATTCCATTATCCATTTAATATCCTAAATAATGTTATTTTGTCTCCTCACAGAGCGGCCTCCCCTTTTTCCGATTTAAAAAGGTGGGATGAAGTGATTGAAAACATCAAAAGATACAACAAGGGTCGCAATGATTTTCTGAATGTGGTAAACTTAGATAGAGAATATTGAGAATTCTAACTGCTCCACTTATTTATTAGGGGGCGATTATTGATGAAATTGAGTACATCAGTTACTATCATTTCAGTTTGATGACGTATGACATCGTGTGTATTACCTCCAAAATGAGGCATCACTGTTACATTATCAAATTGGAGAAAACGATTGTCGGAATCTACTGGTTCATCATCAAAAACATCCAATCCTGCGCCCGCAATTCGTTTATTTTTCAATACATCAAATAAAGCATCTTCATCAATGCAGAATGACCGTGCTAAGTTAAAAAAGTAAGCTGTGGGTTTCATCAGATTAAATAAGTGTTCATCAATCATTTCCTCGGTTTCTTCGATGGGAGGTGTATGAATTGATATCATATCTGATTTTTTCATTAATGTTTCTAAATCTACCTTAGTAGCATTCGTTTCTACTACATTTGGATGGTCATCTGGAATATAAGGATCATAATAGAGTAATTTGGAGCCAAATCCATGAAATAGACGCTTTCCTACTCTTTGGCCTATTTGACCATATCCAATTATTCCGATTGTAAGCCCTCCGAGCTCAATACCCGTGTATCGATTGTAAAAATCGGCAAATCCATCGTCATCATCTAAATCTGAGACGTCAAAATTACCATTTCGAAGAAGTCTATCCAATTCAACCATTTTACGAGCTTGTGACAGCATCATGGCCACTGTTAGGTCAGCAACAGCATCAGCGTTTCGAAATGGTGTATAGATTACTGGAATTTCTTTCGCAGTCGCTGCATCAAGATCTATATTGACTGGGGTTCCACGGGTGCTTCCAATCAATTTCAATTGTGTTTTTTCAATAACTGTTGAATCTACCTCATCCCCTTCTGTAATGAAAATATCTATCCCATTTGAGCTCAACTTTTCAATTAGCTCATCCTCATCAAAATAAATAGTTCCAGTCTCTCTCCAGTTTTCATACATTACCTCTACATTTCCAGAATCCCTTAAAAGTCGTAATCCAGATTCATGGAATGGAGAAGTTATCAAAATTTTCATATTAAACGCCTTTGTGATCATTCAGAGGAACTACTAATCTTCTTCAAGAGATTTTTGATATTTACCTTTCCATTCAGGATATAATGCTTCATAATCATCAGATTGGTCTGGTTGAGGATAATAAGTCGAATAATCAGTGATAACCTTCACTGCTTCATTTAAACTCGTATATTTATCCGTTCCAATCATACTAGCCAATGCACCTGCAACAGAAGCCCCTTCTGGAATAAATGTTGTAATATCCATACTCATAACATTGGCCAAGATTTGGCAGAATGCTTTGGATCGTGAGACTCCTCCTACAAGTAGCACTTTTTCATAGGTATGTCCTATTATATCTTGTATCTGATCACTATTTGCACGTGCTGCGAATGAAAGATTTTCAATTAACGATCTTGATAAGGAAGCAATGTTTACTGGAGTATCAAAAGAATAAGCGACTGGAATAAATGAGAATCCTCCACTACTTGGAACAGTAAGCATGGTTTTTGTGGAAAATATCTGTGGACCTAGATTTGCAGTTACTCCTCGACTTCCTGGGGATTGTGATAAAGTTAATACTTCGAATTTTTCATATGGGTTATCCACATTTAGGGGTTTGAGAATTGAATCAACAAACCACTTATGAATATCACCTGCAGATCCAGCGTTCGATTCGAGTACCCAAAGGTTGTTAACAAAAGCACCTGTCCAAATATTCTGAGCAGGATCAATGATAGGACGATCGATAATCAATTGAAGGGGCATTGTCGATCCAGCCACTATTCCCAGTGTATTTGATTCTATTCCTCCAGAACCTATTATTGATGCTTGAGTATCTGATGCACTCATGATGATTGGAGTTCTTGAATCGAGTTCGAGTTTTTGTGCAATATCTGGGAGAATTGTTCCAATTACTTGACCAAATTCTAATTTTTCAGGTAATATTTCATGTGAAATGTTGAATTCATTCAGAATTTTTTCGGACCAATTACGGTATTTAATATCAAAAAGAAGAGTTTCCGCTGCAGCTGTATCATCTATTGTGTACTTGCCAGTTAATCTGAAATTTACCCAACCATCGATAGAAACTAAATGTTTGATATTTTCAAAAACCTCTTCCTCATTTTCTTTGAACCATAATAATCGGGCAAGAGGAAATAAGAATGGAAGGCCATGCCCAGTAATTTCATAGACTTCTTCATTGGGCATGAACTCTTCGGTGTCAACTTCAAGTCCGCGAGCATCACGATTAGGACCTGCGTACAAATTTTTTCCTTGATTATCTAAAAAAACACAACCATGTCTTTGGGACGTTGCTGTAACTGCCTTAATATCACCAGGAGGAATTTGGGAACGATTGATAGCCATCTTCGCAGTTTGGAGCAAAATATCCCAGAATTGATCTGGTCTAAATTCGCTTCCATAAGGCTCTAGATCATCTGGTATGAAATAATGATGACTCCAAGCAGTTTTTGAAAACCCTTTGATAGAACCATGTTCATCTAAGACGACTGCTTTTCCTCCACTCGTACCAGCATCGAGTGATAGGTAATAATCAGCCATTTTCTCCTCACTTCCTACTCAAATCCTGGAAATGGACGGATTGGAGAATCAAATTTCTTTACATCGAGATAAAGTTGTAGAAATTCCTCTAGAGCTCGTGTTTTGATAGCTGCATTTTGAAAAGAATCTTCACTTACTGCAATAACACCGTGGTTCTCTAAAACAAGAGTTTGACTATCCCATAATGATTCAGCAACAGCTTCTCCTAATTCTGTTGACCCACTTTGTTGATAAGGAACAATAATGATCTCAGGGACTAAAAAGCTTAATTCAGCAGTAAGAGGAGGAATTTTAGGAGGATCTACCAAGATTGAATATGCAGTAGCAAGAGGAGCGTGCGAATGAACCACAAATTGAAAACCTTCATCTTCTTGATAAATGCGAAGATGAATAGGCCATTCTACACTCGGAGAAAGTTCGCCATCATTATCTACTTCTTTCCCATCCATTGTCATTTTGATAAGGTGTTCTGGTTGAACAAGATCTTTCTTCATTCCCGACGGAGTTATCCAAAAACACTTCTCAGGTTCTTCAAGAGATCGAAAACTTAGATTTCCTCCAATATCCGTCAAAATTTTCTCTTTGTAGAGCTCTTTCATCGTATTACATAAAGCTACTTTTCTTTTGTGATCAGCCACTCAAATATCACCAACTTCACAGATATCCTACAGAAAAAGAATACAGATTACTTCATAAGCTTTTGGAGTTTTAAAAGGTCAGGCATACTCCCTTTTACCTTTAGTTTCTTGGAAGTGTATGCTTTCATACCACCAATTTCACCTTTCATGACCCCAATCCACGTTACCGTGTCAGTAATGATTTTGACATGTGCTTTTTCAGGATTCCCTTCAATAATTTCATTAGGACTTCCCGCTTCAATATTGAAGTAGAAGGTTTTATCTAAATCCGTAAAATCAAAAGCCATAGTTTTATTCCATTTCCTAAAAGTTTTCTTGGCTTTATCGGTTAGAAAATTCCCCCTTAATTTGTCAATCATTGCAATATATTCTTCTTCGGCCATTTTAGTTCACCGTTTAGTTGTAAAATAGATCCTCGATATGAATTTAGGAAGTAGTTCGAAGGTTGAATTGATGATTACAAAAGCATTCTGTCATTACCTTGTGATGAGGATCAAAATTAAATGAATAAGGTATAGACTGGTATTTCTCTTACGTAAAATCATTGAATTAAACGAAGTCCCTCAATCCTAGAGATCTCAATCGATTTTCGTTTGGCTTAGTTGTCGTCGAATCCCAGCTAAGCGAATCAAGAAAGTCCAAGATTAATTTATTTTCTTTGCTAGCTGAAATTGCCTTATTTGGACCTCGTTCGGCATTTTCTAATGTTCGATCAGGTAGTTTATATTCAAGAGGATTTTTTCCTTCCCGTAAATTAAATATATGCTTAAGAGTAAGTATCCTTTCACCAATAGTGACAATATCTTCTACTGAGAGATCGAATCCAGTCACTAGATTTACAAATTCAATAACAGGGAAATTTCCTGTTAATAAGCTGAACTGACATAGACCTATCGAGGAAACTGTTTTATGATAACAGTAATAATCTGAGAAACGATTGGCTTTAGGGAGTTCTGGGAACATCTGACTAAATTTTGCTAAGTCAATCATTAGTTCTGAGAATGGAGTGTGTCTACCTGGTGCAGGATCCAATCTATATGGAATAATCATACTATTAGAGAATCTAGGGTCATGAGCGGGCAGTGCTTGGTTTTGGATATGCATTCCAGTATCTAAATCATATTTTTCTGATACTTTTGTGAAACCATCTGCCAATACATCTCCGATTGCTTTTCTCTCTGTAATCATCTGTAACATAGGTAAATAATCCGTAGGGTCTCCCCAAGTAGGATTAAAACCATTGAGCATATTTTGAGGAATCTTTCCATTTTCTAAGGATTCTATAACAAAAGCCAAGATAGCACCCGCGGCAATGGTATCCAATCCTTGACGATTGCAATAATCGTTTAATTGATATATTGCTCCAATGTCGTCGTTCAATAAATTTGCCCCTAGCATGATTAAGGTTTCATATTCAGGTTTGTGAGTTTCATCAAGGGTGAAATGCTCATCTGAGTACTTCATTATACCTCCACAAGCCATAGGACAGCTATGACAACCATAATTCTTTATTTGATATTTGGTGACATTGTCACCAGTAATTTTTGAGCTATTCTTCAAGGGAAAATCTGTGTATGACCCTTTCCAGTTTTTTACTGGCGCATCACCTGTTTCTACTAGCATTGCAGTTCCTGCACAGGTTCCCCATCGACGATAGGATTCAATAATCATATTACTTGGACCCAAAGACCCGAAATTTTTTATTCGAAAACGCCGAATCCAAGGTGCAAACGTTGTGGAGGCCTTTAAACCAGGTTTCATTAGAGGATTGATCCCTTTATTGATCCGTTTATTAACCAGTTTTCTTAATTCATTAAGACCTGAGGGATCTGCAATAGGAACTGAATTAGTTCCTCTTACTACAAGCGCTTTTAGGTTTTTTGATCCCATAACTGCACCCACGCCACTACGTGCGGCGATTCTACCTTTATCAGTTACAATCCCTGAAAATAAAACTAAATTTTCACCTGCTAGCCCAATACTAGCAATTTGAGCTTTTTTTCCGTAGATTTCTTTCAAATTATCCTCTGTTTGAACACAATCCAGTCCTCTTAACTGATCTGCACTTTTGATTTCAATTCCATTATCAGTTACCACAATAATAGATAGATTATTCGCCTTACCTTTGATGACAAGCGAGTCAAACCCCGTTTTTCGTAACTCTGGCCCAAAACGTCCACCTGAATTTGCTTCACCCCAACCACCCGTTAGAGGGGATTTACAAACAACTGTATATCTGCCAGAGAATGGGACCTTTGTGGCACTCAATATACCAGTAATAAAACATAAATGATTGTCAGGGGATAAGGGATCGATATTTGCAGGCATATTCTTCAATAAATATTCCACAATTACTCCTTCTCCACCCAGATACTTCTTAAATTGTTCATCGTTAAAATCCAATTTCTCGGTAATGACTGAACCTGAAGATAGATCAATTATTCCAATTTTCATGCTATTATTGAAAGCCATAGGTCAAAACAACTCACAGACTTCGCTAGTAATTAATTTGAGAAGAGTCATATATGAAATTTTTTATCTTTCCTACGATGAGGGGGAATTAAGACTGTTTTAGTCTCATTAATTTCAGAAACAAAATATTTTACTCGATGAATCATTAATTTTTTTTGGTAATTGAAGTTGTTTAATAAAGTTGTAGGAGCTAGCATTCCACGAGCAGATGCCCATGAAAAAGTTACAGGTACAGCACTTTATATTGACGATTTACGTTTTCCAAGAACTTTAATTATGAAAGTACTGAGGGCAGGTGTTCCTCATGCTACTATAAAGACAATAGACATTAGTAAAGCTCTGGATATGCCAGGGATACATAAAGTATTCACCGGAAAATCTTTAAATCTAGATAAAGACCATTTATTTGGGACTTGCATCTTTGATCAACCACCATTAGCTATTGATAAGGTAAGACATGCAGGAGAGGTAGTAGCTGTTGTCATCGCGGAAACTGAAAAACAAGCGTTGGCGGCTATTAAAAATATTTTTCCTGTTTTTGAAGAATTACCCTTCACGTTGGACCCTATAGAGTCCGCAAGTAAAGAAGCCCCAATTATTCATGAACAAAATGGAAACTACCGTCATGTTCCTACATTTGTGCCAGAACCTCAAACTAATGTTTTTTATAAATATCGCCTGAAGAAAGGTAACTATGAATTTCCATTTCAGGATGCAGAGGTTACAGTTGAAGATAATTTCGAATATCCGTTGATGAATCATGCAGCTATTGAGCCTCATGGTGCTATTGCACGATGGGATCATACAGGCGAGCTTCATCTATGGAGTAGTTCCCAAGCGCCTTTTGTACTGCGTGAAGTACTCGCTGATTACTTTAAAATAAAACTGATGACCAAGATTCATATTCACATACCTTACTTAGGGGGAGGTTTTGGGGGAAAAAGTGATTACACCATCGAACCGTTGGTGGCATTAGCTGCAAAATTGGTACCAGGATACCATGTGAAATTTGTACTGACTCGAAAGGAAGTCTTCATTGGCTCAGTGTTGGGACGAGGGATGAAAGGTCAGATGAAATTAGGTGCAAAGAAGGATGGAACACTTGTTGGTATAGAAGCCACCCAGTATTATTCTGATGGAGCATACGGAGACACAGGATGTAATGTAGTATTAGCTGCCGGACATAACTGTGTGGGCCCCTATTTTTTTCCAAATTGCAATCTTAAATCGTATGGGGTTTATACCAATTCCACACCAGTTGGAGCGTTCCGTGGATATGGACACCCAGAAGGACAATTCATGATCGAGCGACTCCTGGATAAATTAGCTTCAACGTTGGAAATAGACCCTAATGAACTCAGAATGAAGAACTTCTTAAGCCCTGGCGATACAAATTCTCTTGGACAAGTAATCTCTGATCATAATGGAGATATTAGAAAATGTTTTACTCAAACAATAACGAAACTTGATGAAATTCCTCTCCCTCCTGAAGATGAGAAATTTTTCTATGGACGTGCGGTAGTTGGACTCATTAAATCACCAGTTCAAACTGCTAATGCCTCTTCAAATGTTTTTCTCAAATTTAACGAAGATTTAACCGTGAATATATCAATCGGGGGTGTAGAACTTGGCCAGGGTAGTCTCACAGTACTCGCTCAAATTGCAGCTGAAGCCTTACATATTCCTGTAGACATGGTCAGAATAAATTATGAAATTAATACACAGTTAACACCTTATGAATGGCAGACAGTCGCAAGTATGACGACAATGCGGGTCGGAAATGCCATTATCGATGCATGTAATAAAGCTATCAGGAAGTTCAAAGAAAACGCAGCGGAAGTATGGGGTTGTACAGTCACTAATACAGTATATGATGGTACCAAAGTCAGTTATCAGGATAAATCCTTGGATCTCAAACATTTGGTACTTGGTTACCAATATTCTGATGGGCATACAGTAGGGAATCCTATATTGAGTACAGGCTCATCTGTCGTTCGTAACGTCACGTTTCCTGATCTAGAAACTGGCCAGTATCAACCCTACGAATGGACATTCGGTAGTCAAGGAGTTGATTTGAAAATCAGCAAGAATACAGGAGAAATAAGTATTTTGCATTTTGTGACGGCTCTTGATGCTGGAAAAATTATCAATCCAGCTTTAGCACGGGGACAAATCACTGGTGGAGTGATGCAGGGAATTGGACAAGCCTTAAAAGAGAAAATTGAGTATGATGGCTCTGGGAATATGAGAACCGTCAATTTGCGAAGATATGCAATACCCAAATTGTCTGATATGCCAAAAAAATACAGTTGTATCTTTATAGAAACCCCTCAACCTAACGGACCATACGGAGCGCGTCCTATAGCCGAACATCCTGCATTGGGACCTCCATCTGTCATTTTAAATGCAATCCAAAGAGCAACTGGTGTTTCCTTTACCAGCATTCCAGTAACCAAAGAACGAATGCTAACTTCTCTAAAAAAAGGAGGGGTATGAAATGGAATTGAAACTTTCAATTAACGGCAAAACCTATTCTATCTCTGTAGATCCAACTGATACTTTACTTCACATACTTCGTGAAAAAGTTTCTTTGACAGGAACCAAAAATGGTTGCAATCAGGGGCATTGTGGGGCATGCACGGTCGTTGTAAATGGGAAAGCAGTTAAAAGTTGTATTACAAAAGCAAGAAAACTAGAAAATGCTGATGTTATTACAATTGAAGGTATATCGAGCAACTTTAACCTTCACGCTATTCAAGAGGCTTTTATTGAAGCTACAGCCGTTCAATGCGGATTTTGCACCCCTGGTTATATTATGGAGTTATTTGCGTTATTTAGTACTAGTCCAAATGCTAACATTGAGGAGATTCATAAGAGTCTTGAAAAGCATTTATGTCGATGTACGGGGTACCAACCGATTGTCGATGCAGCATTACTGGCTCAAGAAAAGATTAAGAATGCATAAGATTACTTCTTAATTCGAGGTTCTCCTACAAATTGGATTTTATTTCCTTCAGAATCTATAGCATTGAAGTAGGATACCATATCAACTATATCAATAATATCATCTGAATGGACTTTTTTCTTTGTTAATAGACCTTTAGCTTTTTCTAAATCTGTTACTTCAAATGTTAAAACACCCGACCCTTGAACTAGTTACGCTGCTTCTGGTAAAAGATTTAATCCTAATTTTGTGCCTTTGACAGGAAGAACTAGCTCACACCAGCCGACTTCAGCACCCCCATCCCAAGCGACTTCAAATCCAAATGTCTCGACATAAAAATTCTTTGCTCTTTCAATATTTTTCACGCTGTATTGAAAATACAGAGAATCAGATTTAAAAGGAAAATTCTCACTCATCTTCATTTCACTCTTCTTATTATAATACTCACACGAAATTTTTGTTGATTTAAATCCATTATGATTGATGTCATGTTATGGGTTACTTAAAGATTAGGACGAATTTTAAAACTGGATTTACGAATTTCGTTGTGTCTTAACTCTTCCTTCTAGAGGATACTCTAGATGGAATATTTACTTAGCATGGAAAGTGAAGATTTTGAGAATACGAGAAAAACTACAATCAATAAAAAGTTTCTATATTTTACTAGCTTTGGGTGCAGCAGTCGGAATTATTTCTGGAATTGGAAGCACTTGTACAACATTCAACTTTCTTGGCAATTGGTGGGCAATGCCAAATACCAAAGGGGGTTTTACTTTTGCAGTCGTTGGTGACCAGCAACCACTTTTTATCATAAGTTATGTTATAACTTGGTTGGTGGGAATCTTATGGATTATTCTATATTGGGCTTTAAAATCAGGGAAATCGTGGTTTTACAATGTTTCAATAGCTAATTGTATTTTGGGTATTGTTAGCGGTTTCATTCCCTCTGCAATACTTTTTTACGAATGGTGGGACACTTTTGGTGTCAATGGTATGTTCTTTACACCCTCATGGGCCCGTACAATTGGGAATATAATTATTCTCATTGCTCTTTTACTGCCAAGAATAAAAAGTAATATCTCAAAGGAACTAGAAAGAAGAAGCAGTGCTGTTGGTGGAAGTGTTGGTACCCAAGTATCAAACTTCTCGTATGTATTTTTGAGTTTCGGGATCCTGTTAGCAATCCAACCAATCTTTATGCCTATGACCCATCCGATCGATGCAAGTGTATATACATTTACTGGAAATTGGTTAGAAACCTTCCAATACGTTGTTGGTTTACTATCTATAGTAATTGGAGTTTTACTACATTTTGTTGGTAGAATTCTACACCTTGTTTATTCCCCCAAACCAGCACCAACAAAAATATAAAAGAAAGAAGATCGTTCCGGTTTAGAAAATCGAAAGGTTTTCTAAATCCCTCTTTTTATTTTTTCTAATCCGCTAATCACATTCGCCGATCTGAAAAAGCTCTTTTGCCGCATCGATGTCAATAATTGGGACAGCATTATGTATGCATGCATATGATCTGCATCTTTTTACCCCGACTCCGCCCCATTTGACACCCCAACCTTTCAAAGCACTAAAAATAACAGCGAAATCCTCTCCTTTGTCGGTTAATGAGTAACCAACACGAATGGGCATACTTTCACTGTGAACAATCCGGTTAACAACCCCATTTTTTTCTAACCGACTTAATCCCTCAGAAAGAACACGTGCAGAAATTTTCTCACCATAGTTACCAAGGATTTGCTCCTGTAATTGGCTGAAAAAGAGCTCTTGACACATCAATAGTTCACAAATGATATAGAGTGTCCATTTGCGACCCAATATTTGCATAGCAAGACTTGCTGCACATTCTTCAATTCCTTCTGCACTCATAACGGATTACCTTACATATTTTGAGTTATTGAATCAATAACAGAAGTCCAATATAAACTTATTTACTTTAGTAAGCGGCTTACTAAGAAGTAAGGTAACGTACCATTTGTTAGGGGTACTTACTAATTTGTAAGCAGATAATTTTTTTATTCGCAAAAACTTTATTCTTGCGCCTTCTGTTTCGTCAATTCACGTAAAGATTATAAACACAGTTTCAATCTAATGAAGCTAGCATGTATGAATCTTGATAATATTTCGTTCTTATCCAACACAGAAAGTAAAAATTTTGACATTGAGTTGAAACGATATGACATTACTTGACACTGATTTAATGGGAGCGGTTGTACTTCTGGTAGTAGGAGTTGTAGCAATTATCTTGGCTCTGTTACTACTAAAAGAATACCTATCTTCCAAGAAAATGTATCACCTATCATGGGCAATAAGTTTTTTGGTTTTATTTGTCTCTGGTGTGTTGATTATTTTCCTCGGATGGACTGAAGCTTTGGAAAATCCACTTGTCCCTCCAGTGGCAGCATTGATTCCTGCAGGGCTTGCAATTGGACTTTTATATGCTGTCTATGACGACACTCAATATGGATTCTTCTATGCGCTATATGCTATAGTCGTAATAGGGATATTAACTGTTATTAAACTAGATATACTTACGCTAGACATCGCTTCCATGGTTATAATGGGTATTCATATTCCTTCTGGATTGATTATATCATTTTTACCCTTATACACGGCATTTACGAAAAAAACAGCATGGACGAGTATTTTCTTTGGAATTGGTGGATTATTGATTTCATTTGGTGGTGTATTACTCGCGTTTGCCACAGTAGAAAGTATGGAAGCAATTTTACCATTAACAGAAATTTTTGCTATTCTACCATATTTGTTACTTGTCGTTGGAGTATTCTTTGCCCTAGGGATCGGACTCCCGAAAAAGTGGAAAGTGGATATTCCCATAATCAGTAGTTTATTTTAGGTGAGAAAAAATGTCTGAAATTAATTCATCTGACTCAAAAATTGAGTGGTTAAGAAGGAAGATAAATTACGGTGCAACTTACAAAGGACTGGCGACTTTTACAGTAGTTTATATCTTTGTAATTGTATTATTTTTATCTACATTCTCCGAACCTATCGAACTCATACTTGGTCAACCATTGCTACCAATTGAATTATCTGATGATTTTGTTGATAGGGCTGGCCGTATTATTATACTTTATCATAGTATAGCGGTACCAGTTGTTGCAGTATGTACTTATTTCGTACTAATGTTCATGGATGTCCGTGAAAAATTCAAATCGCGAGTAAAATGGCCTCTGTTCCTCGGAAGTACCTTAGCATCGAGTAGTGGTATATTATTTGCTTATGTTTTCCAAGGTGCTTGGATTTTACATGGCCTTTACTTAGTTGGACTCTCGCTTTGTTTCTATGCAGGAATTATGCTTCTACTTGGAGTTTTTCCGACTGGATCTTTTCCCAAACGTGAATCAGAGAACAGTCGAAATATTCTCTTAGGTCAATCCGCTGTGACACTCTTGACTATTTGTATCTTAATCAGCGTAATTCTCGGAGGAGCCATTGGATCCTTCTTCGGGAATGGTATGATACCTCTTTTAGCAGAGTATTTTCTCAGAGATGAACTAGTTGACTATCTTGTTTATGACCATGTATTAGTGGATGCAGTTAAAGCACACTTGCATATAATGTTAGCACTAATTGATACTATTATACTGTTAGTCGTCTATAGATACACCGTACGGGATCAAAAGGGAAAATGGTATGCTATTTCAATGGTTCTTGCTATGCCAGGAATGTTGATTATGTCAATCGGTTCTTGGGCTGTTACTTTTAATGAAGTAATCGATTTTCCCTTTGATATGCATTACCTAATCTATGCAGGGTCTGCTATCTTGGTAACGGTTGGTCTCATTTTAGCACTCACTGGTTGGAATAAAATGAGTAAGGAAATTCTTGGAGATCAATACGAATCCGCCTCATGGGTGAAACGATCTAAAGCTGTCTTCAATGATCCTGTGAAGTTTTCTCTCTACTGGTATTTCATTTGGGTTAACTTTGTTATGACTTTTGGTGGAATTTTTCTAGCCCTCAGTCTACGGGGCCCCACTGATCCTGAAGGAGTGTCTCCATTCACAAGGATTTTGGATATTGTTGCTTTTAGAGATGGTCCCCTAGCAGTTGAAACAACTGTAGCAAGAGGTCATTGGCATATTTTGGCTACCTTGTCAGCAATAATGCTAGTGCTTCTATTGATTGATATTTTGGATATCCAAGGCATAGCTCGAAAAGTGATGGGCTGGCTATCATTTGTAGGCAGTCTTGTAGCTTTTGGTCTAGGTATGATATATCTCTATTATCCTCACTTTGATCAAGAGTGGGCTACGAATCTAACGAAATATATAGATGTCGCTGACTTCTGGAAGGCCCAAAAACTCTTCGGGTTTGGTAATTGGTTACCTCTTGTCATGGATTTGGGAATCATGCTCTTTGTTATTGTGTTAGCAATTTTCTGCTTTAATCAATTGATTCACATAATAAAGGGTAGACATGATGTAAAAGATTGGCCCGAGTAAGTAACAAAAGATAATCTCAATAGAAGGTAAGATAGAATCAAATGTCCGATACTGAATCCCCCGATCAACTACAGGCGTATGAACAACCAACATTAGCTTCTACCACGACCACTCCATTTTTTCTTTATGGAGAGCTGATTAAAAGTAAGCAAACATTCTTGTTAGTTTATACAGCATTATTTGCGTATCTAATCACAGCGTGGTATTCAGGATTTAACTTAAGTGTATTCCTATGGTTGAACGTGGGGATATTTTTTGCTATCTCAGGAAGTACGCTTCTAAATATGTATATAGATCGTGATATCGATGCTTTAATGGAAAGAACAAGAGATCGGCCACTACCAATGGGAAAAATCTCATCTAGAACCGTTCTTCGACATGGTTTTCTGTTCACAATTGCGGGACTTTTAGCCATTGCAGTATTTGTGGATTATTTAACAGCGGTGGTCGTTTTTCTCGGTGCATTCTTCGACGTGGTAGTTTATTCTCTCTTATTGAAAAGAAGAACTCGATTTTCCATCATTTTTGGAGGAATCGCAGGTGGATTACCAGCACTAGCTGGAGCAACGGCAGTATCGGCATCAATAACACTTCCTGGAATTCTGATGGGCTTATTTGTGCTTTGTTGGATCCCTTTACATATTTTAACTCTCGCATTACTTCCAAAAAATTTGGAAGGATACAGAAATGCCCATATTCCTATGTGGCCAGTAATACGAAGTGAAACTCAGACTATACAAGTAATCACATTGTCAGCTATTCTGAGTACAGTGCTGATTGCGTTGACGGGGATTACCCTAAGTATTCGGGTTTTACCACTATTGCCGTTATTTGCGTTCTGCATCTATATGATATATCTGTCATTGAAAAATCTCAGAAAGCCAACACAGGTTGGTACATTTAGGATATTCAAACTGGCGTCAATGTTGATGGCTTTTGCCTTTTTCTGGCTCTTTTTGGGAGTTGTTGTCTCTCCCCCCTAAATCTAAGCATAATAATACTTGAAAACATCTCTTTCTTTTCTCTTTTTTTCTTTGATACTCAAACTATTTAGGATAAATTTCTCTCAAGTAGAAATTATAGAGGTTTTAATATGAAATTCTCCAGTAAAATTCGGCTAAATAATGGTATCGAAATGCCATATCTAGGTCTGGGTGTTTATCAGATACGCCCAAGGGAAGCTGATCGAGTTTTTCAGTGGGCAATAGATCTTGGTTACCGATTATTTGATACTGCAACATTTTATGGAAATGAAAAAGAAGTTGGAAAGGCTATTTCCACCAGTACTTTTAATCGAAAAGAGTTTTTCATCACATCCAAGCTTTGGAATAGTGATCAAGGTTATAAAAAAGCGCTAACAGCATTTGATAAAAGTATGGATAGATTTGGATTAGACTATATCGATTTATATCTGATTCACTGGCCCGTTACAAACTTGAGGTTAAAATCTTGGACTGCTCTTGAATCACTTCTAGAAACTGAAAGAGTAAAAGGGATTGGCGTTAGTAATTTTATGATCAATCATTTAGAAGAGCTTCTAGTAACCTGTTCGATTATTCCACTAGTTAATCAAGTTGAATTTCATCCTTGGTTGTATAATCGTAATCTTCTCAAGTACTGCGAAGATAATCAAATACAGCTACAAGCGTATAGTCCCTTAACAAAGGGTCAAAAACTTGGCGATAAGACTTTGAAGGAAATCGGAAAAAAACATGGGAAATCTCCTCCGCAGATTCTCATACGTTGGTGTTTACAACATAATGTACCGACAATTCCCAAGAGTGCAGATAAGAAGCATTTAAAACAAAATGCAGATGTTTTTAATTTTGACCTTTCTAAGGATGATATGGACAGACTTGATTCATTGAGAAAAGGTGAATCGATAACCTGGGATCCTAGAGGAATACCCTAATTTTACCATTTAAATTTTCAAATATCAAGAATTTTGTAATTATATTTAGATCGATCAACTTTCAATAGCATAACGGTATTTTTGGGAGCAAATCTCTTATCGGTTGGTGACCCTGGATTTAACATAAGGATTCCGTTAATTATTTCTGCTGTGGGTCTGTGTGTGTGTCCTGACACTATAATGTTTGGATTATCTTGTAGAAAAAGATCTTGTATTCGAGAAGAGTATCCTGATGGGCCTCCATCACCGTGAGTTAGTCCTATTTCAACCTCTTCTACTTTAAATGTTAATTTTGGAGGAAATTTCTTCTTCACTTCCCCACTACACATATTTCCATGAACAGCTTTAAGAGGTGCAATAGCCTCTAAAGTTTCCACAACCTCGATGTTTTCAAAGTCCCCAGCATGAAGGATCAAATCGACATTTTTAAATGCTGAGAATACCTTTTTTGGTAATTCTCTCCTACAAGAGGGAATATGAGTATCTGAAATTAACCCTAAAACTTTCAAAAGTGATTTTTCACCCAAATCAAATTTTATTTATTAACCGAAGATAAGTGATTTTATAACAATAGGAAAGACACGATCTTCAAACAGTGGTTTACCACAATCAATAAAATCCCCTTCTTTTACCGAAATCTCATCTAAAGAGAGAATTTCATTAGAAATTTTCGTCTCTCGTTTCATGACATTCCCAACGGAATTTCCAATATCCGTTTGAAATACCAAGAAGATTGGTTTGTTGTTCTGCACTGATCTAGGTAATCCTTTTACAATTCCTTTCGAAAAAATTGCTAATTTATCATATACAGAGCGAACTGGATCAATAAAAGCAAGAACGAATTTATTCTCTCCCTCTACAATATCCATTCTCTTCAATGAGCTCTGAATTTGGGTGGCAACATAGTCAATTGACAATAGATGTCGATCGATTTGGGGGACAACTACAGGTAGATTACGTATTGGAAGGTCAATTTTGCTACGATCCTTTGATATGAACGTTGTAGATCCACTTACATTTAATGTATGCCCACTAGCACCAATAACAGTTGCACGTATTTTTTCAGGAGTTTCAATTCGCTCAAAGGAGTGTTTTACCAGGAGAGAACGTATTTGTGTTCCAAGATGTTTACCAAGATCGTTGAATTCTTGTTCAGATTTTTGATAAATATATTCAGCCACACCTCCAGAGAAACTAACCGCAGGATTGTTCTTAAAACTATCAGGAGGTAGATTTTCGGTCATCATAAGTTCTTGAGTGAGTTTAGAGATGTCTTGGCCTTTTAATACCTCTAACAGAGAATTAGCTAGTTTTCGACTGATAATAGTTTTTTCCTCCTCTGTTAACTTATCCCCTATTCTCTGAGAAAAATCACATGCGTCTAAAACTACCTCTCCTACAGGTTCCAAGCGAATTATTTCATCATCTTCATTAAATGCAAGTAATCTACCACCCACATTTATACACGCGGTAGCAGTTATTATTCCATTGTCTATGACTGCAATATTAGAGGTTCCCCCACCCACATCGGTATGAATAATTTTTTTGCCATGGGTTGCAGAAAAAGTCACTGCCCCTGAACCGTATGCGGAAATCGTTGATTCAAAGTTCGGTCCAGCTGTACTAGCAACAAAATTTCCTAGTTTAGCTTCCTTAGCCAAAAATTGAACAATTTTTTCAGCATTATTGCGTTTTGCTGATTCCCCAGTAATGATAACTGCACCAGAATCAATGGTAGTTGGATCAATGTTGGCTTTTTGATATTCTGCAAGTAATGCAGGGAGTAATTTGTCAATATCGATTTCGTTTGAAGGTAGGAGGGGAGTAAAAATGATGTCTCCTCGATATTTAATATTCCGTTCAGCAACGTAAAATTTTTCAGTTTTTGATGAAGGATCTTTTTTCAAGACTAACTCCGAAAAAACTAAATGTGAAGTACTAGTTCCTACATCTACCCCAACAGACTTCATTCGTTTCTCTGCTACTTTAATCGTCATTAATCAATGGCCTTCCGGTACTCTTAATGTCGCAAATTAGGGGAATTAACTCACTCATCGATGAAAAAAGAGAGGAAAAAAAAGGTACTGGTATTGACATTTAGAGATAAGGAATGTGATTTCCAGAAATCAAAGGAGTCGGAGAATTATTTCTTATAGACTAAAGGTCCAAATTTGTGGTTTTTCAGTTTTGCACGAGGACTTGTGAAACTACAGGTTGGATATCGCGAACAACCATAGAATTTCTCACCTGTACGAGAATTGGTTCTTTCACGAAGATCACCAACATTGCATACAGGACAAGAATAAGGGGATTTGCTGATTTTAGACTTTGGTCTGTTTTGGGAAGTTTTAGCGATATATTTTGTACTTCTTTCAGTACCGAGATTTGAAAATGCTTGTTTTAACAGAACCTGCAGTTCTTGTATTTGTAATATTAACTTTTGATGGAGAGAAAGATATTCTGTTCGAATTGCCTCTAACATTGTAGCATACGAACACTTCTCAGTAGCTACCTCATCCATTCGGATTTCGACTTGACGTGTAAACTTAGGTGTTACAAGATCAGGCCAAATCGCATCAAATACTTTAATGAGCGTTTTTCCAGTTAACGTACTCTCATATGACGTCCCCTTCCGTATAATATAATTTCTCAATTCAAGTTTTTTGATAACCTCTGGACGAGAAGATTTTGTCCCAATCTTGAGC
This sequence comes from Candidatus Hodarchaeota archaeon, assembly GCA_016839785.1. Classification (GTDB taxonomy): domain Archaea; phylum Asgardarchaeota; class Heimdallarchaeia; order Hodarchaeales; family Hodarchaeaceae; genus Hodarchaeum. The sequence goes on along the minus strand of JAEOTQ010000101.1, from coordinate 10,045 downwards.
TTTTCTAACCTTTTGATAAGTGCTGCATCTCCCCAGCGAGCAGGTGGTTTTGTTTTAAAGGCTTCTGATCGAATGTTGCGGACTTGGACAATTTGTCCCTTCTCAAAAGTGAATGAAGGTGTTTCACGAGGTTTCCGCCATGTCATCGCTTCCGTCCATCCGAATTTTTCGGTGGTTTGATACTTTTGAGAAAATGGTTCCTCTTTTATTTCTAGTTTTACAACTCCACGTTGTTGAATAAGATCTTCCATGAACATACCGATATACCAACGAGCAATATATGTCCAACTCTTTAAGTGAGTCGGAGTAAGTTTAGCTCCGATCTGAGGAATCTCACCTGTCGGGTGAATCGGATCATGATCTTCTGTTCCTTGCTTCCGACCATTTGTTCGAACCTGAATCATACTTTTGATTTGATGGAAAAAAATTTTGTAAGGATCATGCTTTTGGAGGTTGATCAGAATCTCTTTATGAGGGAAGTTTTCTTTAAATTTCCTATTTTCGGTACGAGGGTAGGAAATGTATCCCTGTTCATAAAGAGTAGAAAGAATGGCTAAAGCTTCTTCAGCTTTGACCTTCAGGTTCCGTGATATAAGTGCAATGGCATCAGTTGTATTCATGGGGCGAGGAGGAGGAATTAAAGTTTGCCTCCGTTGAAATGAGGTAATTTTTCCTAAAGTTGACATTTTTAATTTCGTAAGGATAGTCTGTACGTTTTCTTCTTTTGTAAACGGAGATCGATCATGTTGGACTGAAGCTAATACTTCCTTCCTACTGTTATCTAATAGGTCGGCAAGGATATTGTATTTCTGTTGAGTAAGAAATGCTTCATGTTCATTATCTCGATCTACTATCAGTTTCAATGTTGGTAATTGTACTCGTCCAACGGATAAAACCAACCCACGTTGCTTTCTAACTTTACGTGCGGCGATGGTTACCTCACGAGTACCAGCAAAACCAACCCATGCATCTATTGTCCTACGGCCCTGAACTGCTAAAGCTTGATTGATAGACCAGGAAGTCAACTGATTAAAAGCCCTCACAATTTCCCCTGATGTTAACGATGAGTTACAAATACGTCGTGTATTGGATTTTAACTTCGGATTGGATCGTATAGCAATAGTATAGGCCTCATAAGCAATATTATCCCCTTCAGAATCAGGATCTGTGGCCAACCATAATTCATCATTGTTCTGAGCGAGATCACGAATAATTTTTCGAAATTCATAATTTTCTTTGACGATAAGGGCTTTTGGATCTTGTACGAGTGCAATTGGAGGCACTTCTCCCCATCCATAGCCTTTTTTTGTATCTAGTGTAGTAATATGCCCTGATAATGGTAGAAATGTTAAAGTATTCCCCTTCCATCTACCTGAACGAGTATAAACACGCTTTCCAACCTTTTTTGTACTTACAGCTGAAAGCAAAACATCACAAAAGGTTCGAACCTGTGAAGCTTTTTCTCCTATCACAAGCACTTGTTTTCCGTGAGTCGACATTATTCTATATCATTCCAATCATCGGGAGTAAAAATCAACTTTATTTCGGTAAATAATAAAGCCTCTTATTACTACTTAGGAAACTAAGAAAACTGTTGATTATTGGTATGGGAGTAAACCTCTCCCTGTTCCTTAAAAAGATACTGGCGAAATTTATTTGTTTCTAAATTTTGTTTATATTCCAAAAAAATTTATATATTCCAATAAAATTTATATAGTCCAAAAATTGGAATGAAAATTGTGATAATGATGGATGTACAATATCGCAAATATCAACCTAATGAGGGATTAGAGGAGAATCAGGCCGAGATATATGTGAACGCTCAATCTCGAATACCAGATCGTGCTTATCCAGTTCCAAGTGTGGAAGAAGTCGTCCAACAAATAAAAACTCGGAATGAAACGGAAGCACCTGATGTTAATGCTATCAGATATGCTCTTACAAAGGATGGGAAGCCATTAGCATATGTTCAATCACATTATGCGAATCGTTATAATGCTACAGAGATTAGTTTCCCCCATGCTATGGAAAATTGTCCTCCTGAAGTTCAAAACAAACTATTCAAAGATGTACTGGAGTACATTGTCGATCGCGATAAGGATAAAGGCGATGACCACCAGATTATTGTTGGGGGAATATATCAATCACAAAGAAAAGCGGAAATCGATTTTCTCCAAACTCATGGTTTCAAGGTGGATCGAAAATATATTACATATCGTCACATATCAGGGTCACTTGAAGTTCAAGGGGAAGATAAATTTACTCTTCGCAAAGGAGATTTGACCGATGAAAAGGATTTAGCCTTTCTTATAGAATTAGGTAAGGTGGATGAAACTGCAATTGCTGCTTTTCCAAAAGAGGAACAGCTGAAAAGATATTACGAAAATATACAAAACCATCCTCTGAAAGTCTTCTTAATTTTTGAAGACGACTTAATTGTTGCCGCAGGCGCGATTCGCGCAGAAGAAGATCAGGATCCAAGCGTTCAATTCACGTTCTATCGTCCAGGTCACGAAGCTGCTTGGAAATTATTAATGACCAAGATAGCTAAGAAAGCATTTGATATCACAAAAAAACATCTTGCTGGCACGTACGAATCTGATTCAGGCACAGAATTCAACATGGTGCAAGAACTCGAAAAATCTGGTCATGTCGAGTTTGTTTCAAAGAGTTATCGATTCCATTTACCAAAGAACTGATTTCAATTCATTTACACTTTCATAAGGATACAAATGAATATTTGGATGTATTGTCTCAGTTTTTTTTCTTTTTTTTTTCAAAAAGGAAATGATTAAACCATTGCCCATTTTTCGGGATTTTTGCCTGTAATTTGGGATTCACACTTTTCGAAACCTTCTTGTTTGGAAAAATAGGAGTAATCAATTGAAGTATTATGCAGATAGATTTTGAACGAGAACGAGATTGGTGGAATGATAAAGCGATCCGTGAAGAAATCGATCGAGCAGATGAGATAATTAACCGTACTTTACGATGGCAAATTATTAAGGAACACTTAGTCGATGTATCCACGGTTTTAGCAATAGGTGGTGGTACTGGTGCTTTTTCCATACCTTTAGCTGAAGAAGGATACCAAGTCACCCATGTTGATTTTGCTCCTGAAATGTTAAAGATTGCAAAAAAAAATCACAAAATTTGTCTAATATCCAATTTGAGGAAACTAATGCCATAAATTTGGGTCGCTTCCAGAACCAATCTTTTGACCTAGTTTTAAATATGGATGGTGCAATTTCATTCTGTGGCTCAAAAGCAAAGGATTCAATAAGCGAAAGCTGTCGTGTTACTAAGAAAAGACTCATTATCACTGTTTCTAATCGAGCAAAGTTAATTGCCGCCACAATTAATGCTTGTATACAAGCTACAGGTGAAATTACTCCTGCAGTCTATGAAATGATGACAACAGGGAATTGGAATCAAAATCAATTCGAGAGCAACTATCTATTATCAAAAAATAGTTCACAGGGATATTTTGGAGTCCTAAAAGCATTTACACCAGATGAATTATACGACATTTTAGAGAAATTTGGCATGTCTATTATCCATTGTGGCACAGTGGGCACATTGGCACACTTGTGTGAACCTGATGTGATAAATACCATTCTTCAGAAAAAGGAACTTTTGAAAAAATTTCTTGATATTTGTACTCAGTTCGATCATGAAATTATGCCATATGGTGTGGGGACACGAGAACGGGCAGGATTAATCGCAGTAGCCAAACCCAAGGATGAAACTAAATAAACCTTCAGTCTTTATCCTAAATGAATTTTTACATATATTTGTGCTGGTTGAGACACTAGCGATGAGCATTAAAATAGGAGAAGGTTAAAACTATACTTCTTTATCTGTCAATCCTTCTCCTACCCCGTTTGTTTTTATGATAAAATAAATGAACTTGACATAATCCTTGGAACACATCTAATTTCTAAATCTAAAATAGGAAAATGTGATCAAAATGACTTTTAAAATGATAGATTTAACCCAGCGCTTGTCAATCCATACACCTCCTTGGCCTAGTTATATGCCTTTACAATTGCAATACTTTAAGCGTATTGCTGGAGCACATATGGGACAAGGTGCCAATGGTCAAATAATAAAAACTAGTAATCATGTGGGTACTCATATTGATGGTGAAATCCACTTTTTCGCGGCAGGTAGAACAATTGGTCAAATGGACTTAGAAGAATTTTGTGGACCTGGTGTTGTTGTCGATTTATCCGATGTAATGACGGATTATGATCTTTACTCCCCCGAAATGCTTATGGAACGTGCAGATATTCGGAAAGGCGACATCTTACTCATTAAGACAGGATATCAAAGATATTCCTGGGATCAACCAGAGAGTGATGAAGTCCGTTATTTCGTTAAACACCCGGGACCTGATACTGATTTTCCACAATGGGCGATTGACATGGAATTTAAGTGGATCGGCGTTGATTGTGGGTCTGCAGACCATCCAATGAATACCATAATCCGTGATTGGCATCCTAAATCATTCGTTGAATCAGAGGAGAAACTTACGAAAAAATATGGTGTGAATAGTTGGGATGAAATGTTCCCACCATCGAAATTTTATCAAATTATGCATCTCAAGTTGTTTCCAAAAGGAGTCATTCACGCTGAAAATCTTTGGATTCCAGATGATCCTGTATTGACAAATAAGCGTACATGGGTTGGTTGTTTCCCCCTTCGTGGAATAGAATTGGAATCTTCAATGGCTAGAATCGTTGCGTTCCCCGATGTGCCCTTGGAATAAGTCTACTTATTCCAATCTCTCTTTTTTCTTAAATTGAATTACTCGAATTACTTTTCTCTCTCCAAAAAAACTATATTCAGCTGAGTGTTCTTTATAATATAATACACTACTGGAAGAAAATTGCATATGGAACGCGTTGAATTCTTTAAAAAGCAAATACAACTTGAAAAAGACATCGTCGCATCTGCCCATGCGGCAGTAAAAGACATTAAGAATAGAATGGTGAAAGAGCTAATCGAGGGAATTGCTAGTGATTCTACTAAGCATGCCTCACTTTTGAATTCTCTACTGGCAGCTGAATCAGGATCTAATCCGTTAATTGAGGAAAAAGTCACCGATCAATTGAAAAAGAATTTAGAGGATCATATTAGATTAGAACAACAAGCTATTGATACTTATAAAGAATTACTGAAAACCATTGAAGGAGAGAGTGAAACTTTAATTATTAAGTATATTCTAAATGATGAAGTAAGACACCATGTTCTTCTAAAGAAGATTCATAAGATGATTGTAGAAAAAGAGACCCTAACTGAGCAAGATCTTTGGGATCTTACATGGAAGGATTCTATTTCTCACGGTTCTCCAGGTGGATAATCCCTGGGTCTTTTTTTCTTTTTTCCTAGTTGAAAAAGAACTTAACTTGAGGTAGTGAAGAAACTTCTCTTTCGGAAAGACGGACATCGCAGATTGGGCATTCATTCCGTATCTTTACGCTTTGAAGAAGGTGCCTTCTATGGAAGTAACTAGAACATTGTGTACATTCAACTAAATCAACATCATTAGCTGTTACAACGCTTTTAAAACAAATAGCACATGTTAAGCGCTGAGTGCAGAATCCACAGTTTTTTTGTCCCTCTAAAATAGGATTATTGCATTTAGGACAATTGGATTGATAATTAGACCGTTGTTGTGGGGCAACTGTTGTTTTGGTTATGCTAGTATATATATCTTTGAGGCCAGAACTCCAAATTCGATATAATGTTTCCGCAGAATCAATCTCGAATCGCTCGATGAATTTATTGATTGATATCGAATATTCCTGCTCGAATTCTTTCCGTTCAGGTAATTCCATTAAGAATGGCAAATTCTTCCAAGAACAATATTCCCCTATCAATGGTAGAACCGCGCGTTTTATCTCAGCTCTACTTGATTGCTGATAAAGGGAGATATAGTATTGTTCAGGTTCATATGGAGGCCTCTTAGCAAATCTAGTTGTCAATGCGTTGATTGCACTATCCTCTGATATATTGATAGACGGATCTGAAAGCACGAAATCAAGTGTATCTTGAGGTAATTTTGAAAAATATGCAATAAGTAATGATTCTTTAAGAGATAAATGTGCCCCTTGCACGATGGTTAATATTCTAAGATCAGTTTCTAATGATCTTCCAATAAGTTGCTTAATTAAAGCTGATAAAAGAGATTGCCCCTCGTCAGAAAATTTTTTTGACTGATCAGTAGTGGTGATCGCTTGCAATAATTTATAATCGGCTGAAGGACGCCTAAAACGTGAAAGACATTGATCCACAAGAGTGGGTCTCAAACATCTAGTTTTAAGGTTAGGAATAATGTATTTGAGTAAAATTCTAAATTTTTTCTCTGGTAACGCTTTAATATAGTCACCAACAGCCAGTGTAAAAGAGGAAAGATTATGGTCATCAATATTTTCTACGGTAGCTCTTGGATATTTGCTAATAATTTGGTTAAAAAGGTTTTGACTAAATGAGCGTAGATTAGGGTTTGTTTCAAGCTTGGTAAGCCGAATTAGAACAATGTAGACTAGTTCTTGTGGATTTAGTTTTAAGATAGCTAGAATAAGCGTATTAACGTTGGTATGATTTAAAATTGAAGATTCTTGAACTGAAAGAATTGCATAGAGCATTTGAGTACTCTTTGTTGAAAGATCAGGGATAATATTTTTCACAACATGTGAGACATGTGATGAAGGGAGAAAGGTGATTATCTCCGCTAAATTTGGTACACTTTTATCTAATGCATAATTAAGCAATGTCGCGTATGTAGGTAGACTTTTACTCGATATAGAAGCGATATACTTCCAGAAAGTAACAATTTCAATGTCAATGAGTTTCTTCGAGATGATCAGAAGAGGTTCTTTGCTTTTCTTGGATTTTTCCTTAAATTTTTTTAAGAAATGGGGTAGAGCTTCCTTAGAGTGGAGTAAAAACACTGTTTCCCAGGCAGCAATTAGTTTTTTTTCCAAACCAACACAGGAGACGAGTTTCCAAATTTCATTTTTTGTGAATACACTAGAAATTAAACTCTTGGGGAATGAAATTTTGTCGCTATAAGAAACAATTTCTTCAAAATGGGTTTTAAAGTGGGATTCCAGATAGTTAACTAATCTAGTATAAACTTCAGATTCAATAGCTGCAGTAGTAGTAAGTAAAGGTTGAAAGAAATGGAAATTTTCATATAAATAGTTAAGCTGGAGAATATACTTCTTCTTGATGATATACTTACTAATTTCAGATATTGTTTTTTCATCAAAACTTCCTAGAAGCAGAGAAACTCGTCTTCTATCTGTAAAATAGTTTTGAAGTATAATATGTTCAATCAATTTCTTCCATTGGGAAGGTTTGAGAGTATTGATTGAAGGGAGGAGAATCTCCTGGATGTTTTCATTTCTGGTTTGAAAATAAGCTTCGATCAATCGTTGCTCTTCGTTGTTTGAGTATTTCTGAAATTCTGGTATTAAGAAATTTGCAAACTGATCTAGATTTTTCTCAAGATAACTAAAAAGAGAAAAAAGGTAATCTAGAGCGTGAGTGTCTTTACGTTGATTTAAAAAACCCAACACAGACGATGCGATAATAAAGAGTGAAGATTCAATAATTTCTGCTAGGAAAGCCATTTCCTTTTCTTTTTCACCGTTAGTTTTTTGGGAAAAATAAGTGATGATTAAGGTACTCGTTTGGGTTTGGAGTTTAAGAGGAATAGCTTTTAATATTTCACTATTAGTCAAATTTTTTATCTTTATCCAATTAATTAAATGTTCTTGTGCCTTGTTTGAAGCACTACTGAATTTGGTGAGAAGAAAGTTGATTTCCTGGTCTGAAATATCAAATATTTTTAAGAATATTTCTACTTTCTTGGGAGAAAGTTTATTTGGAAGGTTTTGAGAGGAACAGGCACTTAATAATTTTTCCTTAGGAATTTTTCGGAATAGTGGGAGAATTAGATCTATGGGTTGCTGAATGTAGCTTTGTAGAATCAGATATAATACTCGAACATCACATTCCACCCAAAGGATTAGTAGTTCAACATATGATTGTTGCTTTGTCTTCACGAGAGCTTGATAACTTTCTTCACTTAATTTCGGATTTAGCTGACTTAATATTTTCTTAATCAAGGATTCATTGCATATTTCCCAATTCTGAACTATTTTACTCAAGAATTTCTTTTGTTCTGCTAAATCAACCTCTAACAAGGAATCAAGAAATGCAGAATTATTAAAAACGTTTAGTAGCTGTATAAACTGCTCTGTATTTAATTCATCAAGACGATTCAAAATGTATACTAGACTATGAGGTAGTAATAGTTCAAAACCATATATCATCTGTCTTGATTCATTATTTTCTCGAAAATTATAAAAAAAAATAGCCATAGCTCGCTCAGGACTTTCTTTTACTAGATTATTGATTTTTTTCTTCCACACGAAGGGTACTCGTCCAAAAGAAATCTTCTCATAATCAGTCTTTTCCATTGCTGTCATTAGTCCTGATATTACTATGAAGTCTTGGGATTCTCCTATGCTCAAAAAGGTAGCGATAGAGGGTAATAATATCGTGATAGATTGTAATTCCAGAATTAATTGGTTATTGGTTCACAAGATAGAAAAGAGAAAGAGAGAGTTTTAGGAACGTTTTGCTACAATTTCCTTAAACTCTGTTAGTAAACCATTTAGATAATCGAAACCTGCTTGCCAAAATTCTTCTTTTCGAATATCCAAACCTACTGAAGTAGCTAGGTCAATTGGAAATTGAGATCCACCTGCTTCAAGAATGCTCTTCAGTTTTGGAATAAAGGAACTACCCTCTTCTAGATATTTCTGATATAAACCCAGCACAAACAGCATTCCAAAAGAATACGCATAGCAATAATACCGAGTGAATAGGAAATGGGGAATGGATGCCCAGTTTGCACTTTGTTCAGGCAAAAAGTCTACAGAATCACCATACGCCTCTTTGATATACTTATCCCAAATATCACTCATTTCTTGGAATGAAAGAGTTTGCTTTGCACCCTTTAGATGACATTCTTTTTCAAAGAAGATGTACATTGTCTGTCGGGAAATGGTTCCTATGGCATCTTCCAGTTGATTCACGAGTAATGTGAGCTTCCCTTCTTCATCATTCATGGTTTTCAGAAGCTTTGAAGTTAGAATTTGTTCACCAAAAACAGAGGCGGTTTCAGCAACTACTAATGGAGGGTGATAATTGAATAAAGTTTGTTTACGAGCTGAAAACAAATCGTGCAATGCATGACCCATCTCATGGGCTAACGTAGCTACCCCATCAGAGGTTCCATCAAATGACATATGGATAACAGGTTTCAATGCAGGAATAAGGCCAGCACAAAATGCTCCAGTTCGTTTACCCTTGCGAATTTCAGAGTCAATAAGACTCTCAGAAAAAAGTGTTTGGGCCATTTGTCCAATCTCTGGATCGAATTCAGTATATGCTGAAAGAACAGATTCCTCTGCTTCTTTCCATGAGTATTTGGTGACTTTAGTGATTGGAGCGTAAAGATCAGAACCTTTTATTGAGGTTCCTTGCCCCATCAATTTAGCTTTTGCTTTATAATACTCTTGTACAAGAGTATAATTCTTTTTCACAACGGACATCATTGTTTCTACGATTTTTTCATCAGTTTGGTTACGAATATGAGCAATAGTCATAGTGGAAGGATATTTTCTTAGATCAACATTCTGTCCGTGATCCTTCCAAATATTGTTAAAGGAGTGAGAGATTGCAATGGAATCATCGATATATTTTTGATAATAAGCCTTAAAGACGTTTTCTCGGGTAATGGGATTGGTATCTCGAAATTTAGGCCGAATTTCTCCCTGTGAAAGAACTTTTTTATCACCGTCAATCTCTACTTCAAACTTAAAATCAGCTGTATATTCTTCATAGAATTTTACCCATGCACTAGCGCCGATAAGTGCTTTTTGGTTCAATACCTGTTCTACGGGTTCAGATAACTGGTATGGTTCTCTTAAACGTAATACCTCTAAATAATGGTGATAGTTTG
>JAEOTQ010000100.1 GCA_016839785.1 Candidatus Hodarchaeota archaeon | reverse complement strand
CAAAGTTTTCGGATCTGAGGAAAGTACAGAGTTAACTTTAACTCTTACTGGGGGTCACACTGAAGATTCATGTTTTGGATATTTTCCTGCTGAAAAAATCCTAATTGCTGGGGATAATTTACTCTCAGATATGCCTCAATTTTTTTTCCATCCTGACTCAGATCTAATTGAATATATTGAATGCCTAAAAATGTGGGGAGAAATGGATATTAAAACTGTGATCCCTGGACATGGAAATCTAACGGATCAGTCTCACATTACAAAAGTTCTGGACTACTTTGAAAGATTACATAATTTTTTAATTCAAGCAAAGGAATCTGGTCTTCAAATTCATGAACTTCTTAATCATCCGAATTTACCAAATTATTTTGAACCAGATCCTAATAATTGGATAAGAAGGGGAATAAAACAAGTCTTCAAAAAATTGTACGAAACGTGATTACGTTCGGGATTCTAATTCTTTAAAAGCCAGACTAATTAAAAAATTAATCAGAAGTGAGTAATCATAAATTTTGGCGTTATTATTTTTATCAAGATCATAATGATTCTGATCCCTTCAATGGTAAAATCTCATTATCCCGAATTTTACTAACATCTTATACACTTGGAGTCTTTCTGATCTTAATTTTCCAAATCAATAATATCCAATCACCTGAGAGGTTTGTAATTTATATTTTATATCTCCTGATAACCCTCCCGTATATTGTATTCATATCCTTCTTCTATAATAATAAGAAATTAATACTGAACGCTTTTGTTATTACCCTATTACTAATGGTAATTAATGTTATTTTGCTTCTAGGATGATTATTCAGGAAAAGAAGTTTGTATCCCGAATAAGTCCTAATCCCTTCCGTTTTCTTCAAGGCTTATCCATGAATGAAGGGCTTTTTTTTGAAATTAAATTCCTACAGAAATTTATAGTGGTGGTGTGGGTTATGGTCATGGTAGAGGACTAGGTATTGGACATGGTATAAAAAAAAATAAATTAGTAAAATTTGGCTTATATTGATTTTTAATCATGAAAAAGCAAACATTTTATTAACCGAAGACCCTATGACCTCAGATGACGATTCTGCGTAATGAACGGTCAATTATATCAATATAAAAACTAAAAAAAACTCCCCAAACCAACATTTAATGTGTTAATAATACGTAATTTATAAACAGCTGAATTTGATTTCGCAATTTTTTCATTTAAATTTGTCTAAACTCATCGAAGACTCATTTTTTGCAATTAAAAGGGGAGGAAATGTCTTTTGCTCTTACGATATCCCAATCCCAATTTAAATTCTGACAAGGAAAAAAAAAAAGGAAGGAAGACGTTAGTGATTAAACGTCTACTTTGCAGCTTTTAACGCTTCATTTGCTTGGAGGAATCCTGCGCCGTAGTCTGTTCCACCCCATGTGAAGTACCAATAATACTCTGGAGGGAAGTCAATTGCGAAAGATCCATCACATGGTAAGGGAGACCCAGAAGCGGCATTTTTTAGAGTCTTTTCCATACTAGATTGTGAATATCCAGGATAATCCTGTAGAACCATTGCTGCAATGCCCGATACATGAGGAGCAGCCATGCTAGTTCCCCAGAGATAGTAATAACCTAGACTTCCTGGAGCAAAATCACTTTGATAAGGCCCAACAATTGCACATCCTGGAGTTGCAACGTCTAAGTGGAAGGATTTTTGTCCTAGATCCTTATTTGGTCTCGAGCTCATGTAATCAAGGAAAAGTTGATGATTATTTCCCCAAGAATCTTCGGTATTCAGGTTTTCAGGGAAATCTGCAACCCAACTCCAACCATTTGCAAATGTAAACTGTTCTGTCCAACCAGCCATCGCACAAGATATGACTTGTGGGTAAGCACCTGGCCATCCCATACCGTCATAACCCTCGTTTCCTGCAGAAGCAACCACAATCACACCTTTACTGATGGCATAATCTATTGCATCTTCAATGATTGGGGCTGGTTCAGGCCCTCCAAGGCTCATACTGATAATTACTGGCCCATCTAGAGTATCTGACAGATCTGCAATGTAATTGATACCTGCAGCTACCATTGGGTCTGTACCGCCACCGATCTCCAATAACCCATAAGGACTAGGCACATACCAGTAATCTAAGACCAGTACTGGGATTATTGTTGCTTTTGGCGCAACACCTTGTATCCAAAGAATGTCGTTGTAGTTAAATCCAACAATCGTACTAGCTACATGGGTTCCATGACCACTGCCAAATGAACTTGTCAAGAATCCACGATCATCCTTTAGTGGGCCAAATGCAAGATCACCAATTGTATCGTCCCACCATACATCGTGGGTATAACCTTTACCTAGCTCCCAAGCAATATTTGCTTGAGAGAAGAAGAATGGCCATGCAGACACTAAACCTGTATCTAGAACAGCTACATACACACCTTCACCGTCGTTTGACACAATCTCTGCATTTACCATGTCTACCCAAAATGGAGTTAACTCTGGAAGACTAGATTCGGTATTCCCATTTTCAGTTGGAACTATCAGTGGTTCTGCTAGAGCGTTCTTCATATCAGCGGTACCAAAAAATGTTGCTGCCTTTACAGGCTTTGCTAAAACTCCAGTAATAGGTAATAGTATTCCTAGGAGTATTATCAACACAAATATCTTTCTTTTCATGTTTTTTTCACCTAATGTTTTTTGTCACACAAAAAATCTTAACAATATCTCAATTCACCTTCTTTGCTATTCCAGCAAGAGGAAAACTGATCAATTGATTTGTTCTCATAATTTTGAACGACAAACATTGATATCTATAGGTTACCACTATTTCTGAGAGAATTTAACGCATTTTTCAAAAAAAATATGCGAAGAGATTCTCTAGATTCCTATGATACAAAATAAGGAATAAATAAAAAATATTTTAAAAGCCTTTCTAGAATTGTCCTATTTAGAGAAGGGTTCTATTAGGGTTTAAAAGGGGTAATACAAAATATATTATTTCTGATAAATCAATGAAAAATCTAATTATATTTCCATATAATACAAAAGGATTCTTTTCATCAGCTTAATTCAAACCCTGTAATTCATATTTTATTTCAAAACGCTTTTAAAAAGCGAAATCAACTCATTCCACATGTCATTTAAGAAACTGTATTTTTTTCTTTTCGCGATAATAGCATTCAGTACTATTATTCCTGTTTTTGGTTTCAGTTCTGTTACGCTCAGAAGTATAAATCAGCGGGTTGAAGTCACTCTGACCATTACTGACGCGTATTATACCGATCTCGATAATGATGAAGTGTTAGACATTGTTGCTTTCTTTGATCTCTTGTATGATAATAGTCATCAAAATATACTAAAAATCAATGTTTATCTGACACTTCCTTCTGGATATGAGTTTAGCTACAAATGGATTATCAACAATAAATTACTCAAACATTCCTACCAAATCCATTTCTATGATCATGCCCTCGAATCTGGTTTTTATAATTTAACAATAAGCGTGAAATTATTGAGTGGTGGGGTAGACACTGGAGTGGCTGACTTTGAATTTGATCCACCTGGTGGTTCGGGTGGTGGTGGCCCATGTGCAGCATTAGTTTGACTTAAAAAGGAAGAATGATACATTGGAGGGGAAACAAAAACTTAGTGACCTCATGATAGTTATTAAACTCATTAACATTGTTTAAATAGAATAATCTCATTTCATCTAACAGGCCGATTAAATTATGATTACTCCTGAAGATTATCAAATTATCCTTCAACTAGAGTCGAATCCTCTCTTGCCATATTCGGATCTAGCTAACGAATTAGGAGTTTCATGGCCAACCGCAAAGAAAAGATTAACTGACTTGAAATCTCGCGGCGTAATTAGAACACCAGTCGCCATTTATGATATAAGGGCTTTAGAACTCCAGCGATTATCCATTATTTGGTCAATAAAAACCGTTGATGATCTTATCCGTTTGGAGAAATTTTGTGATATCCATCCATATACACATTATCGTGCAAGAGGGTATGGTAATGGGTATGTGTTATTCGCTCAATTTGATGTTCCCCCAGAGATAATTCCTCTGATGAATGAATTAATTGAAACGCTTGAAAAAGATAATTATTCTGTAAGTACAGAACTATTTCTGAGCTCGGGTTATCGAGCTGAATCGTTTCCTAACCTAAGGTTTTATAATCCAAATCAAAATATGTGGGCTTTCGATTGGACTAGTTGGCTTGAGCTAATTGGAGATCAAAATGATATTCTTCCACCACAAGATGATCCTAAACCAGCTGAATTAACAGAATGGACACCAATTGATTTTGAAATCTTAAGAGAACTAACCAAGAATCCAGAAATCAAACAATCTGAAATAATGCGAAAACTTAACCTTACTCGCACAAATACACATGTAAAATATAATACAATTTTTGATAAATTAATTTCTAGTGTTCGTTGTCGGTTTGATAGGATTGCGTTCAATCTTGTTAATGCTAGACTTTTTTGGATTCCACACCCCCCTGAACAGAAGATAAACCAATTATTCAATCTTATGAATGATTCTCCCCCTCCTTTCAATTTTGGAATGGATATCCTTGACCAAAAAGGCTTTTTATTTTGGGGAGTTGCTTTACCAACATTTCATGAACATCAATTAGCTTTATCAATCTGGAAACTTTTTCAGGACTTCAACACCTATACCTTGGACACATCAATAGATAGATCTATAGTATATTGGTTTTATCCAGCTAACTTTGATTTTGATTCTCACTACTGGAAGACCGATCGTGAGTATGTTGTGGAGAAACCGCTAGAGGAACTCTATCAGATTAAAAAATAGTCCTGACCCATCTTGAACAATACTAGATCAACCGAACTCAATAAACTAAAATAAATTTTCTTGAAACCATTTCTTACATCTTTTTTAAGGTTAAGAAAATGAACTTTGATTTTAATGTTGATGAAGAGTACGCTAGAAGGTTAGATTCACTTGATTCCTTAAAGAATTTTCGTGAACGCTTTTACATTCCTTCAGATACCATTTATCTCGATGGAAATTCCTTAGGGTTATTTCCGAAGGATGCTGAAATGTCTCTCCAGAGAGTAACCAATGAATGGAAGACACTCGCTATTCAAGGATGGTTTGAGGGCCAGCGACCGTGGTGGCATTTTGGGGAAGACTTAGGAGCTTTGGCTGCTCCATTAGTAGGTGCAGAACCCGAAGAAGTGGTTGCTACAGGAACAACTACCATCAATCTTCATTCACTTGTGAGTACGTTCTATCATCCTAATGACAATCGAACAAAGATTCTTGCAGATGAGCTTGATTTTCCTTCTGACATATATGCTCTAAAAGACCAAATAAAACTCAAAGGATTGAATCCAGATCAACATTTAGTCCTTGCACCTCCTAACGGACGTTTCTTTGATGAAAAAAAGATTGTTGAACTCATGACAGATGAAATTGCTCTTGTCTTGCTCCCATCGGCTCTTTATCGTAGTGGTCAATTGCTTGATATGGCTTATTTAACAGAGGAGGCACATGAACGGGAAATTCCTATTGGTTTTGATTGTTGTCACTCGGTTGGAGCAGTACCACACTATTTTGACGAATGGGGTGTGGATTTTGCTTTTTGGTGTAGTTACAAGTATCTAAATTCGGGTCCAGGTGGAACAGCATTCCTCTATATCAATAAAAAGCATTTTAATAAAGAACCAGGACTCTCTGGTTGGTTTGGGTATGTAAAAGACAAACAGTTCGATATGTCACTTGATTTTGAACATGCCAAATCAGCAGGAGGATGGCAAATTTCCAGCTCCAATATTCTATGTTCGGCACCCATTGAAGGATCTTTAAAGGTGACATTAGAAGCAGGTATCCATAGAATTCGCGAAAAATCAATAAAAATGACTTCCTACTTGATCTATCTAATTGATCATCAACATATGGAGGACCCTTATAATTTTGAGATTGGAACACCCCGTAATCCTGAACAAAGAACAGGCCATGTAGCTTTAGAACATTACGAGGCATTTCATATAACTAAAGCCCTTCGAGCACGAGGGGTGATTACTGATTTCCGTCCTCCCAATATTGTTAGAATCGCGCCTGTTGCCCTGTACAATACTTATCATGAGATTTGGCAAGTTGTGCAGATATTAAAAGAAATAGTAGAGAATCAGGAGTATGAAAAATTTTCCAAATAATGAACTTTTATTGACCAAAAGGAAACCATGGCCAGAATGAATGATCTTCCTCCCCGTAAACTAACTTTTCAGGTAGTTAGGAGGAATGAAATCTCAGGTGAGGTTGATTCACGTCGTTTAATACTCCGAAGAGGCCGAGTAGAATCTAAGCTCCATATAATTCTTAAAATTCTTGCATATCTTTATTTTTGGGAAGAAGAGCTCGTTATAGAACCATTAATCCGAGTAAATAGATATCGTCCTGATTTAGTGTCTTGGAGAGAATCTGAAATTCCTACCAAACTGGAAAAGATACCTGATCTCTGGATTGAGTGCAAGCAAGTTAAGATCAAGAAACTATCAAAATTGAGTCGAACTCTCCCCCTTAGTAAAATTGTCTGGGTTCATACATTCCAGTCACTGAGCCGAGTAATGAATAATGCAAAGTCTAAAATTAAATACCAATTAACGTCCAATGTCCATATGATTGGAATTGACGCGTCACCAGTGACTTGGAATTCTCTAGAAGAAAGTATAAGTACCAAATCCCTTCGATGGGAAGTTACTCTCCATGAAAAGAATTTTATGACAATTTTCACCAGTTCTAAAAGTATTAATGAAGTATCTTTGCGATTTCATTCTTTTTCCTTCCCTTGTATTAAAGAAATCAATTTACAAAGCTGATTAAATGCCTCAAAGCCATATTCGTGAATTAATTGAATCAGATTTCAGCTTTCTAAAGTCTCTTGATTCCCAAGTTAATTGGGGTTTCAGTCAAAAATCAATGGATATTCTTCTTGGATACAGTAACACGGCATTTATTGCAGAGGATCAAGTCACTCAACAACCATATGGTATTGTTTTCACATTCTATTACCCTCCCCGTACAGGATGGATTGGTTTGCTCATTGTAGACGAGGTCTTTCAAAATCAAGGGATCGGAAAGAAGTTATTTTCAAAATCTCTTAATAATCTCTTAAAGATTGGTTGTCAGGAAATTCTCCTGGACGCTGTACCAGATGTGGTTCCTTTTTATAGGAAGTATCATTTTTCTGAAATAGAAAGGTCTTTACGACTTAAGATATCATTTTCTAATCTTTTATCATCGTTAAACTCTACTCCTAGAAGTATACGAACAGAGAGTGATCATTTAGACGATATCACTAAGTTTGACACTAAATTCTTTGGGGCAATTCGAAATAACATATTTTTAAACATGTTGGGGAGTCCTAAGAGCGTAGGAGCTTTATATTATCGCAATAAGAAGATTGTTGGTTATGGATTCATCCATTACTATAAAAATTCATGTTCAATAGGTCCTTTAATAGCAAAAAATTCTTCTATAGCTCTTGACATAATAATTAAGTTAACTCTGATAGAAACAGGCAAGAAATATGAATGGATTCTTATAGGAGTGACTGAATCTTCTCGCACTCCCTTACAATTCTTTTATGAATTAGGTTTTAAGGAATATGATTACTCTATCCGTATGCGCTGTGGGGAAAATCAAAGAAAATCGAACCCAAATTATGTCTATTGTATTGCTTCGCCTGAAATGGGGTGAAAGCTATTTTCTATTAAATACGACATGAATCACTAACTATCTAACTAATACTTAGTTAACAGTTTCTTCCCGATGATATTTAAAATATTAGGATGATAAATCCAGTCACTAGGAAGACAATACCACTAATGATACCAATAATATTTCTTGGAATTTTTTTTGCAATTCGATCTCCAAGGATTATTCCTATGCTGTTTACTACTGTTAAGGCAACTAATGCACCTACAAAAACCCCAATTGGATCAAATTGAGTTGCAAGGCCTAGTCCCATTAGCATAGTTTTAT
>JAEOTQ010000099.1 GCA_016839785.1 Candidatus Hodarchaeota archaeon | reverse complement strand
TCTTGATGATCAGGGAGAAATTTCTGCTGGACTCACATGGTATGAATCTGTTGGAACAGCACAGGTTGTTAAAACATATTATGTTGAGAAAATCAATGATTGGATTGCTTATGACACCTGTGGATTTATCTATGAGACAGGGGATACTGATCAAGATGAGTGGAAAGGCAATCATATTCATATTCCCTCGGATACTCGAATCATGTATTTTCCGGAATATGTGTTTTATTTCTGGATTTGTCTTTAAAAAAAGCCTTTGATGGTTCGATAAAGGTAAAAGAACTTCTCTTCCTTCACCAACTTAAAAGGAATACAACTTTTCCTTAATTGAGTATAATCATATTTATGTACGTTAGATATGATTCTTCAAAATGGTATACAAATGCTCGATCAATTTGAAGATAAGAAGGCGCGAAATATAATCGTCGGATTAATTGCTGGGGGTGGCTTTCTTGGATTTATAGGACTTACATTACCTTATCTCATAATCTATAACTATTCTGGATCTGGTATCTCACTCACTTTTGATGTATTTAGTCTTTCATATATTGAATCTATTCCTCAAGCCATAGGTAACTTGCTAGCTATTACAACTTCAATTGGTTTATATTCATATAGCAAAGCGATTCCCAAAAATAAGGAGAAAGCGAGTAAAAAATTTGAAAGACTCATTTTTTTCATAGTCAGTTCGGTTATCTGTTCGGTGATTGGTCTTGGTTTTACAATTTATGATATCGTAGAATCGATACTCGCCATCCTTGAGGTAGGTTCTGGAGAAAGTCTCGGTCTGGGTATTGGATTCTATTTTTCTATTTTAGGCCCAGTAATAGTAGCAGTCGGAGTTTATTATCTTATTAAATTGCGAAATAAACTTTTCTTACCTAGCTAAAGTAATAGGTACACCCTTAAATTCTTTTAACAATTGTTTAAAGTGCTCAGATGACATTTGAAAAGCTGCATAAATGATAACTATATTAAGGAAATTAGAAGCATGCATTAAAAAGCCTAGTTACGATTTGTACTGGGTCAATTGGGTTATTAATTTCCAAATTATATACTAGCTCTCGAATTCCCGCTCAAACACTACATGAAATAAGGAGTTAGTATACGTAATGTGGTTGAATATATGAAGCTTAGAGAATATATTTTTAAAAGATTGATTCTGTTAATCCCAGTTCTTTTTGGGGTTAGCATTGTTACATTTATTTTAAGTGATAGTGTGGGCGATCCTGTAGCCGCTTATATTGGTACAGCTCTTGATAAAACTCCTCCTGAAAGGATCGAACAATTAAGAGTACAATTAGGATTAGATAAACCAATTCTAGACCGTTTTTGGATCTACCTCACACGCCTCTTGCAGGGTGATTGGGGACGTTCCCCAACTTTACAGAACCAACCGGTGCTCGAGATCATTGCAGATAGATTTCCAGCTTCTGCTGAACTAGCTGTATATTCTATGATTTTAGCAATAGCGATAGGAGTACCCTTGGGAATAATATCGGCTATAAAAAAGGATAAAATGGCAGATCAAGTATCACGGATAACAGCCTTAAGTGGAGTATCAATGCCTATATTTTGGCTTGGATTGATGGTCCAAATCATCTTATTCAACTTCAATGTTTTCATGGATGGAGCAAATCTTCCTTTCAATATACCTTATCATGAGCGGTTGACATTAAATAAATACGTAGTTCCCCGAACCATATTATTTGGAAATTTTGGTGCAACAGGGTTTCTATTGATAGACTCGTTGCTGAACTTCGACATACCCTTATTCTTTGATGTATTTTTACATATTTTTGCCCCATCATTCTGTTTATCATGGGTACAAATGGCAATTATAACTAGAATGACGAGAATGGCAATGTTAGAAACAATGAAAAAGGATTTTATCCTTTTGGCCAGATCTAAAGGATTAACCGAGCGTGTAATTATATATCGACACGCCTTACGCAATGCAATTATTCCTACATTGACCGTAGCTGGATTAGCTCTTGCGGGATTAATGACTGGAGCAGTACTTACTGAAACAGTCTTTGATTGGCCAGGTTTAGGTTGGTGGGCAGTAGAATCGGTCTCAGTACTCGACACGGCAGCTATTCAAGGTTTTGTTATCATCACGGCGTTGATCTATGTACTAAGCAATTTAGCTGTAGATATTCTCTACGCTGTAGTCGACCCGCGAATCCGATTTGACTAATGGAGTGATATGAGGTTATACTAATGGTATCAGATACAGAATACTTAGGCGAAGAAATTCACGAAGACGTTTTCTCATTCAGAGTATCACTTAAAGCACGCTGGAAAGAAATCAGGTATGCCATTTCTCTTTTACGTAAAAGTCCTCTCTTTATAATTGGTTTTATTGTGATAGTTTTCCTTTTAGCGTTAGCTATCTTTGCACCAATTATCGCAAGTTATGGTCCCAGAGAATTTGATATTAGAATCATGAATGAACCCCCTTTTACTACTGATGAGAGAACGACTTTGAAATGGACAGGTTACTCTTCATTGAGCGGTGATTTCGATCTTGACCCTGATCTCAAAGCACGAACTTGGGTTGCTGATTTTACGAATAATTCATTAGATGATTTCATGGTAGGGACAGCGAGCACAGATACATCGGAAGCCTCCTTGCTCTTCTTTGAAAACAGAGGAGCAACTGAAGAAAAACTTAATTGGGAATTGAGAGATGATTACTTTGATATGCCCATTCCTGAAGGTGTAACCAGAGTTGTTCCTACTGCTGGAGATCTAGATGGGGACAATGACACTGATGTCATAATTGGTGGTGACGATGGACATCTCTATGTTAGTCTGAATAAAGGAACCCCCGCGACACCAGCTTGGACAGCTTTCTCCATTCTTAATAATTCAGCTGGTCAAATGTTTAATTTTACTGGTCAAGCAAGTCCTTCTCTCATTGATTTTGATTCCGGAGAGGAAAAAACGTATGATAATGGATCGCATTTATTGGATCTCATAGTTACATCAGACATTGACGCGAATACAGGTCGCTATCAAATTTATACGTATATGAATAGAGGAAATCGAACACATTATTCTTTTGGAGTTCTTACATACAACTGGGCTGGTAAACCAGTACCTTATGGACCCAAAAATGTGACTGGAAAAATTCTAGAAATAAATCCAACAACAGCAACAACAGGATCATTGAGGATTTATTTTGCTTTCATTAACAACGATCAACGACCAGATATGATATTAATGTTTGATTCTGGTAAGTATGAATATTATACTGCATCAAGTGTTGTAAAGGATCCACAATTCCTTCCACTAGATAAAAGTGAAGCCTCGGTGTTATTTGAATTTCCTGCCCTCCCAGAAGAACCATTTTTAGATTTTCGATGGACTGATTTTACTGGAGATAACGCAAGTGATCTAATAATATTCGCAAATAATGGATCGGTAATCTACAATTTCCAATACTATGAAGTTGATGGAAGATTTCACTTACTAGGAACGGATGAACAAGGTGGAGATATATGGAGTAGGATTTGTTGGGCATTACGTACTGATTTTTTCCTTGCCGTCTGGATAGTATCTGTTGCCGCAGTTGTTGGAACAATAATTGGAGGTTTAGCAGGTTATTTCGGCGGATGGGTGGATAATCTGATGATGCGGATTACGGATATCTTTTTCGCATTTCCTGGTCTTATTCTTGCCATGTCAATAGCAGCCGCATTAGGCCCGAATTTATTCAATCTTTCTATCGCTATGATTATAGTTTGGTGGTCTGGTTACGCACGTATTGCGCGGGGGCAGGTTATTAGCGAGAAAAATCGTTTATACGTAGAGGCAGCTAGATCTATCGGTATGGGTGACATGCGAATCTTATTTAGACACATCTTACCTAACAGCATTTATCCACTGCTTGTTGCCGCTACTCTTGATCTTGGCGGTGTGGTTCTTACAGCAGCAGGACTTAGTTTCATTGGATTCGGAGCTCAACCTGGTGATGCAGAACTAGGAATTATGATTTCTTCTGGAAGACAGTATTTCCTTTCAGCACCATGGCTAGTATTCTTCCCGGGAATATTTATATTTCTGATAGTCCTTGCGTTTAATCTTGTTGGTGATGGAGTTAGGGACGTTATGGATCCTAAACTACGTCGATAGGAGACAAAGGAGCTAAAAATAATGACAGAAGCAACAGCAAATACTCAAGATGTAATTCTGGATATCAAGAACCTGAAAGTAAACTTCTACACGTACGAAGGCGTCGTGAAAGCTCTAGATGGGATAGATCTTTCTATCTATAAAGGAGAAAGCTTTGGATTAGTTGGAGAAACAGGGTGTGGAAAATCCGTTACCGTCAGATCTGTAATGAGATTAATTGAAGAACCAGGTAAGATTGTCGAGGGTGAGATTTTCTACAAAGGTAATGATGTCTTAAAACTCAAAGAAAAAGAAATTCGGAAATTACGTGGTGCCAAAATGACGATGATCTTTCAGGATCCCATGACTTTTCTTAACCCAGTTATTCAAATTGGTGAACAAGTTTCTGAGATGTTTCTAATTCACCAAAAAATCCAAAAGGATATTTTAGACAACAAAAAGAAACTATCAAAATACTTAAAAGAAAAAGTGGTTGAAATTTTTGACTTAGTCAAACTTCCTGACGCTGCTGAGTTATTTAAACGATATCCTCATGAGCTTTCAGGAGGAATGAGACAAAGAGTTTTAATTGCAATGTCTATTGCAGCAGATCCTGATATTATCATAGCTGATGAAGCCACCACCGCTCTAGACGTAACTATTCAGGCACAAATTCTCAATTTATTAAATAAACTGAAAAAAGATCTGGGGCGAACACTAATCTTCGTTACACATAATCTAGGAATAGTAGCTGAAATGTGTGACCGTGTAGCTGTCTTATATGGAGGACAGATTGCAGAAGTGGCAGAAACCAAAGCATTATTCGTTGATCCTATTCATCCATATACTCAAGGTTTGTTAAGATCTATTCCCCTACTTCACAAACCGAAGGACCTCTTGGATTCTATTGACGGAGTAGTTCCTAATCTAGTGAATCCTCCATCAGGTTGTAGATTCCATCCTCGTTGCCCCTTAAAAGAGGATATTTGTGCCCAAGAAAGGCCAAAATTGGTCAAAGTGCTTCCTGAACATTGGGTTCATTGCCATGTTAAGCAACGTGAATATGAAGGAAAGGTGTGAAAAAAATGAGTACAAGTGAAAATCAATCCCAAAGCGACATTAGCCCAGAAACAGATAGTGACGCGGAGAATATCTTGTCTGTAAGAAACTTGGTAAAATTCTTCCCAATAACTAGTGGAATTTTATCTCGAGTTGTCGGTCATGTTCATGCAGTAGATGACGTTACGTTTGATATTCCCAGAGGGAAGACTATTGGTGTTGTAGGTGAATCTGGTTGTGGAAAAACGACGCTCGGGAGAACAATTTTGCGATTAAGTGAACCTACTTCTGGTGAAATTTATTTCGAAGGAGAAAATATCGCCCAAATGAGTCTTCGAAGGTTTCGCAGGGTTCGTAGAGAGATGCAGATTGTATTCCAAGATCCATATGCAAGCTTAAATCCTAGAATGATGGTCAAAAATATTTTAAGGGAACCTATGCTAGTTCATAAGACAATGCGGAAGAGACAAATCAACAATTATATTCTCAGAGTAATGAGAGAAGTAGGGTTAGATCTTGAACATCTAAATAGATTCCCACATGAGTTCAGTGGTGGTCAACGGCAACGTGTTTGTATCGCACGTGCATTGGTCTTGAATCCTCATTTTGTTGTTTTGGATGAACCTACAGCTTCAGTTGATGTTTCAGTGCAAGCACGTGTTTTAAATTTGCTGAAAAGACTGCAACAATTACGTAACCTGACGTACATGTTTATTTCCCACGATTTATCTGTTGTTACTCATATGAGTGACGTCGTTATGGTAATGTACCTTGGTAAAATCTTGGAAATCGGTCCAAAACGCATTTTTACTCTTAAAAGTGCCGAGGTACATCCTTATACCTTAGCACTTGGATCCGCATTACCTATTCCTGATCCTTTATACGAGAAAAAGCAGATTATCCTTCGTGGTGATGTCCCCAACCCAGCAAATCCCCCTCCAGGATGTCGTTTTCATACTAGATGTCCCGAAGCAAGGCAGATTTGTGCAGAAAAAGTACCTGAATTGAAAAAAACAGAAGCCTCCCATTATATCTCCTGCCATTTCAGAGAATAAACTAGAGGTTGATCCTTATGAGTGATGATCAGAAAAAAAAGGAACTATCACTTCCCACAAACGATCCGTTTCTTGCAGCGCCAGTGAATCCGCAATATTTAAGCCTTACATCAGAACATACGGATACTGATCTCGCTGGTGCTGAACTTGACTTCAAAGATTACATCGCCCTCTTTATTGCACTCATCCAAACAGTATTTCTCCCTCTACTCATAATCATGGCGATTCTATTTCTTCTTTCGGTATTTTTCCATCAATTTCAGTCTCCTGCATAACAGAGAGTTGAAATTGCCTTCTATTTTTTTTTATGTTCTTATTCTCGGATCTATCAAACCATAGAGAATATCAACAGCTAAATTGATGAAAACGTAAAGAAGCGTGGAAAATACAACAAATCCATTAATAGTGGGCATATCAAGACTCTTGACACCTGCTAACATAAACATTCCCAGACCTGGCCAGCTAAAGACGACTTCAACGAATATTACTCCACTCAACAAGTTTGCAAGCACTAAACTTACAATAGTTGTTACTTGTATTGCCGCATTCTTAAGTGCATGCCGGTAAATAATAATTCTTTCTGGTAGGCCTTTCGCTTTAGCAAGTAGAATGTAATCCTCTTTTAAAACCTCTACCATCGCATTTCTTGTGATTCGAGTGATTATTAGAATTTGTGAAACAGCAATAATTAATGCTGGCGTAATTAAATGAAAAAATCCATCGATAAATAAAACTAAATCTGGCGCAAGAAGGCTATCGATCAGAAGAAATCCTGTGGTTGGTAATAAACCAAACAAGATACGCCTTGGATATGCCAATTGCCAGATATTATATCGGTAATGGTACGGTGCCCAATTCATGATGTAAGAATCATGAAATGTCCTTCCTAAGCCAAGAAATAATTGTACTATTAAGTACTGGACGATAATCGCTAGGAGAAATGAAGGAATTGCCATTCCAGTAATAGATACTCCATTGACAAAAGTTTTTAATTTTGGACGTTTCGTTCTTGCAGTATATATTCCAGCTGGGACCCCTACAATTAATGCAATGACCATAGCAGTCAGACCTAATTCAATGGATGCTGGAAAAGCTGTCTGAAGAAGTGACATGACTGGAATGCCGCGATTCCCCAGAGCATAGCTATTTCCCCAATCCCCTGATAGCAAATTAAGCATATATTCCATGTATCGAACAGGCCAGGGTCTGTTCAAGCCATATCTTTCTCGTAATTCAGCTTCTAGTTCTTCAGGTAGTGGTAATTGATTTGGGGAAACGTAAGGAGCAAGGGGATCGCCAGCAATATCGCTGAGATACCATGTAATAAAACTTATTCCAAATAGCATTGGAATTAATAAAATTAAGCGCTTTATTACATAATTTCTGTATTTCATTGAGGACTAATGATCTATGATCTCTTTAAATCTTTTTTCATGAAGGCAGAATAAAACGTAATGAATTTGTAGCCTCTAAATCAAAAGTACACTCCAGAGAAAGGCGGGGGTAAAACTAGTTCATAAAAAAGAGGATCTCAAACTATAATATTAAAAGAAAAAAAAAAGAAAAAAGGTGGAAGACTTAACGTCTTCGCTTGCGATAGTAGATTGCCATTAAGGAAGCTGCAATTAAGAAGGCTGCAAACTCGAATCCAGGTCCACCGTCATCTGTAGTTGTTTCTTCCGTTGTTTCTGCGGGAGTAGAGGAAGTAGAGGTGCCAGCAGTAGTCGTTGTGGTCTCAGTAGTTGTTGTGGTAGTCGTGGTTGTCGTTGTGGTTGTGATGAATTCCGCCTTCTCTAATCGTTCCCAAGGTTGACCGCCGTTTCTCATAGGATTGATAACGCTGTCATAATCACCTTGGATCCAATTTCTGCGAACTGAAAGACCAAATCCTTGATACAGAGGCACGAAGGGATAGTCTAATGACGCATTCCTTTCAATGTCGAAGTATAACTGCTCACGAGCAGCTTGACTTGGTTCTGCTTTAGCTTCGTTCATCATATCGAGAACTGTGGGATTGGAGTAGTTCAATTGCTGTGCAAAGTAAGTTCCATAGAATGGATCTACATAGTTGTCTGGATCTGCATAGTCTGGTGCCCATCCAATTAAGAACGCTGGGAGCGTTTTGTAAATGGCTAGGTAAGTTGGCCAGCTAACTTCTCGGATACTGATACTAATGCCGACATTCATACCTTCGATTGCGCTCTCTAGTAAGAGGGCTGCAGCTCGGCGGTTTGTATTACCTTCGTTGAAGCATAAGGTGATTGCTCCTTGCCAACCTAGTGTCTGGAAGAGTGCTTTTGCACCATCGGGATCGTATGTTGGTTGATAACCTTCATCGATTAAGAAGTCTGCGTGTCCCATAAGTCCGTAAGGAATACATCCTTGAGGAATAATACCAAATCCGTTTAACACTTGGGCTAAATAAGCCTCAGCGTCGAGTGATTTGATAAATGCTTGACGGAACAAGTAGTTCGCAAAGACGTTGTTATGTAGTGTTCGATTGTCAGTGAATGTTGGATTTCCTTCGTCTTCACTCCATGCATATGGATACCAATCGCTTGCATTATATGCTGACCATGATGCCTCTTCTAGCCATTCATCGGAAATAACATCTTTTTGGTTCATACCCAAGAAGATTACAGTCAATGAAGGAACTTGGAAGGTAATGACGTCATCAATAATTGGTTCAATGGTACCATCGTCAAGGAATGCGTCGATATCAATCACTTGATCAGCAAGAGAGGTTGGTAGACCTGGTAAATCACAATCACCTGATTGTAAATCGAGTAAACGAGTATTAGGTTCATTTACTGTCTTGATCAAGACGTACTCGGGGGCATTAGGCCATAATTCTGGGGCTGTTTCCCAATCAGGGCCACCTTGTCCAGTAACGAAACCTTCCCAAAGTAGATTCTTTTGCAGTTTGATTGCTTGACCATATGTGGTTTGAGTTTCAAGCAGGAAGTAAGGACCACTTCCACATCCAGAAAGGGTTGCTCTCTCATGACGATAGGGACTGTTTACACCAGTTGAAGGAACTACACCAGAATCTAGTGGATCCCATGCTGCGTCGAAACCAAGTTTGTCAACCATAATTTCAGTGACGTTCTCGCCTGCAAACCAGTCGGTGAAGGAGAACATTCCAGTTGCATTATCTTCGGCAGTTTTTCCACCTGTATCTTGTGTATAAGTACCTGGGGCTTCTTCTGCAATCCATACTGGATTCATAACAATTCCTGCATTAAATGCAAAGATTGTGACAGCGGCTGAATATGCAAAATCAAGATTGACTCTTACAAGCATATCATTAAGAACTTCGACACCACCTGCAGCAATGTAATCTTGTGCTTCAGAGATGTTTAAGTCTTGGTGGGAATTTGCACCTGTGATCAGACCGTCTAACATCCAACCATATCCGTCAGGATCGGCCATAATGTTTGTACGATCAATAGAGTATTTCACATGCCATGCATTGATTTCAATGCCTGTACTAACTCCTGTTTCTGGGAGTACGAAAAAGTGTCCTGGTTCAATTGTGAAGTTGATAGATTTTCCGTCAGCTGCGACATTCCAACCTGAGGCGACTTCACCTTCAAGATCACTTGCGCCGTGACCGTATGTAATTAAAAATTCATATATACCGTCAACTAATGATCCACCAAAAGTTTCATAGCTACTACTAGGATCAAGCGTCTGTGGTTTGTCAATTGTTTCGATGATCAAAGTATCAGGGAACTTGACCTCGAATACAGCTGCAGCCGCAGGGCTTGCCATGTTGGCTAAGAAAACAAAGGTAGTTAAAAACGCATAAAGCGTAATTTTACTTTTTAGTCTCATTTTCTGAGTACACCTACAAATATTTCTTTGTATCTTTTTAACGAGACCTTTAATTCCAAAAAAGATGATATCAGATTGCTAAATTATCTCTTAACTATAATATAACACCGACAAGTAAATGGAATCAAGGCGATACGGGAGTTTATTCCAAAGCAAATCGAATGTTTTAAGTTTAAATAGATTATGACAGGTGAAATTCCTAATTATAACACCTCAATTACACATATATAATAATAAGGAATAGTAATTTATTTCAGTAGAGGAGTCTGATTCAGGATTCTTACACTAAACTGGGATCATCATTTAAATAATGGAGTTATATCTATTATATATGTTAATATTGCTTTTGACTTGAATCATTACTTCCTCCAGTTATTTTGTCGAACATTACGAAATACCACTTACTTTTCCGATTTTTGTCTTGAGTAAAGAAGTATTGTTGATTTATAGAAAAAATGAATACATTTTCATGAAAATTGGCGGAAAAAACACCTAGAATTGTACATAGTAATTTTCACCTGACCAAAAAAGGATCTGACGATCATACTTTGGAATACATTTTGCACTCCTCAGAATAATTAAATATCCCTAGAATTATTCTTCTATTGGTATTTATACTCCATTTACCATAGTTTACTGAAAAACAACAGCGAACCTGTTGGTTATTTTTGATTTCAAGGTGATTATAATGCATATATCAAGGAACAATAAACGAATAATAGTCCAGATTTCCGTAATAATTGCAATACCTCTTATTTTACTTGCGTTAACATTCTTGGTTTCTGTTGGAATTCATAGAGAGCAAGCTGCATGGTTTTATAGTATAGGGGATGTTGCGGGAGCTGTATACTTCAGAGAGCGTGCTGATGAGGCTTTCGTCTTAACATTGATGTATGGAGTAACTGCGATAATCCTTCTCGGAATTGCATACTTCGTCAAACGTGCATATTAAATTGCCAGAAATTATTCGCCTATCAATTTAAGTATTTAAAAAGGTTCCATTCTTAGTATTCCAGTGTATAGGAAATTACCTGCTCCAATACATAAGTTTCTAAGATTAGCTCATCTCTACAGGAGTTCAAACAGTGTAAGGATGATTATTCATGAATTTCACCCCATTAAATGACATAATTTTGAAGATAAAAGATTTAAAATGCTATTATCAGTTAAAGGGATTTGACATCACTCAAGGATTAGATGCAAAATTAATGGAAATGCTTCAATTTCGGCCATCGTTTGAACCTAAACCACTTGAGAAACAAGCAATTGAAAACTACTGGTCTTTCGGGCGTGAAAAACGAGATATTGATGGAATTGATTATACCTATGAACTGGAGCAGCTCGTGATAAAAGCTGTTGATACAGCATCACTTACACTGCATAGAGGGGAATCATTATGCATTATTGGAGAAACAGGTTGTGGAAAATCGACACTTCTCAACTCAATTCTCCAGCTCTTTGCCAATTATCTTGCATTACTTGAAGGAGAAATAAATTATTACCCCGATGACTCTTCTCCCCCGATTAATCTTCTTTCTCTTGATAATAGAGGCATGAATGA
The DNA here is from genome assembly GCA_016839785.1 of Candidatus Hodarchaeota archaeon. Lineage (GTDB taxonomy): Archaea > Asgardarchaeota > Heimdallarchaeia > Hodarchaeales > Hodarchaeaceae > Hodarchaeum. The sequence continues at coordinate 12,141 of JAEOTQ010000099.1, read as the reverse complement.
ATTTAGAGGAGTGAAAATTGGGTACATCCCTCAATTACCCAAGGAATCCCTAAACCCTTGGTTAACCATAGGTTTTCAATCGGGAGAAATTCTCTTAGAAAGATTATCATTGAGACAAGAGAAAATCAAGGAGAGAGTGTACGAATTTCTTGGAAAAGTAGCTCTTCCAGAGCCTAAAATTAATTACAAGAAATATGTAGACAGTTTAAGCCATGGACAAGCTCAAAGAGTTTGCATTTCAATGGCATTAATTGCAGATCCAGAGATTCTTTTGGCAGATGAGCCTCTTGCCTCGCTTGATCCCGCGAACCAAGCAATAATTATTGAGCTGATTCAAACATTAAAGAAAGACCTAGGAGGGTCTTATATGTTTGCTACCCATAATATCGGGGCGGCGACTAAACTTGGAGACACTATCGCTGTAATGTATGGAGGAGAAGTTATTGAATCACGTTCTGTTTCAGATTTCCTGAATGAACCACTTCATCCATATTCTCAAGGTCTCTTAAATGCATTACCTTGGTATGCAGTTACGAAGGGGGGACTTCTGGAAGAAATTCCTGGGAAGATCCCTAAACCTTACGACTGGCCTCGTGGATGCAAATTTCATCCACGATGTAAACATGTGATGAGCAAATGTCGATTAGAAAAACCACCACGAGTTGTCACCAAAGAGTCGTTTGTGGAGTGTTTTCTCCACATATAGTATCCACAACTCTTAAGCTTTAGGTAAATCGTAGTATGTCTGAATTTCTTCAACCCATTCTGAAAAAGTTTGTTGATTTGAGCATATTTTGTCTACTGTAACTCGATACTCTTCTGCAGCAATGTGTGTGGGTATATAAATATAGTTATCTTTAATTTCTTTGGAGGGCTGCATTCTAATCATTGGTGCTTCTAATTTAGTGGCAGAATCCGCGCATGCCAACTCTAGTGCTAGCAGATTTAAGAAATCTCTTGCAACTAAGTCAGGAAATCCATATTTTCCCAATTTATCTTGAGGTTTAACTCCCAGTAATACCATACTCCATTCCAGAATCCATTGTTCATCTAAATGCCAATACTCAAAGAATTCCTTTCTTTCTGCCCTTATTTCAGATAGAACAATGAAATATCTAATCATGCACTCTCTTACACGTTTCATTAATTCCAGACCTGGTCTGTCATAAAGATAATTAAATCGAGATCGTTCTTTACTAAGCACTATCAACAATTTAATCGTCTCTTCTAGCTCTTTATCACTTGAAATTGGAATGTATCGAGCCATTTTTTCTAACCATGCAACCATTCCCTTAATATCTAGGGTTGAATTAGGAAATTTGGCGAAAGAACGCCTAACATTCTTTTCATCAATAATTCTGCTTGTTTCTTTGCTGTCTGGAAATTTATTTCTTTTTTGTACTAGATCTTTTACGTTCCACTCTAGGTGACCTCTTTGTTCCAACTCATACACCTCTAATGACAAATATCGTATAATGATAATTTTTAGTATCTATATCTTTGGATTGGGACATCATTTCATAAAACTTTGTGAAGTATCGAATTGACTATTTTCACTATTTCCAAGTAAACGCTCAATTGGGGAAAAACCATTCAAAGAAGAACCAATAAGCAAAGATTAAGACCCAGAAATAATAAATCACAATTAATCCATTCACTAATACCTTTAAATATTTTGGAAACAACAGTTCCTCTTCTTGCATGAATCTTGGAAAAATAAATCTCTTTTTTTTCTCCTTTTTATATGTCCTCATGGGTCTTGCAGAGATTGTAGCTATTACCTCTTTGTGACTTGATCGATATGCTGGAATAAATGTACTAACAAATGTAAACGCCAATGAAATTAATAACCAAGTAAAAATATGGTCAAGGGGAATATGTAATGCGATCGGGATACTAAATGATATATACCATAACAGTAAAGCAGCACCCAATATTCCATCAAATAGTCCAAAAATTATGGCCGAAAATCCGAGTGCGAAGGATTCAGCAAGAAAAATAGTAAAAACTCCTCTTTTTGTTAGGCCCATACTTCGCATGATTCCCATTTCTCTCTCCATTTGCAAAGTAGATAGGAGAATACCTACAAATTGAGCAATTCCTGCTAAGACAAATGATTCCATGAATAAAACTTGGAAAAGGTTTGCTTGGAATTCCAAACTATTTTCAATGATGTTCCGATATAGATCAATACTAACTACATCATCGTGGTTGAGAAATTCATATGATTCAGATATATTATGTCGCACTTTTCCAACATTCTGATCCTCATAAACATCACAAATGAAAATCTTTGCCAACGAAGTGTTAAATAGTGACTGGAAATTATTCGAGGCCAAGTATAGATATCTCCCACTTCCCAAAAACGCGTTTCCTTTAACTACAGCAGCTAGTGTAACGTTTATGGTGTTATTTGTACCATATTTCAATGGCACCTCCTGGCCCAAGGCTATATTTAGAGAATTGTAGAGGAGATCTGACACTAAGACGTTTGTTTGATTCAGAGAGTTATCGGATAATAGATCATCAGCAGGAGCATCAGAAATAGAATCAAATATTATCTCCCCAAAATGCGAATATTGTTCAGGTTCAACCCCGAAGACATAACTATTTAAGCGTCCTACCTCTGTGCGTGTTTCTTGTAAGTATCCTGACTGTCTAATCATCTCAATAGAGTCCAATTGATCTGTAAAATTTACTGGTAAAAGATTGCTATCACTGGTCTCTATAACGATATCAATTGTCCCCCATTGGCCTTCATAATATTGAGGAACACTTGCAATTACTGCAGCTGAGACAACACCTACAAAAATCACAAATGTTAACGCAATGGACGATGTCATTATTGTGAATAAAGATCTTTGAAATTCTTTTGAAATATTTCGCATAGATATTGTCCGTGAAACTATATCAAACATAACAAAGAGTTTTTCACCAATTCTTGGCATAAAAATTAGTAATCCAGCCTCTATAAGCAACGTGCCAAGAAATAAAAATATAATCACAAAAAAGTGGGTGGAAAATAGGGAAAATTTGAGAAATCTTGCTGGCCCAACAAAATAGGAGAGAAAAAATCCTGAGGCTGTTAATAATGCTCCAGTATACACAACATACTTCCAGTAGTCCTTAATAAGATTATAACTAGGGGTACTCATTCTAGAATGTATGTTTTGTACAATGGGTACTTTAATACTCAAATAAGTTGGGTACAAACCTGAAAGGAGGGCAACTGTTACCCCAGAAAGGAAAATTACAGCTAAGGAGGAAGGTTTAGCTATAATAGTCTGGAATTCGAGACTGGTATAGAACTGATCTAAAATATCGACAAGTATGTTTGAAAAACCTATTCCCGCTAAAATCCCAAAAATACTTCCTATTACTGAATAAATCAATACTTCATAAAAAATAATTAATAGGAGCTGAGTAGATTTTAATCCCATTGTTCTAAAGATACCATATTCTTTTTGTCGTTCCCTCACAACTATAGCGAGCATATTTGTTGTGAATAGAAACTCAACCAATAATGAAGCCATGACGACAAGATTCATAGCAACAGAATAGGCACTGATACCAAGGGCTTGTAATTCAGAAATGTCTTTTTCAGCAAAAACAGAGAACTCCGACCCTAATATATCTTTAAGATGATCAGAAGTACTCCGAATTTCTAAAAGATTATCCACAGTCACATCTATTTTAGCTTTCAGAGAAGTAGTAAGCGATGTTGGTTCAAAAAGTGATACCAGCGTGTCAATATCAATTAAAATAACTGTTTGTAGTTCACGATTACCAAAAAATGGTGGTACAGTAAAAATTCCTCCTACTGTAAGATCTGCTCCCTTAAAACCAATTTCTGGCTTATTTTCAATATTTAACTTAGATCCAAGCCCAATATGAAGCGTTGTGGCTATTGGTTGGGAAATTAAAATAGTATTATTTGTAGCGGTCCTAAAGCCTCTTGTAACATTTAGCGTTGGAATATCAGGATGTGTCCTGGAATTAATACCATAAATGAGGACATCCACAGGACTTCCAGTCTGGTTTTGGACAAAATCGCTTTTGACATAGTAGACTGCAGAGGCCTTACTCACTCCAATAGATTTGGAAATTGTGTCAGTTAAATTTAAGAGCTCTGATAAATTCATCCAATTTCTTGGGTGAACTGTAACATCTGTATAATTCTGATTTCTATTATCAAATAAGAAATCAGTATAAATTGTATCAACAGTTACAATAACAGCGGTTTCTAGAGCCAATGTCATGGTAATTCCGAATACTAACAGGAAAGACCGTTGTTTTGATCTGAAGATATTTCGGTATGCTAGCTTAAGCATGAAATTCACTGTAGTCGACTGGATTCTTAATAATAGAGCTTTAGGAATAGTGTATTTAAGAGTGAATCGTTCAGTGCACACTAGAAAGGCTTGTTTTTTTCTGGTTTAGGGTAATTAGGGAGGGATTCATATGGTAAGAAAAGTGATGAGTATTACAAAGAAAAGACTCAAAGTATCTGTACAAGAAAATACATTCAATATCGTTAAAAACGGAGATTGGTAATTACAGTCAGATCTTCCTATAATCAGAAGGAAGTGGGTACCTCCAGTGGATGTTCTTACAGGGCTGGTTCTAACAGGAATTTTCTTTGTCATACTCGTTACTATTGCTTCAGAGAAAATTGATAAGGTATCTATCACCTTAGTTGGGGTGGTAATAACGGTGATGATTGCCATTTCAGTTGATCTTATTCAAGAAATTCATATAGTATACCAATGGATTGATATTGAACTTATAATGACCATTGTTGGCGTAACGATAATAATGGAAATGTTAAAATCCTCAGGGTTATTAGAAGTGTTTATACTCTACATTTTAAGAAGTATTCGGGGTTCCTTCTATGTTCTCACAATGATTTTATCACTTTCTGTATTAGTGCTGAGTATGATGATAACCAATGTTTTAGCCTTAATCATTGTATCTTCCATCACAATTTTGATAGCCACAATAGCCGAATTTGATCCTAAGCCTATATTATTTTTAGAACTAGTGTATTCCAACCTTGCTGGCATGCTAACTCCAATTGCTTCTTATACTGCAGCCTATGTTTCATTAGAACAAAATTGGTCTTATTTCGATTTTTTAATTCTTAGTGTTCCATTTGTATTTATGATGGTTCTCTTAACAATACCAGTGACTTATTTTATGTTTAAAGAGTCATTCATGGCTATGAAAGAAAAAGAAGTATCTTTTGGATTGGAACTCCAACGTCTTCTTCAAACAATTGATCCATGGAGTTTTGTTGATTCACGTAGAGACTTCTATAAAGCCTCTGTCATTTTCATTGTCGTTACAATATTCCTAGCTATAGGAACATCAATTGGATTCAGTGTGGATATAATTTGCATTGGAGGTGGAGTTCTTGTATTAATCTTTTTCTCTGATCACGTAGACTCATTTATACGGGCAGTTGATTGGCCTATGCTTTTCTTTTTAACTGGAATATTCATTATGTCAGGATTAATTCAATTAACCGAATTACCCTTACTTCTAGAAGCACCAATCCTACAACTACTCCAAATCTCCCCAGAAATTGGGATTGTGACTTTTTCAGGAGTCCTAGGCGCCCTAACTAGTATAATTGAAAATATTCCTCTGATATTCCTGTTACGGCCCGTAATAGACCTTTTAAGTACGAACACAGACCCGAGAATTGTTTGGTGGACAATTCTTGCAGTAGTGAATATTACAGATTCAGTTATTCTCATTAGTAGTGTAAAAGGTATTTATATTATGGAAATGAGTAATAGAGAGGGAGTTTCTATATCTTTCATGGATTATATTAGGTATGGACTAACAATCACTGGAATACATCTGAGCGCAATGGCAGTTTATGTTTTTGTATTATTTCTCTTCTAGTTTTGGGTTACCTTTATCAAATCCCTAATTTCTTGAGGAGGATTAGTGTTGTTTCACCATGTCTGAAGTTCAAAAGGAATTAGAAAAAGCCCAAGCTTTTGAATCTGCAGGAAATTTCGAAAAAGCTGCAAAAACATATCTCCAAGTTGCCAAAAGTATCCCAGATGGTCAAAGAAGTCTGAAACTCTATAACAAGGCGTTTTTTTCCTCCCAAAAAACAGGAAAAAATTCCTTGATGTTTGACTATGCAAAACAATATTATCAGCAGTTATTACACGAAGAACAACAGAAAGCGATTAAAGAACTCCTTCCCACATTTCTGGATCTATCAGGTAGGATGCGAGATACAATTGACGATCTTAAACCAGAAGACAAACTGAAAGTATTATCTTGGGCATTAGAATTATATCAGCTAGCGGATAATCAAACTGTTGCCTATGAAATAAGTCAGGATATTGGAGACACCTATTTTAACTTTGGAAAGCAATTTTTAGCACCCGGTCATCTCCTAGGAAAAGAAGAAAAGTATAACAAAGGTGTCAACCTATTCAACAAAGCAATAGAAAATTATCAGATGGTAGTACTTGATAAAAGTGTGATGGATAAGATTTTAGAGGTGAAACTTGAAAAGATCAACAGGTTCATTGATATAAATCGACCTGCAGAAGCGATGGAAGATACAGCGAATTTAATGAGATTTTTTAAGTCTCAGAATGCCGATGTTCTTCCCTATCCTCAAAAGGAACTTTCTCTCCGAATTGCGCAAATACTTGCTCTAAAAGCCCTGGAAAAAGTTCAAAAACAGCTCGATATTGCACGAGTGTTGCAAAAAACTGCAAGTGCAGGTTTTCTTGAAGCAGATGATCCAAAAAGAGTTGCTCCCTTTCTATGGTCACTTGCTCAGATATATGATAAGGCCAATCATCTAGAAGACTTTAATTCTACAATTACAGATGCTTTTGACGCTGCAGTCACTCACGACAACCAAGAAATTATTGAAAATATTCTAACGTATTTATTTGAACAAGGAACAACAATTTCTGATAATGTTATTAACTCACGTATGCTGTTAGTCAAAAAAGGTTCGATTGAATTCCAGAATAACAAGGGTATTCATTATTTACTCCAACGAATTAATCTCTCAAAATCGAACTATAATGAGATTGTTGATCAAACTACGGAATATCTGTTTAATTATGGTCAATTGATGTTTACAAAAAAGCTTAGAATACAGGCCCTTCCTTATTTCGAATATTGTGCACAAATATGGTGGGATTTATATCAAGAGTCTGGGAAAGCAAGAGAAATCACTACATTTCTTCAGAGTAATTTTGGAGATCTACTGAGTGAAGGAAAACTTGATGATGCAGCAACCCAATTAATCTCTATTGTAGATTTGTTTACATACTTCGGGGATATTGAAATGGCAGGAGATACGGCATTTTCATTTGCTCAAACTCTTGGTCAAGAAGGAAAAATTTCGTATGAATATGACTTCTTGGAACGTGCTCAGGGAAATTTTGAAACACTACAAGCGACTGAAAAATTGCAATCGCTAATCGACTACCTTATTGAAAGGTCAGATCCATTTTTTTCTCAGGATACGAGTATGAGAGATGATCTTCAGAAATTTCTCTATTTGATCAGCAAAACGGGGGCAGCTATCTCGAAAGAAAAGCATGGAGAAGTATTAGCTGCGACTACATACAAATCAATTAACAGCAACTTGATGGAACTTGCTTCAGGTTACGCTGAACAAACATTTACAGTTTATTCATCATACAATAAGGAACTTGCCGCAGATTTCTATTTCAAAATTGGATCATTATTATTAGAGAAGAATCCAAAGGTAGCGGTTGAATTAATTTCGAAATCGACCCAATTAGCGGCGAATGAGACCGAGCTAGAACAGATTGTTCTAAGAAATCTTCAATATTTAATGGATCAAACTCTTTCTGCTTCTTTACTTTCCGCTAAGCTGTTTATTATTAACCAGCTAGAGACAATTGCTTCTCTTGTACACAAAAGGGCTATTTTCAATGCTTTTCTCTTTCCATTTGTTCAAAACCTAGCTGAAAGCGCTGTGGAACCAGAATATTTTACTGAGATAAACAATTTTCTTTTGAAAACTTTTACTGTATATTTTGAGGAAAATAAATCACATCCACATTTAGAAGAGATAGTTGAATGGACTAACAACTTTATTTTGAAACTAGATGATACACTTCACCTTACCGAAATGATTCTCTTAAGTTTAAATTTCCACGAAAAAATCAACAAACCAGACCAATTTATCTCCTTCATTTGGCCAATTATGGAAAAATTGTCCTCCGAGAAGGAGGATTACCAAAAAGCTATCACAATATATGGTCAAACATTCTCTTTTTTGAAACGCCTAGATGCTGAAAATGAAGAATTCACCGAGAAAGTTGTCGCATTACTTGATCGAGATCAGAAATCTCGGATTCATGACGAACAATTTGAAGAGGCGTGGGCTATTCTTCAGGCTCTTTTTCAAATTCTCAGTGAAGCTGATATGAAGAAACAAGCTATGCGATTGTACAAAGACAATGCAATACTTTTTGCACCTCTTCGTTTAGATCTCGCCTTAACAATGTGGAATCAAGCAGGTGAAGTAGCTAATAGCCTTGAAAATTCAACAGAATTAATAACATCAATTTGCTCAGAAATAAGAGAACATGGATTAACAGTATACAAAGAAGAGCAGAATCAACCTGCTGTGATTCAACTTTTTAATCAGATTATAGAACTTAATTCAGTTATTGATAATGTAGAGGAAGTCATTGCGTATAGTATCGAACGTGCAAAATTTCTCCTCATGATGGGAGATTTTGCTTCATTACTAGAATGGGGTGAAAAGAGTCTCCAGCTAAGTATAGAAAAAAAACTGGAAGATCTTCTTGTGGAAATAACTAATATGTTCTATTCCGCAGGTAGAAGTCTACTAGAGGAAGATCCAGAAACAGCAATCGCTCTCATTAATACAGCATCGAATAACTTGAAAGCCTTTGGAGAAAAAGGGACAAGTCGTTATTCAACAAAAATTGCTGAAATTTATGAAGAATTGTATAGATCTCCTGTTGGCAATCAACTGGCAATTTCTGAAAGAGAGAATCTGTTAAAACATTTCAAGGATAATAATCTTAAGCAAGAGGAAGCAAAATTTCTTTTAACATCTGCTAAAATAGCTTTTACAGAAGGTAACATTACTGACACAATAGATCAACTTTTCAAGTCAACAGATATGTTTCAAGAACTAGAGGACAATGATGGCTTATCCGAAATTGTTACATTTTGCTTAAAAACCGCTTCAAAATTTCCAGTTGGATCATCAGAGTATAACGCATTATCACAACACGCTGCGACAATCCAAAATGAGGGAATAACACTTAGTGATGAGCAAAGTCAAGAAGCTTTTGGGGATTTATTTGATGGAATTCTAGATGATATGACATCGTTATTTGATCCGAAAGAAAAGAAAAAACGGATGAAAGAGAAAAAGAAGTAGGAAACCTTTCATCTCAGAGTTCTGAAAAAAGAGGAAGAGTCCTTAAAGAAGGTCGTTTTCTTGGCTAGTCAATAATTAATGAAATTCTGGGATAGATGTTAACGATGCTTGACTCAATAATTCAATCACGAAGAGCATATCGAGCTCTTGAATCCGTAGAAATTTCCCCCGAAGATGTTAAGAAAGTTGCTGGACTTGTTTCACTAACTCCGAGCTGTAATAATAACCAACCTTGGCGCTACATATTTGTTCAAAATCCTGTGATTCTCCAATCATTATTTACCGCCTTAAGTAGAGGTAATGCGTGGGCTAAAAACGCTTCAATGATTGTAGCTGTATATTCAGAAGTAAGCTTAGACTGTCAAATATCTGGACGGGATCCTTATTTTTTATTTGATACAGGAATGGCCACAGCGTATCTAATCTTACTACTATCAGAAATGGGATTAGTTGCACACCCTATCGCTGGATTTAACCTTGAAAAAGCCAAAGAAATTCTTAAGATTCCCAAAGACTACTCGTTAATAACTTTAATAATTGTAGGTAAACACACTTCCGTTTTTCCAGAGGAAATGAGTGAAAAACAACGCGAAAACGAAGGACGAAGGCCCATGCGAAAGTCTGTTAAAGAATTTACTTCTTTTGATCAATATTCCGAATAAGCAGAAAGAAATCAGTCCTTTCAGAGATTTAAGCGGAAATTAAAAACTCCTGTTCTTCATCTTTTTCCTCTCGAAGAGAAAAGACATAATGAATAGTCGAGTGATTCCAAGATAAATCATGTTCGACAAAACCACAGGCTCTAAATCCTTGTTTTAATAGAAAGGTATGAACATTGACTAGCTGTTCACCTGCAAATCCACGTAAAATTGTGTACTGAGTATTCTTTTTAGCAAACCTCTTGATATGTTCCATTAATTGCTTTCCATAACCTAAACCGCGGTATTCCTTCCCAATGATAAGCGATAATATGAAAATACCACGACTAAAGAAATCAATAACTGCATACCCAACGATTGATTCGCGAGTCTCTTCTAGCTCTGTGTTCTCATCTTGATCATCTTTCTCACTAGATGAAGGGTTAGTAATACACGCAGTAAAGACTTTTCCCTTTTCAGGAACTTGAGCATAAAAATCTATTCTACCTTTTTCACTTTTAAGGACTGTAGAACCATATGCAGTGTAAATATCTGATTCTAGTAAAACTAACTTGACAGATGGCCAATCTCCCTCTTTGTAATCACGGATTGTAATGTTTTTGCTCATTAAAACTCCCGTTTTTTCGATTGGGAGGGGAATATTTAACGATTCGTAGAAAAAATTTCAGGAGTGGGAAGAAAATAAAAAGGAAAGAATGTAGTGTTATGTATATTTAGCTAAATTTTATCCCACGCAGCATGAACCCGTTCACCAGTTTTCTTGATCACAGGTGCCATTGCTTCTTGAGAAGCAAATCCTAATTCAGCTGCGATTTTCATAATTGATACATGAGCAACCATAATTTCAGAGTTTTCTTCATAAACGACAAAGCTACAGGGGAATAACGTCCCGACATCTTTATGTACATCTAAAGCGGCTTTTGCTAGATCTGCACCGCATGCCATGATACTCGTATATCGAGGATAATCTTTGACACCAAGTTTCTTTTCGATTACTTGATCGATTGCTTTGGTTAACAATACAGTAAATCCTTCATTGGCTACAATGGTTTGTACATGATCAACAGCGTCATCAAATGACATTCCAGATATTTTTTTACGTAAGATTTCCACCATAATAATTCACCAAATAAAGTGAATTGTAGAATATTTTTGTATTTATCTCTTCTAAAATCGTTTTACATTTGTCCAGAAATACCATAATGTTTTCCGAATAAAACCTACATCTACTTATTCTATTGACGAAATTCTCATCTATTTATTGAGATTTGGACGGATCTTCTCATAGTAGTCTAACGCATCTGGATTAGAGAGAGCATCTCGATTTGTAACAGGGTTTCCATGAATGATATTAGTAACTGCCATCTCGACTTTTTTCATACTAAAAGTATAAGGAATATCTGGTGTTTCAAGAATGATTGAGGGGACATGTCTAGGGGACGCTCTTGATCTTAAAGTTTTCTTAATTTTTGATTTCAACTCCGTAGTGAGAACAGCATTCGGAGTAAGCTTCACAAATAAAATTATTCTTTGATCGTTCTTCCATTTCTGACCGATTGCTAGACTATCTGCCACTTCAGGAAGAGCTTCAACAAGATTATAAATTTCTGATGTGCCAATCCTAACACCAGACGGTTTTAACACAGCATCAGAGCGTCCTAACACGGTCATTCCACCCGTATCACTGTGAATAATGATATAATCTCCATGTCTCCAAACCTCCTTGTCTAACTTATCAAAAAAATTGAAATATGCACTTTTATATCGTTGATGGTCTGGATCGTCCCAAAAGAAGAGAGGCATACTAGGAGAAGGATTTTCACATACAAGTTCAGCTTGATGGTCTCGGATTGGATTTCCCACTTCGTCATAAGCTTCAATCCGCATCCCTAAAGCATTGGCTTGAAGTTGACCCGCATATACTGGAAGGATAGGGCATCCACCAGCAAAGATAGCATTCAGGTCAGATCCTCCTGTAATGGAATTGAAATGTAAATCCTTTTTTATGCTTGAATACATCCATTCATTAACTTCAGCAGAAAT